>NZ_JAMYQT010000014.1:0-178723 GCF_040320985.1 Mesorhizobium sp. M0571
CCAGCGCGTGGCTGCGGCCCATATTGCCGAGGCCGGCGACGACAATGCGAAGGGGTTTTTCAGAACTCACCTGACCACTCCGGTATTCGAGTTGCTCTCGTCGCGGTCGCGTCACCCCCCCCGGCGCTGCGCGCCGACCTCCCCATCGAGGGGAGGTAAGTGGCTGGCGCCGTCACCGCCGTCGGGAGATTTCCCGCATGGCCATTTTGCCCCCCGACATGTTGGCGCCCTACCTCCCCTTGATTAGGAGGTCGGCGCGAAGCGCCGGGTGGGGTGATACGCACGCCGGCGACAGACTTGATTCCCTCTTTCACTTGACCGCTCCCGAAGTAATGCCGCGGATCAGTTGCCGCGAGAAGATGACGTAGAGGATCAGCACCGGCATGATCGCCAGCGACAGCGCGGCCAGGATCGCATTCCAATTGGTGATGAACTGGCCGAGGAACAGCTGGGCGCCGAGCGTCACCGTCTTGGTCTCCTCCGACGGCGCCAGGATCAGCGGAAACCACAGATCGTTCCAGATCGGGATCATGGTGAAGACGGCGACCGTTGCCATCGATGGCCTGACCAGCGGAAGTACCAGCCGAAAGAAGATGGTGTATTCGGACAGTCCGTCGATGCGCCCGGCATTCTTCAGATCGTCGGAGACCTGCTTCATGAACTCCGACAGGATGAAGACGGCGAGCGGCAGGCCTTGCGCCGTATAGACCAGAATGAGCGCCGTCAGCGTGTTGACCAGTCCGCTCGCCACCATAAGCTGCAGGATGGCGACGGTGCCGAGGCGGATCGGGATCATGATGCCGAGCGCGAGGTAGAGCCCCATCAGTGAGTTGCCGCGAAAGCGGTATTCCGACAGCGCAAACGCCGCCATTGCGCCGAACAAAAGCACGAAGAACAGCGAGGCGACGGTGACGACGAGGCTGTTCTGGAAATAGTGGATGAAGTCGCCCTGGCCGATCACCGTGCTGTAGCCGATCAGGTCGAAGGTTTTCGGCGTCGGCGGCGTCAGCGGCGCGCCGAAGATGCCCGCGCGGGATTTAAACGAATTCATCACCACGAGGATCACCGGAAACAGCGCGATAGCGGTGTAGGTCAAAAGGATCGCATGGGCGCCGATGGTGCGGGGCAGCGAACGGGTTGCCGTGCTCATGTCGCGCCTCAGAACTGATAGCGACGCAAGCGCGTCTGTACGAGGAACAGATAAACGCAGACGCCGCCAAGAATGATCAGGAACATCATCGTGGCGATCGCCGCGCCCATGTTGGGATCGCCGACCTGCAGCTGGAAGCCGAAGAAGGCGCGGTAGAGGAAAGTGCCGAGGATATCGGTCGAATAGTTCGGTCCGGCCAACGCGCCTTGCGCGGTGTAGATCAGGTCGAAGGCGTTGAAATTGCCGACGAAGGTCAGGATCGAGATGATGCCGATCGACGGCAGGATCAGCGGCAGCTTGATCTTCCAGAATTGCGCCATGCCGGTGATGCCGTCGCATTCGGCCGCTTCGATCACCTCTTCGGGAATGGACAGCAGTGCCGCGTAGATCAGCATCATCGGGATGCCGACGAACTGCCACACCGAAATCAGGCTGAGCGCGGTCAACGCATATTGCGCCTTGCCGAGCCATGGCGTGAACAGGCTTTTGAGGCCGACGAGATCCATCATATGCGGCGCCACGCCCCATAGCGGCGACAGGATCAGCTTCCAGGCGAAGCCGACGATGACGAAGGACAGGATCGTCGGCACGAAGATCGCCGTGCGGTAGAAGGCGGAAAACCGCAATCTGGGGCTGGACAGAAGTGCGGCCAAAAGGACGCCGATCGGGTTCTGCACGAGCATGTGGATGATGAAGAACCAGACATTGTTTCTGAGCGCGTTCCAGAAATTGACCGACCAGTTGGGATCGCCGAACAGCATGCGGAAGTTCTCCAGCCCGACGAACACCTGCGACTGGTTGATGTTGCGGAACAGGGAGAGCTGCAGCGTGCCGGCCAGCGGCAGGATCATGATCGCCGTATAGACCAGCAACGCCGGCGCCAGGAAGACGCCGATGTGCCAGCGGAACGGTCTTTTCGGTGTTGCGGCCATGAGTTCGGTCCCCGCCGATCAGGTTCTTGCAATTGCCGGCAAAAAGAGCGCGGCGTCTCCCTCCCCCCTCGAGGGGAGGGTGCCTCGCGAAGCGAGGCGGGTGGGGTCGGCCGAGGCAGCGCGCCAGCGTCGTTCGACCGTGCCTTTCAGCAACGATCAAGCCGCGGCCTGCCTCGACCGACCCCCTCTGTCGCCTTCGGCGACATCTCCCCCTCAAGGGGGGAGACAACGCTTCGCCGAGCCTTACTTCGCCGGCTTGTACCAGCTGTCGAGGCCGTCCTGCAGCTTCTTGGCGGCAGCTTCCGGCGTGTCGGTGCCGTTGATGACGTTGGCCGATTCAACCCACGTCTCGTTCTCGAGGTTCGGCGTGCCGCGCGACAGGATCTGGTAGGTCGAGCGGATCGTCGACTTGCACTTGCCGCGCCAGGAGACGAATTCCTGTGCCAGCGAGTCTTCCATCGTCACCGGGGTGTTGTTCAGGCTGAAGAAGCCCGGCAGTGCGTTGGCGTAGATGGTGGCGAAATCCGGCGAGGCCACCCAGGACAGAAAGGTCTTGGCCGCATCGGCGTTTTTCGACGCGGCATTGAGGCCCATGCCGATATCGGTGTGGTCGGAGATGTAGCAGGTGTCGCCGGCCTTCTGCACCGGCGGCGGGAACGCGCCCATCTTGAACTGCGCCTGCGTGTTGAACAGGCCGATTTCCCACGAGCCGGCCGGGTAGATGGCGGCGCGGCCGAGCGTGAACAGGTTCTGGCTGTCCGGATAGGTCTGCGCCTCGAAGCCGTCGCCGAGATAGTCCTTCCACTTGGCCAGTTCCTTGAAGGGCTCGACCCACTGCGGGTCGGTCAGCTTCTGCTCGCCCTTGATCAGCGCCAGGCGGCCTTCCTCGCCCTTCCAGTAGTTCGGGCCGATGTTCTGGTACCCCATGGTCGCGGCTTCCCAGAGATCCTTGGTGCCCATCGCCATCGGAATGTAGGTGCCGTCGGCCTTGATCTTGTCGAGCGCGGCGTAGAACTCCTCATTGGTCGTCGGCACCTTGATGCCGAGCTTGTCGAAGGCGTCCTTGTTGTAGATGAAGCCGTGGATGACCGAAGCCATCGGCACGCAGAAGCTCGACTTGCCGTCGTCGGTCTGCCAGGCGGCCTTGGCGACGTCGGAGAAGTTCTCCATGCCGGGCAGCGTCGAGATATCGGCCAGGTTGCCCTTCTTGAAGAGCTCCAGCGATTTGTCGAACGGGCGGCAGGTGATCAGGTCGCCGGCAGAGCCGGCGGCGAGCTTGGCGCCGAGGGCCGCGTCATATTCGGTCGGCGCCGATGGCGCGAACACCACCTTGATGCCCGGGTTCTTGGCCTCGAAGGCCGGGATCAACTTGTCCTTCCAGATGGCAAGGTCGTCGCCGCGCCAGCTTTCGATGTTGAGCGTTACGTCGGCATAAGCCACCCCGGCGGAGCCGAGAATGCTGGTGCCGAGAAGAAGTGCCGTCAGTAGCTTCGTTGTCATGCTCAGTCTCCCTGTTGACCTTTTTCAGGTTCGGTTTTGATGAGAACAGAGGCATTGCGCCCCTTGCTCCCCTCGATCGCGGAAAGCGCCGGCCGCAGCTTGTGGCCGGTCCCTTCCAGTATCTTCTCGGCCGCATCGGCGCTGGCGGCGCCGGCGGCGAGCAGAATGGCGGTCTTGACGACGCCGCCGCTCTTTTCGAGCAGGCGCGCCGCCTCGTCCTTGTCGCGCCCGCTGATGGCGGCGACGATGCGTGCGGCGCGATCGCGCAGCTTGATGTTGTCGGCCATGAGGTTGACCATGTAGCCATCATGCACATGGCCGAGATGGATGGCGGCGAGCGTCGACAGCATGTTGAGCGCAATCTTCTGGGCGGTGCCGGCGCCCATGCGCGTCGAGCCGGCTATCAGTTCCGGCGGCGTTTCGAGCAGGATGGCGATGTTGGCCAGCCGCAGCAGCGGCGCATCCCTGTTGTTGGCGATGGCGATGGTCGCCGCACCTCGGCGCCCGGCTTCCCCGATCGCCCGCACCGCATAGGGCGTCGAGCCGCTGGCCGAGACGGCGATCAGGCAGTCGCCCTTGCCGATGCCGGCGGCGACGACCGCAGCCGAGGCTTCGTCGGTATCGTCCTCCGGCCCGCCGGCCAGTGTGTTGAAGGCGTCATCGCCGCCGGCGATCAGGATGGCGATGCGCTCGCGCTGGATGCCGAAAGTGCCCGGCAGCTCCAGCGCATCGGCCAACGCCATCAGGCCTGAACTGCCTGCCGCCGCATAAGCGAGTTTGCCGCCGCTTTTCAGCCGGTCGGCGATGATTTCGGCTGCGGCGGCAATGGCGGCAATGGCGCCGTGCACGGCCTTGGCGGCCTCGATCTGCGCATTGGCCAAAGAGGAAAGGATAGCCTCCGGGGCCTGGATATCCAGGCCCTCGGCATTCTGGTGAAGCGCTTCGGTGCGCGTTTCGGCCATCCGCTTTCCTCCAATCCAGAAAACAATACCAAAAAAATACCACTTGTCCACACGCATTAATGAAATCCTTGCGCGGGGCAGGCCTTCGGACAAAATCGGCTGATTTTCCAACAAATTACGCCTTAACATTTTTGAAATGGAAATTAATCCTTGGCTATTGGTATTTTATTGGTATTATCCGCCCGGAGGAGAAATCGCGTGAAATTCGTGCTCGGAATCGATGGCGGCGGCACCAGCTGCAGGGCGGCCCTTGCAACGGCCGACGGCACCGTCCTCGGCCGTGCCAAAAGCGGCGCCGCCAACATCCGCACCGATCTCACCGGCGCCAGGACGAACATCGTCGACGCAGCGCAGCAGGCCTTTGTCGCCGCAGGCAAGGATCCCGCACTAATCCCGCAAACTCCGGCCATTCTCGGCCTAGCCGGCGCCAATGTCGGCACCTACAGGCAGCAGCTCGAAGCGATCCTGCCGTTCCGCATCAGCCGCGTCGAGACCGACGCCGAGATTGCGCTGGAAGGCGCGGTCGGCTCCGGTGACGGCGCCATGGCCATCCTCGGCACCGGCACCGCCTATATGGCGCGCAGACAAGGCAAGTCGCGCGCCATCGGCGGCTGGGGTTTCCAGGTCGGCGACCAGGGCAGCGGCGCCCGCATCGGCCGTGACCTGCTCGAACAGACGCTGCTCGCCTATGACGGCATCCGCGAAGGATCGCCGCTGACAGAGGCCATGCTCGCCATCTTCCGCAACAATCCCGAGGATGTGGTCGAATTCACCACCAATGCCAAGCCCGGCGACTTCGGCGGCTTCGCGCCCAAGGTGTTCGAACATGCCGAAAGGGGCGACGTCGTCGCCATCTGGATCCTCGACAAGGCTGTCGCCGATGTCGAGGCAGCGCTTGGCGTGCTCGACCTCGGTGGCGACGATCCGCTCTGCCTGCTCGGCGGGCTGGCGCCGCTCTATGCGCCGCGCCTGTCGGCGCGCTACCGGGCGTTGCTGAAGCCGCCGCTCGACGATGCGCTGGGCGGCGCGGTGCAGATGGCGGTTCGGATTTTCGCGGACACGGCGGAGGCAGCGCGATGAGCGACGCCGCCGACCAGATTTTCGCGGCGCTGAAACAGTCGTCGCAAAGCGGCGCGCCGCTCTATCTGCAGCTGAGGAAGAGCATCGAGGACGCGGTCAAACGCGGGCTGATCGGACCGGGCGATGCGCTGCCTTCCGAGCGCGATATCGCCAGCAAGGCCGACATTTCGCGCGTCACCGTGCGCAAGGCGGTACAGGACCTGGTCAAGGGCGGCATCCTCGTCCAGCGCCATGGTTCCGGTACCTTCGTTGCGCCGCGCATGGAGCGCGTCGAGCAGTCGCTGTCGATGCTGACCTCGTTTACCGAGGACATGGCGCGGCGCGGCATGGCGGTGCGTTCGGCCTGGCTCGACCGCGGCCTCTATCCGCCGTCGCCCGACGAGATGATGGTGCTTGGCCTGGCGTCGAACGAATTGGTGGCTCGTGTGGCGCGCCTGCGCATCGCCAACGACACGCCGCTGGCGATCGAGCGCGCCTCACTATCGACAAGCGTGCTGCCCGATCCGGCGGCGATCGGTTCATCGCTCTACGCGGCGCTGGACAAGACCGGCAACAGGCCGGTGCGGGCGGTGCAGCGGATTTCCGCCACCAATCTTGGCGATAGCGACGCGCATCTGCTGGAAGTGCCGCCGGGCATTGCCGGCCTGCACATCGAGCGTATCTCCTATCTGGCGAGCGGTAAGGTGATCGAGTTCACCCGCTCCATCTACAGGGGCGACGCCTATGATTTCGTCGCCGAACTCCGGCTGAGCGGGCCGGGCGAAGAGGGCCGGCCATGAGCGCAACAACGACCCATATGCGGCGCGAGATCGAGGAGATCCCGGAGGCCACCGCACGCCTGCTCGATGGCTCGGCAGCGATGCTGACCGAGGCCGGGCGCGGCATTCGCGAGCGAGACCCGAATTTCGTCGTCACCGTGGCGCGCGGTTCGTCGGACCATGCCGCGACCTTCATGAAATATGCCGTGGAGCTGACCGCCGGCCTGGCGGTTGCATCGGTCGGCCCGTCGATCGCCTCGATCTACCGCGCGAAATTGAAACTGGGCGGCTCGGCCTGCCTGGCGATCTCGCAATCCGGCAAGAGCCCGGACATCGTTGCGATGGCGCAAGCGGCGAGAGCCGGCGGTTCGCTGACCGTCGCCGTCACCAACACCGCCGATTCGCCGCTGGCACGCGCCTGCGACTACGCGATCGATATCCTGGCCGGACCGGAGCGCAGCGTCGCGGCGACGAAGACGTTCGTCAATTCGGCGGTCGCCGGGCTCGCCTTGATGGCGCATTGCACCGGCGATGACAAACTTCTGGCAGCACTCGCTCGCCTGCCGGAACATTTTCGCAAGGCGATCGCTTGCGACTGGATGGCGCTGGCCGGGGCGCTTGAGACGCCGAAATCGCTGTTCATCCTTGGCCGTGGCCCGTCGGCGGCGATCGCCAACGAGGCGGCACTGAAATTCAAGGAAACCTGCGCCATGCATGCCGAGGCCTATAGTGCGGCCGAGGTCATGCATGGCCCGCTGGCGCTGGTCGGTCCCGGCTTCCCGGTGCTGGCACTCGCCGCCCGCGATGCATCCGAACCGTCGGTGGCCGAAGCCGCGGACAGCCTGGCCGGCAAGGGCGCCGCCGTCTTTGTGACTTCGGACAAGGCAAAGAGGGCGCAGCCTCTGCCGCATGTCGCCACCGGCCATCCGCTGACCGATCCGCTGACGCTGATCGTGTCGTTCTACGGCTTCGTCGAGGCTTTTGCCCGCCATCGCGGCCTCGACCCGGACACGCCGCCCAATCTGCGCAAGGTGACGGAAACCCTATGAGCGACCGTTTTGCCCTGACCGGCGCCCGGATATTCGATGGCGACGACTGGCACGACAATGCGGCCCTTGTCGTACGCGCCGGCCTCGTCGAGGCCATCGTTCCCGCCGGCGCCGTTCCATCCGGTGTTGCGCGTATCGAGACCGGCGGCGGCATGCTGGTGCCGGGCTTCGTCGACCTGCAAGTCAATGGCGGCGGCGGCGTCATGCTCAACGACCATCCGGATGTCGCCTCCATCCAGACCATCTGCCGGGCACACGCGCCCTTCGGCACGACGGCACTGTTGCCGACGCTGATCACCGACACGTCCGAGATCACCGCCGCGGCGGTTGCCGCCGGAGCAGAGGCCGCACGGCAAAAGGTGCCGGGTTTCCTGGGCCTGCATCTCGAAGGCCCGCATCTGTCGATCGCCCGTAAGGGCGCACATGACCCGGCCCTGATCCGGCCAATGACCGATGCCGACCAGGCGATGCTGATCGCCGCGCGGAAAAACCTGCCGGTGCTGCTGACGACAGTGGCGCCCGAATCCGTTGCGCCCGACCAGGTGTCGGCGCTCAGCAAGGCCGGCGTCATCGTCAGCATTGGCCATTCCGATACCGGCTATGCCACGGCTCGCGCCTTTGCCGAGGCCGGCGCAACGGTGGTCACACATCTGTTCAATGCAATGAGCCAGATCGGCAATCGCGAGCCGGGGCTGGCGGGCGCCGCCATCGATACCGGCACATTCTATGCCGGCGTCATCGCCGACGGCATCCATGTCGATCCGGCCACCATGGCCATCGCTTTGCGCGCCAAGCAGGGGCCGGGCAGGATCCTGCTCGTCACCGACGCCATGGCGACGATCGGCACCGACATGACCTCGTTCATGCTGAACGGCCGCACGATCCACCGCAAGGATGGCAGGCTGACACTTGCCGACGGCACGCTGGCTGGCGCGGATCTCGACATGATTTCCGCGGTGCGCTTCGTGCACCGTGTCGTCGGCCTCGACCTCGACGAAGCCTTGCGCATGGCCTCGCTCTATCCGGCGCAGGCGATCGGCCAGTCGCATCGGCTCGGGCGCTTCGCCAAGGGCACCGCCGCCGACATCGTTTCGCTGTCGGACGATCTGGACGTGAAAAACGTCTGGATCGACGGCGCCAAGGTTTTTACAGCCAACGCTATCCCTCAGGCTTAGCCGGCTTTGGACGTATAGAGGGCCTTGTAAGCGTCGCGCAGCAGGTTCTTCTGCACCTTGCCCATGGTGTTGCGCGGCAGTTCGTCGACGAAGATCACCCGTTTCGGATGTTTGTACTTGGCGAGGCGTCCGGCGATGGCCTCGACGATCTCGGCGGCGCTGATGGTCGAGCCCGGCGTCCGCACCACGACCGCCGTGACACCCTCGCCGAAATCCGGATGGGCAACGCCGATGACAGCGCTTTCGGCGACACCGGCAAGAGCGTCGATCTCGCTCTCCACCTCCTTCGGATAGATGTTGTAGCCGCCGGAAATGATCAGGTCCTTGCCACGGCCGACGATGTGGACATAGCCGTCGGCATCGATCAGGCCGAGATCGCCGGTGATGAAGAAACCGTCGTCACGGAATTCCGCTCTGGTCTTTTCCGGCATGCACCAGTAGCCGGAAAAGACATTCGGGCCCTTGACCTCGATCATACCGATCTCGCCCTGGGCAAGTGTTTCACCACCGTCGGGATCGGTGATGCGCAGGCAGACGCCGGGCAAGGGAAAGCCGACCGTGCCGGCACGCCGCTCGCCCTCATAGGGGTTCGACGTGTTCATGTTGGTCTCGGTCATGCCGTAGCGCTCGAGGATGGCGTGGCCGGTGCGCTCGCGCCAAGCCTTGTGCGTCTCGGCCAAAAGCGGCGCAGAGCCGGAAACGAACAGGCGGATGTTTTTCGCCGCTTGCCGGTTCAGGCCGTCCTGCTGCAGCAGGCGGACGTAGAAGGTCGGCACGCCCATCAGCGCGGTGGCGCGCGGCAGTAGCGAGACGATGCGGGCCGGGTCGAATCTGGTTTCGAACAGCATCGATGCACCGGCCATCAGGACGACATTGATGGCGACGAAAAGGCCATGCGTGTGGAAAATCGGCAGCGCATGGATCAGCACGTCTTCCGGGGTGAAGCGCCAGTGGTCGACGAGCACCCGCGCATTCGAGGCGAGATTCTCGTGGCTGAGCATGGCGCCTTTCGAACGGCCGGTGGTGCCGGACGTGTAGAGGATCGCGGCAAGATCGTCCGGTCCGCGCGCCGCATCGTGGAAGTCCACGGCCTCCTCAGAGGCGCGATCGGTCAACGACCCCTCGCCCTTGCTGCCGAGTGTCGCGACCGCGGCGCCCGAGGCCTGCGCCAAGGCGCCGATTTCGGCCGCTCGCGCCGGGTCGCAGACGACCAGGCGCGGCTCGGCATCGCGGAAGAAATAGTCGAGCTCGGTCAGCGTGTAGGCGGTATTGAGCGGAAGGAAGATCGCGCCGGCACGCAGACAGGCGAGATAGAGGAAAATGGCCTCGGGGCTCTTCTCGACCTGAACGGCGACGCGGTCGCCGGCTTCGACGCCCAGCTGTGACAGCGCATGCGCCAGTTGTGCGGAGCGTGCCAGCACATCGCCATAGCTGACCGAGCGGCCGTCCTCCGTCTCCATAAAAAGGCGTTCTGGCGCGGGCATCCGGGCACGGAAAGCATCGAACAGATGGTTGCTCATAAGTCCCCCCGAGCGGCTGTCTCCGGCCGGACGGCGGCGGTCAGCCGGCCGCCTTGTCCGCCGCTCCCCTGATTGCCTCGATGTTTGCCCGGTAGGCTTCGACGCTGCCGCCCTTGAAGATGGCCGCACCGGCGACCAGCACGCTGGCGCCGGCCGCGGTGACCAAGGGCGCAGTTTCGGGCGAGATGCCGCCGTCGATCTCGATCCGGATCGGCCTGTCACCGATCAGCGCCTGCACCCGCCTCACCTTGTCGACGATCGCGGGAATGAAGGCCTGGCCGCCGAAGCCCGGATTGACGGTCATGATCAGGATCAGGTCGAGCCGGTCGAGCACATATTCGATCATCGTTTCCGGCGTCGCCGGGTTGAGCGAAACGCCGGCCTTCTTGCCGAGGCTCCTGATCGTCTGCAGCGAGCGGTCGAGATGCGGCCCGGCTTCGGCGTGCACCGTGATGCCGTCGCAGCCGGCTTCGGCGAAGGCCTCCAGATAGGGATCGGCCGGTGCGATCATCAGATGGCAGTCGAAAAACGCCTTGGTGCGTTTGCGGATCGCCTTGATTACCGGCGGGCCGAAGGTGATGTTGGGGACGAAATGCCCGTCCATGACGTCGAGATGGATCCAGTCGGCGCCGGCGGCCACCACCGCCTCGACCTCGTCGCCGAGCTTCGAGAAATCCGACGCCAGCACCGATGGCGCGATCAGGGTTTTTTTGCTCATGATGCGGCCTTCCCGAACGCCCCGGTTTACGGACCCTCTGTCTGTATCGACTGCCTAGACCATGAGTCCGGAAAGTGGAAGCCGGTTTGTCCTCCCGTCGACGCAACGGCTTCAGGTTTGCGCTGCCTTCTCATCTGCCGCTGAAGAAAAAACCCCGCCGGATCGCTCCGGCGGGGTGTTGGGTGACGAGCACGGTCACTGTTTGAAGTTCCGCGCCCCGTATCCTATTGCTCCGGCTGCGGCTTGCGCCGTGGAACGACTTGCTGAAGAACATTCGGATTCAGCAGCAGGTTCGGCTCAAGCGTCGATTTCCGGCGGATCGGGACGCAGTCCGGATATCGTCCGACCGTCCCGACCGGGCAGCGCCGCTTGATGATCGGCTGGCACTGGCCGTTGATCGGCCGCGCGCCCGGTGCGCATTCCAGCCGTGGTTTGCGGCAGGCGCCGTCGCGCAGCTCGGTCCCACGCGGGCAGACACAGGCGCCGCGCTTGTTGTGGATCTGGCCAGGTATCGGGCACTCCACCACAACTGGCTTCTTGCGCCGGCAGGCATTGCCTTGCACTTCCGCACCTTTCGGGCAGACACAATCGCCATCGGCGTTGTGGATCTGACCGCGGATCGCGCACTGCTCGGGCTTTGGCTGAATTGGCCGGCAGACATTGCCCCTGACTTCCGTGCCCCTCGGGCAGACGCAATCGCCTCCGGCGTCGTGGATCTGACCGCGGATGCTGCACTGCTCGGGCTTTGGCTGGATTGGCCGACAGGCATTGCCCCTGACTTCCGTGTCCCTCGGGCAGACGCAATCGCCAGCAGCGTTGTGGATCTGGCCACGAATGGTGCACTGCTCGGGTTTCGGCTTGTTCCCAACGCAAGCGCCGTTCTCCAGCTCGGTTCCGCGCGGGCAGACGCAGCGTCCGTCCTCGGTACGGATCTGGCCCTTGAGCAGGACACAAGGCTTCGGCTTCGGCACGATGACCGTACCGCCGCCCGACGAGCACTGGCCGTTGCGGAAGGTCGTGCCTGGCGGGCAGACGCAGTTGCCAGCGTCGTTCATGACGAAGCCTTGCGAACACTCCTTCTTCACCTCATGCGTGATGATGAAGGGATGGCAGGCATAGGCCTTGCCGCGATCGCCCTGCACGTTGGCCGCACCGCGGGACAACACGTCGCCACCGCCTTGCACCGGCGTGTTCGGAGACAGCACGCCGACGCAGTTCTGGCCGTTGACAGTGCCTTGCAGACTGGCCAGACGGCCATCGTCGGGAATGATCACGGTCACATTGTGCACGTGGCTTTCCCCGGCGCCGAGCGTCAGTTGGGCGATGCAGGACAGAGGCAAGGTTGCCGGCTCTGGCGAGCAGCCGAAGGGCGGATCGATCGAGGTGATCGCAATGCCCTCCAGCCGGCCGCGGCCTTCGACGCCGATCGCATCGCCGATGCGAACCGGACCGGAGAAGGAGCTCGTCCCATCGTTCGTGATGGTGATCTCGAACGAGCAGGACTGGCCGGGCTTGCACTCGGCGTCGCCGGTCTTCTCGACGCGGATGGTCGAGGCGGCGCCGCCCTTGGCGCAGGCCTGGCCGATCGGATAGACGATATCGTCTCCCGGAGCCGGGCCGTAGGAGCCGCGTGCGCAGTTCTCGAATTCGCCGTTCGCAGCAACTGTCACGTCGAAATGGCGGCTGGTTCCAGACGTCATAGCGGCGCCGGGAATCTGGCACGACAGCGCATTGGCCGGAACCGGTCCGCAAGCCCAGTCCGCACCGTCGGGAGTGACGGTCTGGATCTGGACCGGCGTTCCACCGGCTATCAGCGTCGCGGCGTCATTGACCCGCACCGGACCGGTCGGGGCAGTGGCGCCCAGGCTGATGACGGTAATGCGGCAGGAAACGACCGCAGCACCGGCCAGCGAGCCATTGCACACCTTGGTGATGCGCAGGGCCGGCTGGCCGCCATTCGGATGACGGATGCGTTCCTTGGCGCAGGCCCTGTTGTTGACGATGTCGTTCTCACCGGGAATAGCCTTCACCTCGGCGCAGTTCTCGACGATATCCGGCCGGTAGTTGGCCGGCATCACCGCCCTGACGAAGATCGGCGTCGAGGCGCCCGGCATAAGCGCGATGCCGGCATTGTCGCAGCGGAACTTGCCGGGACCGTTCGGTCCGCATGTCCATGGCGGCGTCGGGCCGAAGGTCGAGGATGCCGGCGCGCCGCCCGGATAGGTATCGACGACCGTCAGCGGCCCGTTATAGGGGACACTGCCATTGTTGATGATGTCGATCACGAAGGTGCAGACGCCATCGGCCGAACAGAGTTCGGTGCGGGCGCGCTTCTTCAGGATCAGGTCGACCTTCTTCTCCACCGGTGGCCGGCAATCGCGGTCACGATCGCCACGCCGGCAGATCGGGATCGAAGCACAGCCGCGGTCGTTTTGCTGGCTGCCGAAAAGCGGCTTGCCGCTGGCCCCGTAATTATAAGTTGCGCAGTTGCGCAAGACGCTGCCTTGCCAGCCTGCGGCCGGCTTGAAGCCGAGTTTGAGGTCGACTGAGGCACCAAGATTGAGCGTGGTCACCGGATGAGTGCATGTCATCGGGGTGATTCCAGGCGCGCAGACCCAGGGCGGGTTCGGCCCTGAATCGAGGGTGGAGCCGGCTGGCAGGGTGACTTCGTCGAGCACGATCTTGCCGTGGTAGGGCGCATCGCCGACATTGGTGACCCTGATGATGAAGTCGCAGCCGCCGCCCATAGTGCAACGTTGCACGTCGGCGCGCTTTTCGACCTTCAGATCTGGTTCCTTGTCCTTCGGCGGGCACCTCTGGTCTCGCGGGATGACGATATCGATCGTTTGTGTGCAGCACAGGCCCCAGCCCTCCTTCGGGCCGGCATAGGTTTCGATGCCGGTGACGATGATGTGGATGACGTCGCCAGGTGATGCACCAACGATCTTCCAATTGAGCACACCGCCGCCCGCCGGCACCAGCTGCGTGTCGGGGATGATGGTGATGCCGGGTGTCGTCGTCGAAAGCTGCACCCATTTGCCACCCATCTCAGGGCCGACCGGCATGTGGTAGATGAAGGCGCCGCCGCCGGGGACGCAATCGACCGTGCCTCGCTCCACCTTGAAGCATTCCCGATCGCCGGGAGGTGGAGGCGGCGGGTTGCATTTGGTGACGTCGATCTTGATCGAGGTCTTTGCACCCGTGAGATAGTTGCCGTCGTCCGGCTTGCCCGGGTCCTGCGACGGGATTTCGACGCCGGCGCCGCGTTCGCGGCTCACCTTGATCACGCCCTGATTGTCGACGATCGCCGGCGACGGAAACGCCGTATGGTCGATCTTGGCGGTGATCTGGAAGGTGATGACGCGCTCGTTCGGAGCGCCGATGCCGTCGAGATCGCCGGCGGAAATCCGGAAATCGGAAACCGTCGCCGTATCGTTGGGATCAGCCGAACTGCTGATCGCAGCGCCGGGCAGCGGTCCGCCGGACGCATCGGTGCCGTCGCCGGTCACATGCACGCCGACGATCCGCAGGCCATGCGGGAGCTGGTCCCTGAAATCGAGCCTGACCTTTTTCAGCATGGCCGCGAGGCCCGGGCTGGCAAAACCTTGCGGATTGCCGCGCAAGCCAAAGCTCAGCGAGTATACGACATAGTCGCAGCCTCTCTGGGTGCCTTTCTTGGTGAAGAAGGGCACGATCCGGCCCGGCTCCGGATTGACGATGCGAGGATTGTCGAAATCGAGCTTGGGATCCGGAATGACCGTGTGGATGCCCGCATCGGCAGGCTTGGTCTTGGCCGGAGCAAGGTCTTCGGCGAAGCCTTGCAGCGGGCCTAGCATGGCGACCGCGATACCGGCCGCCATCAGCCAGCGCGCGCCGCGCCTGGCGAGTGACAGGGGTTTCATGATGGTCTCCATGACGATTGGTTGATTGCCGGTTGACTCACTGCTCGGGGCGAGCGGGAAAAGTGCAAGATTGCTCATCTTCCCCTCCTCACGGCTCGCAGCTGACGGCTGGGGTTCTGAGCGGCAAGGTCATCTTGCAGCAAGGGTAGTAGCCACCCTTGTCGCGGTCGGACTGCTTGTAGAAGCAGAGCCCGACATCGACCCTTTCGCCAGGATAATGGCCGGTGATGCCGATCGTGTATGGCGCGCCGGGAGCATGCGACAGGGGTGATGTCACGCCGACGCCAGGCGTCCTGGACAGAGCCTTGATCGAATCGCCGCCAAAGCCGGCATGGTCATGGAGATAGAGATCGGCTTCGAGGCCCGAGGGCGTGCAGAAATACTCGACGTCCTCGACATCGATACAGGGAGGCAAGTTCCCGGGGGGCGGGAAGTCCGGTGGATAGAAAGGTGGCAGATAGTCGCCCGGCACCTGCTCGTAATAGCCGGCGCGACCTTCGCAGGGGCGCCAGACCTCGACGTCGCCGACATGGCCTTCGACTTCCGGGTCTTCGAAATAATTGTCGAAATCGACGAACCACGAGCCGAAAGGCGGCACGTTGGCCGGCTTGACCAGCGCCGTCGGCGTGACCTGCACGCCGTGCACGGCAAGCGGCCCGCCGGCTGCGAGCTGTTCGGCGAACTCCGGGTTGTCGCGCAATTTGTCGCCGGTATCGACCAGCGTGTCGGTGCAGACACCGGTGTCGAGATTGCCTTGGGCATCGTAGCCATATTGCAGGTCGAGGCCGCCGGCCGACTGCCGGTTGTCTTGCGGGAAGCCGACCGCATATTCCTGCGGCACTTCCACCCAGACCAATTCAGTCGCCGGATCGTCCGGGTTTTCGCGCCAGTAGCGGATGACCTCACCCTTGCCGGAATCGGCGAACTGGCTGTAGTCGTAGCGGTTCTCCACCTGGCCGCGCTGGGCCAGATACATGAAGCCCTTGTTGTCAAAGGCGATGTCGGTGACCGCGTAATCCTTGTCGGCCTTGACTGTCAGTTCCCGGCGCGGGTCGCCGGCGAAGCTGCCGTCGCCGGCAATGCCCACCGACCAGATTTCCGCCTTTTCGCCGACCGAATAATAGAGCCGGCCGCCACGATAGGCGACCGACCAGACGCAGCGCTCGTCCTGCGTATAGCCCCAGCTGTCGGGGTCCTCGCTGTCGAAGGCAGCACCATGGATGTCCATCACAGAGCCGTCGTCGGCAAGGGCGGCAAGCCCGTGTGCCGGGCGTCCGGCAACGCCGTGATCGAATGTATCGACCAACGCGCCATTGGCGTCGATGCGGTGGATGAGGCCGGTGTCGAGATCGCTGGCGAAGAACTGGCGGTGGATATTGTCGAAAGCGACGTCGCCGATGCCGGGACCGCTATCGGCGTCGATATCGGCGAATTTCGAGACGGCGCCGGTGATGCCGTCGATCTTCCAGATCGTTCCGGGGCCGCCGCCGTTTTCGGTGCCGAACTGGCCGTCCATGAAGACCGCGTCAGCCATGCCGCGGCGTTGCCGCTCCGGCCGGCCGTCGGCGTCGCCGTCTGGCGTGACGATGCGGATGCCGTGCAGCGACGTGGCGCCGGCATAGAGGTTTGGAATGGCGGAGGGAACGCCGTCGCGCACGCCGTCGTCATAGGCGATGCCGAACACCTGGCCGATTTGCTCGGCCGTGACCTCGAAGGGTGGCGGGGTGAAGACCAATTGGCCCGAGGCCGGCCCATCCAGCCTTGAAACGTCGAAAACGCGCAAGGTTGCGCGCGCCGTGTCGATGAAGGTTTCGTCGACCGGATCGACGCCCGGCGGCAGCCCGTCCTCGAAATTGGGGATGATGGTGCCGGAAAACCCGGTCACTGCCATCGAGCCCGGATAGATGATCTGGGTTTCCTGCGCCTGGGCCGAGCCGCCAAGCCAGAAGCTGGCCCAAAGCCCGGCGATAAGCGCCAAGGGCAATAATGCGCTGGTTGCCTGGATGACACGGCGCAGACGGCCGGCATAGGAGCGCGCGAACGCGCCGTGGTCGCACGACATGGATCTCCCCCCGCAGGTCACGGGAGAAACATCCGGTCTCGGCGCGCAAATCAGGGCAAGGCGCGGCGTTCCGGCACGTTCATCCCTGATCGAATTGTCTGCTTTCCTCAACGTCATGATACGCCTGCGTCTGCGCAGGGTCAACGGAACCAGCGGAAAGCCCAGCGCATCGACCCGGTCCCGAAGGCGATGGTCGCGCTGAGCTCCTGCTGTTCCCGGAGACCATGGAGCCTCTGGGTTTGTGGTCATTGGGCTTTCCTTTCCGGGCCGCACCACGCGGCACCTGAGCGTCAGTCGCAGGCTGAGGCGGAAAGGTTCATTGGTCGGGCTAAACCGGCTGGATTCGAGATATCGTGGCCGAGGAACACGGGGCCTGCCGGTCCCGAATCCGATCAACCGCGATGAATGGTGAACGCCTTGCGCAGAATGCTTGCGCGTGACGCAGCCTGTTCTTATATACCCGCCAAGCCGTCCAGCGCCGAATGCCGGTTGCCGGAGCGGAATTTCTTGTGAACAGGGGCTTTCGTCGGAACGCCTGTACGGGTCCTGAGAGCCTGCTTAGCGGAGAGATTAGAAAAATGGCAAAAGTAATCGGTATCGATCTGGGAACAACCAACTCCTGTGTCGCCATCATGGACGGCAAGGAATCCAAGGTCATCGAGAATGCGGAAGGCGCGCGCACGACCCCCTCCATCGTCGCCATCAACAGCGACGGCGAGCGCCTCGTCGGCCAGCCGGCCAAGCGCCAGGCGGTCACCAATCCTGAAAACACCATCTTCGCGGTCAAGCGCCTGATCGGCCGCCGCTATGACGATCCGGTGACGGAGAAGGACAAGAAGCTTGTCCCCTACAAGATCGTCAAGGGCGACAATGGCGATGCCTGGGTCGAGGCCGGCGGCAAAAACCAGTCGCCCAGCCAGATCTCGGCGATGATCCTGCAGAAGATGAAGGAAACGGCGGAAGCCTATCTCGGCGAAAAGGTCGAGAAGGCGGTCATCACCGTTCCGGCCTATTTCAACGACGCCCAGCGCCAGGCCACCAAGGATGCAGGCAAGATCGCCGGCCTGGAAGTGCTGCGCATCATCAACGAGCCGACGGCGGCCGCACTTGCCTATGGCTTAGACAAGAAGGAAGGCAAGACGATTGCCGTCTATGACCTTGGCGGCGGCACGTTCGACATCTCGGTGCTCGAAATCGGCGACGGCGTGTTCGAGGTCAAGTCGACCAATGGCGACACCTTCCTCGGCGGCGAGGATTTCGACATGCGTCTGGTCGAATATCTGGCGGCCGAGTTCAAGAAAGAACAGGGCATCGACCTGCGGAACGACAAACTCGCCCTGCAGCGCCTCAAGGAGGCGGCTGAAAAGGCCAAGATCGAGCTGTCGTCCACCACGCAGACCGAGATCAACCTGCCCTTCATCACCGCCGATGCCAGCGGCCCCAAGCACCTGACGCTGAAGCTGACACGGGCGAAGTTCGAAAGCCTGGTCGAAGATCTCGTCCAGCGTACCATCGACCCCTGCAAGGCGGCGCTCAAGGATGCCGGCCTCAAGGCCGCGGAGATCGACGAGGTGGTTCTGGTCGGCGGCATGACCCGTATGCCCAAGATCCAGGAGATCGTGAAGCAGTTCTTCGGCAAGGAACCGCACAAGGGCGTCAACCCGGATGAGGTCGTCGCACTTGGCGCCGCCATCCAGGCCGGCGTGCTGCAGGGCGACGTCAAGGACGTGCTGTTGCTCGACGTGACGCCGCTGTCGCTCGGCATCGAGACGCTGGGCGGCGTGTTCACGCGGCTGATCGAACGCAACACGACGATCCCGACCAAGAAGAGCCAGGTGTTCTCGACGGCCGAGGATTCGCAGTCGGCGGTGACCATCCGCGTCTTCCAGGGCGAGCGTGAAATGGCCGCCGACAACAAGGCGCTCGGCCAGTTCGACCTGGTCGGTATCCCGCCTGCCCCGCGCGGCGTGCCGCAGATCGAGGTCACCTTCGACATCGACGCCAACGGCATCGTCAACGTCTCGGCCAAGGACAAGGGCACCGGCAAGGAGCACCAGATTCGCATCCAGGCGTCTGGCGGCCTTTCGGATGCCGACATCGAGAAGATGGTCAAGGATGCCGAGGCCAATGCCGAAGTCGACAAGAAGCGGCGCGCGCTGGTCGAGGCCCGCAACCAGGCCGAGGCTCTGGTGCATTCCTCGGAGAAGTCGCTGAAGGACTATGGCGATAAGGTCTCGGAGACCGACCGCACGGCGATTGCCGATGCGATCGCGGCGCTGAAGACCGCTGCCGAAGGCGACGATGTGACCGAGATCGAGGCCAAGACGCAGACGCTCGCCGAAGTCTCGATGAAGCTCGGCCAGGCCATGTACGAGGCTTCGCAGAAGGAAGCCGCCGAGGCCGACGCCAAGGCGGAGGCCGCCAAGGACAGCGATGTGGTCGATGCCGATTTCGAGGAAATCGACGAAGACGACGAGAAGAAGAAGTCGGCCTGAACCGCCTGACGGTACAGGTAAGGAAAAAGCCCGGCGCGCAGCCGGGCTTTTTTGCAACCCTTGCCGGAAAAACGCGGAGCCGGCCGAAAAAATGCGGACAAAGCCTCGTAGACACTGGCATCGCGGCTCCATCGCACCTAAATCGGAACAGCGTGCCGGCAAACGACGCGACGATGCTTCAAGACGTTGGAATGCTTCAAGACGTTGAATATCCGGACTGCGGGAAAATATGAAAGCTGATTTCTACGAAACGCTGGGCGTGCAAAAGGGCGCCGACGAGAAGGAGCTCAAGAGCGCTTTCCGCAAGCTCGCCATGCAGTTCCATCCCGACCGCAACCCAGGCGACCATGCCTGCGAGCACAAGTTCAAGGAAATCAACGAAGCCTACGAGACGCTGAAAGATCCGCAGAAGCGCGCCGCCTACGACCGCTTCGGCCACGCCGCCTTCGAGCACGGCGGCATGAATGGCGGGGCGCAAGGCTTTGGCGCCGGCGGCTTTGCCGACATTTTCGAGGACATTTTCGGCGATATGATGGGCGGGCGCCAGCGCCGCTCGTCCGGCGGCCGCGAACGCGGCGCCGACCTGCGCTACAATATGGAAATCACGCTGGAAGAGGCATTTTCCGGCAAGACCGCGCAGATCCGTGTGCCGGCCTCGATCTCCTGCTCGGAATGCTCGGGCAGCGGCGCCAAGCCCGGCACCCAGCCCGTCACCTGCTCGATGTGCAACGGCCACGGCAAGGTGCGCGCCACGCAAGGCTTCTTCTCGATCGAGCGCACCTGCCCGCAATGCCAGGGGCGCGGCCAGACCATCAAGGATCCATGCCCGAAATGTGCCGGCCAGGGCCGCGTCACCGAGGAGCGCTCGCTGTCGGTCAACATCCCCGCCGGGATCGAGGACGGCACCCGCATCCGGCTTGCCAATGAGGGCGAGGCCGGCTTGCGCGGCGGCCCGTCGGGCGATCTCTACATCTTCCTTGCGGTCAAGCCGCACGAGTTCTTCCAGCGCGACGGCGCCGATCTTTATTGCAAGGTGCCGATCTCGATGACGACGGCAGCGCTTGGCGGCTCGTTCGAGGTGACGACGCTGGACGGCACCCAGACGAAGGTGAAGGTGCCGGAAGGCACCCAGAACGGTCGCCAGTTCCGCCTCAAGGGCAAGGGCATGCCTGTGCTGCGCCAGCCCAATATCGGCGACCTCTACATCCAGACCGTGGTTGAGACGCCACAGAACCTTTCGCGCCGCCAGCGCGAATTGCTGGAGGAATTCGAGCAGCTTTCCTCAAAGGACAATTCGCCCCAGTCGAGCGGTTTTTTCGCCCGCATGAAGGACTTTTTCGAAACATTCGGCGAGCACTGACGCTGATCCCCGGAAAACGCTTCCCGAGCGTCATCAACACCTTATCCGGGGATTCGCCTTGTCTTGCACCTCGTAGCTGCTAAGTAGCATGCGAGGGAGCGTTGAGGAGGACTTTCGATGACACGTGGTCCCGGATTGCGAAAGACGCTGGCGGAAAAGTTCGACGACGAGCTGAAGTTCTTCAAGGGCTGGATCGACAAGCCGAAGGCGGTCGGTTCGATCGTCCCGACCAGTTCCATCACCGCGCGCAAGATGGCCTCGATCGTCGATCCGAAATCCGGCCTGCCGGTGCTCGAGGTCGGGCCCGGCACAGGCGTCATCACGCGCGCCATCCTCGCTCAGGGCATAAAGCCTGAAAATCTCTACGCGGTCGAATATTCCACTGATTTCGTGCGCCATCTGCGCCAGCTCTATCCAGGCGTCAACGTCATCGAGGGCGACGCCTTCAATCTCGACGCGACGCTTGGCGACAAGCGCGACCTGATCTTCGATTCGGTGGTATCGGGCGTGCCGCTGCTCAACTTCCCGGTCGCCCAGCGCATCGCCTATGTCGAGAGCCTGCTCGACCGCATCCCGGCGGGCCGGCCGATCGTGCAGCTGACTTATGGACCGCTGTCGCCGATCCCGCCGGGCCGCGGCGACTATACGGTCGAGCATTTCCATTTCGTCATCCGCAACATTCCGCCGACGCAGCTTTGGATCTACCGGCGCGGCTGAACGCACGCCAGACGTCTGGATGCCGGCAAGCCGGTCATTGCGGCTGGTTGGCCAATCGGTCCAGGAATGCCGTCAGCCTTTCGAACGCCTGCTCTCCGGCCTTCCCGTCGAGATCGAACTGATACTCATGCGGCAGGGCCGGACTGTAGTCGTCCGGAAAGAGCAGCGTGTCGACCTCGACGCCCTTCGCCGTGAGCGCTTGCGCGATCAGACGGGACTGCGGCGCCAGCGGATCGGCATTGCCGGCGGAGACGAATGCCGGCGGAAATTGCGGCGTCAGGTGCCGGTTGACGGAAAATTCGGCAACGCGCGGGTCATCGTTCAGCCGCTTCACACCGAGATACGACCACATGACGGTCCTGTTGAAGCCGGCGAACGGCCCTTCGGGCGAGATCATCGCTGGATCGTAGATGCCGCAGAACAGTGCAACGCCTTTCAGCTGCGCGCGCTCTATGGCCGGATCGACGCCCACCATGGCGGCATAGGCGGGATTGCTGATCGTGGCAGCCAGTTGAGCGACGATCTGCGAGCCGGCGGAATCGCCGGCAAGAAAAAGCCTGTTGCGGTCGATGTGGTAGCGACCGGCATTGCCGGAAAGGAAGGCAAGCGCCTTGTTGGCCTGGACGACCGGCGTCGGATAGCGGGCGCCAGGGGCGACGGAATAGCCGACCGAGACAGTGACGTAGCTCCGCCCGGCCAGGATTTTCATATACGCCGTGATGTCGACCTTGTTTCCGGCAACGAAGCCGCCGCCATGCACCCAGACGACTGTCGGCAATGCCTTGGCCGAAGCCTCGGCGGGAAAGAAAACGTCAAGGGTCTCGTCCGGGTCCTCGCCATAGCGCTCGTCGAGCAGTTCGCTCACATTGGCAGGCACGTGCTTTTCGAGCGCGCGGTTCTTTGCCACCGCATCCTTATGGAAGGCGTAGCGGATCAGAAGGACCGAAGGCCACGGGCTAAGTGCCAGGGCGGCGTAGCCGGCGGCGACAGCGACCGCGAGAGCGACAAGACCGTAGCCTACATATTTCAATCCCACGAGGCCCCCCTATCCGCTGGCGCCGGTCGCCAAAGCGGCCAGCGCTAAATGCGTGCCGCAATCTCGGCTATTGATTCGTCCCACGCATCGCCTATAGCTGCCGCCACAGCAAGGGATTGCGATGCCGACCATCCCGAAAATTCTCGTCTTCGCCGGCTCGGTGCGCAACGGCGCCTATAGCGGCAGGACCGCCGACGTGGCGCAGAAGGAACTTGCCGTGCAGGGCGCCGAGGTGACCCGCATCTCGCTCGCCGATTATCCGCTGCCGATCCTCGATCAGGATTTGGAAAAGGAAGAAGGCGTTCCCGAAAACGCCGTGAAGCTCGGCCGGATGATCGCCGCCCATGACGGGCTGCTGATCGCCACGCCCGAATATAACGGCTCCATTCCGCCGCTGCTCAAGAACACCATCGACTGGGTGAGCCAGTTGCGCAAGGATGGCGGCCGGACGTTCCGGCCGCTTGCCGGCAAGGTCGCCGGCCTCTGCTCGTCTTCCAACGGACCCTTCGCCGGGATACGCTGCATCAACCATCTGCGCGCCGTGCTGGTGCGCTGCCGGATGGAGGTGGTGACACCGGAGTGCTCGGTGCCGGAGGGTGGCAACGCCTTCGACGACGAGGGCAACTTCAGGGACGAGAGACTACGCCAATCGATGGAGCACTTATGCCGCACGCTGATCGAAACCTCGCGCATGCTGTCGACGCGGATCGAGGCATGATCCCGGACGCCGCGCATGCCGGTACAATGCAGGAAAGGCTGATCGTCGGCCTCGACCTGCCGACGCTGAAGGAAGCCGAGAATGCCGTGCGCGAACTCGACGGGATCGTCTCCTTCTACAAGATCGGTTACCAGCTCGCCTTTGCCGGCGGGCTCGACTTCGCCCGCGAGCTGGCCAGCGGCGGCACCAAGATATTTCTCGACATGAAGCTGCTCGACATCGACAACACCGTGGCCAAGGGGGTCGAAAACATCGTCAGGATGGGCATGAGCATGCTGACCATCCACGCCTATCCGAAGACGATGAAGGCGGCGGTCGAGGCCGCGAGGGGCAGCGATCTTTGCCTGCTCGGGGTTACCGTGCTGACCTCGATGGACGAGCAGGACGTGATCGACGCCGGTTATGAATATGATCCGCATACGCTGGTGCTGAGGCGCTCCGAGCAGGCGCTGCATGCTGGCATGGGCGGCATCGTCTGCTCGGCCGAAGAAGCGGAGGCGGTGCGCCGCATCGTCGGCCCCGATTTGGCGGTCGTGACGCCGGGAATCCGGCCCGCGGGCAGCGACCACGGCGACCAGAAACGCGTGGTGACGCCGGCGCAAGCAATCCGCAACGGCTCCAGCCACCTCGTGGTCGGCCGGCCGATCGTCGGCGCGGCCGACAGGCGGGCAGCAGCGGAAGCGATCCTTGACGAAATGCGCTCCGCGTAACATCCCCAGAACCATTTCGGAGAAAAAACATGCCCAAGGGATACTGGATCGCTCGCGTCGATGTGCGCGATGCGGAAGGCTACAAAGGCTATGTCGCCGCCGCCAAGCTGGCCTTCGACCGTTTCGACGCCAAGTTCCTGGCGCGCGGCGGCGCGCATGAAAAGGCCGAGGGGCCGGGCCGAGACCGCAACGTGATCATCGAGTTTCCGTCGCTTGCGGCGGCGCATGACTGCTACCACTCGCCCGAATACCAGCGCGCCGTCGCGATCCGCCAGAAGGTGGCTGATGGCGAAATCGTTTTGGTCGAGGGGATTTAGGCGAGAACGCGGTTCATCGCAGTTTCAGCCATCGCATCGGCGAGGCTCAGGCCCCACTGCGAACGGCAATAGTTGCGGAAATCGAAGCATGGCAGGCCGGGGCAGACCTCGAACTCGATGAGGTGGACGCTGTCGTCGGCCTCGACCCGGAAATCGATGGAAAACACATCGCGCAGGCCAAGCCCGACCATCAGGCTTTCGGCGATGCTGCGGATCCTTGCATCAGCCCGAGGCTGGCTACCCGTGACCGGCAGCAGCACCGGCTCGGTATATGTTCCCGCGGCTTTCGCAGCTTCGCCGGTATCGCCGTAAAGCGCCAGGCTGTCCTGCATGGTCTGGAAATCGCCGCCCGAATCGACAAAGGCGATGCCCAGCGCCTCGACGTCGGCATCCGGCTTCAGCCCGAGAAAGCTGGCACGCACGTTGCGGCCGGCGACATAGGGCTGGACGATGACATCATCGCGATAGGCGGCGAATACGCGCCGGCTAAGCTCCAGCGCATGGCCGAGATCGTGGGAGCGCGAATCCGGCCAGATACCGATCTTGGCGCCGAGCCGGTTCGGCTTGACGAACCAGCCGGCGGGCGAGGCTGGTGGCGCGACCAGCCAGGCGCCGTCACGGGCAAGGCCCGCCTGAGGCATCGGCAAGCCGAGCGCGCCGAGCACGGCGCCGGAACGGAACTTGTCCTGGCAGAGCGCGAACAACGCATCGTCGGCGCCGATCGTGTTCAGGCCGTTCAGCCGTGCCAGAGCCGGTGCGGCAGCGCCGCGGAAATAAGCGATGCCGTCGGTCTGCGTCCAGACAAGCGTGGTCTTCGGGTCTTCGCCGGCGAGAACGCTTGCGGCGTCGTCGAGCGCCACCGGTGCGAACGACAGGCCGCGCTTTTGGCAAGCGGCGGCAAGTGCGTCGAATTCAGCAGCGATGTCGGTCGATTGCGCCAGATAGGAGGCGATTTCGGCGGCACGCTCTGGCACGTGGTTATCGGCGACCAGCCGATCGAAGCAGGCCTTTTCCGGCTCGTAGATAAGGATCAGCTTCGGCTTGCGGCTTGACATGATTGAACGATTTCCCGGCAGCACGATTGCCTAGCATCGCACGGCGAATGCATTCGGCTTTCGCGGAACCGACGTCGGCCGGACGCCTGCACGACAGTGCTGGCGCCATCTTCCTGTTTGACCATGATCTTTTCCGAAAGCGGTTCCCACTTTCGGGATCATGGTCTAGCCAATCAGCACGCGTGGCTCAAGGCGGCCATTGACTGGAATGTCGAGCATAAATGTCATGCCGGCTTGCGGGTCGAGCAGGCGCTGCTTCTCGCTCTTGCCCGACCAAGCGGAGGTGACCGCCAGCCGGTCGGCATTCCTGCCGACGAAAGCCGGACAGGACGGCTGCGTCGCCGGCATCGCCACCGAACGGACAAGCTTGCCGTCGGGTCCATAGGCTTCGACGACGCTGCCGCCCCAGCAAGCGTTCCACAATATGCCGTCACGGTCGAGCACCGAACCATCGATATAGCCCTTGGCCGAACGGTGGTCGACGAAGACCTTCGGTTCGCCAACCGGCAGGCCGGTCGCCGGATCGCAGCCGACGCGCATCAACAGCCCGGTGCTGGTATCGGTGTAATAGGCGATCGTCCCATCCTCGGAAAAGCAGATCGAATTGGGCACCGTGACGTCGGCATAGAGCCGGCGCAGCTCGCCCTTGAAGAACCAGTAGATCGAGCCGGCGGCCTTCTCCTCGCCCTTGCCCATGGTGCCGACCCAGAGGGCACCGCAAGGGTGAACGCGTGAATCGTTCGAGCGGGTGACGGTATTGTCGGCCTCGATTGGCGTGTGCAGCGTCAGCTTGCCGGTCGCGACGTCGCGGACATGCAGGCCGGTCTCGGTGGCGATCAGCTGGCGCCGGTCGTCGATGATGGCGATGGCGCTGGCCATCTGACCGAGCTCGTGGATTTTGACGGCACCGCCGGACAGGCGCTTTTCCAGGAGCTGGCCGTTGACGATGTCGAACCAGTAGAGCGTGTCGGTGGCAGGGTCATAGCTTGGCCCTTCGCCGAGTTGGCAGACATGGTCGGAAAAAACCGAAACGATGGTCTCGCTCATCCTGCCGCTCCAAACGCCGCGTCCCAGGCCACGACGGCAGCCTTTGCCCGTGCTGCCACTTCGTCGACGCTCATATTCGGCTTGAACAGGCTGGAGCCAAGACCGAAGATGGTGACGCCGGCCGCTTTGTAGCCGGCAAAATCCTTATCCGAAACGCCGCCGACCGCACCGACCAGCACACTGGCCGGCAGCACCGCGCGCATGGCCGAAATGCCTGCCGCGCCAAGCACGCTCGCCGGAAAGAATTTCAGTGCCGAGGCGCCGAGTCGGATTGCTTGAAATGCCTCGGTCGGCGTGAACACGCCGGGCATCGTCACCATGCCGTATTGCATGGCCCGACCCATCACCTCGGTATCGATGTTGGGACTGACCAGCAGCCGCCCGCCGACCTTGTGCAAGCCGTCGACATCGGCGGCGCTGAGCACCGTGCCGGCGCCGACCAACGCCGTCGGAGGAAGCGCTTCGACAATGCTGGCGATCGAGGCAAAAGGCTCGGGCGAGTTGAGCGGCACCTCGATTGCTTCTATGCCGGCGCCGAAGATCGCTTGGCCGATCGCCACCGCCTCGCTTGGCTTCAGGCCGCGCAGGATGGCGACCAGTCCGCGCTTGAGTTGCGGAAAAGGTGCGGTTTCGGTCATGCGGCAACTCCATTTTTGGCGATCATGCCATTTTCGCGCGCAGCTTCGGCAAGGCCGGCACGCACCGCCTCGTCGGCGTCGACCACCCTGACCGCGAGCCCGGCAAGGCCGAGTGCCTCGGTGTAGAGCGTGCCGAGTGCGCCCGACGCGATCAGCACAACGGGCACAGCATTTGCCCCATTACGGCGATTTGCCGAAGCGATCTCGCCGCCGATCAGCAGGCCGGACAGGCAGGCGGCGGCGTCTTCGGGCTTCAGATCCTGCAGCAGGCTGGCGGCGCGGATCGAGAACAGTCTTGAAACGATGTCACCGCCTTCGGCCAATGCCTTCAGGCACCACTCCCGGAAAAATGGATTTTCGGCGGCAACCGGCTTCGGCGCCTCGCCCAGCGAATGGCGCAGGATCGAGTGCGCGGCAAGCACCGAAAACAGCTCGCCGGTCGGCCATGTGCCGAAACCGGCAACGGCGCCGTCTTCGACCAGCACCCATTTGGAATGCGTGCCGGGCATGCAGACAAGATGTCGCCCCTTTGCCGGCAAACCGGCGCCAGCAAGCTGCGTTTCCTCGCCTCGCATGACGTCGGGTGCGTCAGCGAGGCGCTGGGCAAGGCCAGGCACGATGCGGATGTCGCGGCGCTGGCCGGGGATGCGGGCAGCGCCGGCGAGAATAGCGCCGATCGGCGCCGGCACGGTGACATAGGGCGCCTCCAGCCAGCCCTGGCGGGAACCTGCCATGCCGCAAATGATGACCGGCAGCGCCTCGGCTGCGCCCAAGGCAGCCAGATGCCCTTCGAGAATGGACGAAAACCCTTTAGCCTGGGCGGTGATCAGCCCGTCATCGCCGCGCCGCTCGGCGAGAACCTTGCCGGCGCCGTCGAGCAGCCAGACCCTCATACGGGTGGTGCCCCAGTCGACGGCCGCGACGGAAGCTGCCTTGTCTGCTGAGATCACAGGAAACCCCCGTCGACGATCAGCATTTGCGCAGTCAGCATGCGTGAGGCATCGGACGCCAGGAACAGCACAGTGCCGACAATGTCTTCCGGCTGCATGACCTCTTTGATGCACTGCTTGGCAACGTGGGCGGCGAGCGCCTGTTCGGTGACCCAGAGCTGCTTCTGCCGCTCGGTGATCACCCAGCCGGGTGCGATCGCGTTGACGCGGATGCCATCGACGCCGAGCTTGCCGGCAAGCCCCTTGGTGAGACCGACGATGCCGGCCTTGGCGGCGGTGTAGGCCGGCATATCGGGATGGTTGATGAGAAACGAGGTCGAGGTGAAGTTGATGATCGAGCCGCCGCCGGCCCGCTTCATGCCCGGCGCCACCGCCTGTGCGCTGAAGAAATGCGGGCGCAGGTTGATGGCATGGTTGTTGTCCCAGAACTCCACCGTGACGTCCTCCACGGCATGACGGTCATCCTGCGCGGCATTGTTAACCAGCACGGTCACGTCGCCATGCGCCTCGGCGGCTCTGGCGGCCGATAGCCGCAATGCCTCGATGTCGCGTATGTCGGTCTTGAGATAGAGCGGCCGCCGGCCGAGCTCCTTCTCGATGCGATCGGCCAGCGCCAGGCTCGGACCGTCGGCGATATCAATGAAGGCGACCTTTGCCCCTGGCGAACAAAACCTTCGGTCAAGGCAGCACCAATGCCGGAGCCGCCGCCGGTGATCAGCACCGAAGCCCCTTCGAGGTCGGCAAAGCGCGCCGATGGCATCATGAATTCTCTCCCGGTCCAATGATCTCGGTCTGGCCGGCGCGCATCCTATCCAGCCATGTCGGGCGGGCAAGGGCGAAAGAGTGGATTGTCAAGACTTATGTCCGACAAAAGGCCGCACGGGCCGCCGATCGATCAGCTGCCCAGCCGGACGCGGTACAATTCGACGGCGGCTCCGCTGGTCTCGGCAACCGGCTCAAGCCATTCCGGCACGCTGCCGCGTATCAGCCCGGCAAGAAAACCCGCCGGCGCCTTGGCGGCGAGGAGCTTGCTTTCGGCGCTGCCGGGGCACAGCGCGACGAGGCCGACCTGATGATCCGCCAGGATCGCCTTGGCATCGGCAGCGGACCCAAGGAAGGCATCGAGCGCCAGCAGGTTCCCGGCGACGTTGCGATGATAAGGCCCGGCGAAGACGCGATGTCCGGAATAGGCCAGGATCGGCGATCCGAGATTGGAAATCGCCAGCACGGTGGTGCCCGGCAGGCGGCCAAGCGCCGCGAAGGAGGCCATGCGCTGGCAAGCGACATCGGCGCCATCGCCATTATCGGCCGCGGTATTGCTGTCTTCGAAGGCTACCGAGGTCGCCGCGGCAGCCCCAGTCCAGACCGCATTCACCGAAACCAGCCAGACGGCGGCCATGCGCAGCGCCACGCTGCGCGAGGGGCTGACCTCGGCCCGTTGACGCCATTTGGCAATCCAGGCTGAAAGCGGGATGACGGCAAAGGCGATCGAGAATGTCGAACCGCGCACCTGCCAGGCGCTGACGATGAAGGCCACGACAAGCAGCGCGCCGACAAGGCTGTCCTGCCGCCGCCAGCCGCCACGGCCAAGGCGAAGCGCCATCAGAACGAGCGCGACCAGCGGCGTGGCATAACGCGCCGCCACGCTGGCCGGATCGTCGGCGAGCAGGTTGAACAGCGACTGCGCCTCGTCGATGTGGTCGAGCCATAGCTCCTTGAGGCGCGGATCGAGGTTGGCATAGGGCGCTGCCAGGCATTGCGGGAACAAAAAGACGACGACAGTGCCCAATGCCAGGGCAAGCAGGCCAAGTGAGGCGAAACGCCGTCCGCACGTGCGGCCGGCGGGCTCGATCGAGGCTATCGCCGCAAGGCCGGTTCCGGCAATCGCTGCGACGACGAACTGCACGGTCGAGAAGGCGTCGCATTGCGCCTGACCCCAGGCAGACGGCGGAATGGTGGCGACAAAGGCGAGAGCGGAGACGCCGGCAAACCCGAGGCCGAAATCCCTGGCAATTGACCTTTCGCTATCGGCGCCGAGGGCGAACAGCGCGGCGACACAGATGCCGATAGCAGCGACGTAAGGGACGGTTTCCATGCCGATAGCCAGCATCAACCCGACGCATAGGCCGCAAAGCACTGCCGCCGGCCTGCGCAGTGGCGCTTCAAGCAACAGGCTCAGGCTGGCCATGCTCAGCATCAGCTGGACATTATGGTGGTCGAGCGCGCCAGGCGAAAAGATGCCGATGAAATGCAGTGCGGCGGCGGCGACGACGACAGCAGGCAACACGGCGCTGTCGCCGGCAAAGCTGCGTGCGGCTCGGGCGGTGAAAAACACGGTCAGGCAGAAGAGCAGCGCCGGCCACAGCACTTGTGCGACATTTTCGGCAAAGGCCGTGCTGCCGGTCAGGGCCGATACGGCCATGATGATCGCGGCGATTGGTGCATCGACCAGCCGCGACCAGTGCATGACGAAACCGCCTTCCAGGCCCATCCTGTACTGGTGCAGATCGAACCAGCCCTGGCCGGCCAGCATGTCGCGAACTTCGACAAGGCGCAGCAGATTGTCGTTGTCGCCGCCGGCATCGGTCAGTGCCGGGAACCCGGCAAAGGCATTGACGGCAAGCACCATCAGCGTGGCAAACAGCGCCAGCGCGATATCGGACCTCCAAATGGAGGCGCCATCGTCGGCTGTGCTCATATCAGGACCTTTGGAAGGAATACGGGGCGGTTTAAACCTAGCCTTAACAGCTTCAATAAATAGTAAAGCCGCCCGAGCGAGGCCGGCGTTTGAGCGGTCAGGGGCCTCACAGGGCATCCGGAGACGAAAATGCCACAAGAAGTGCGCCATGAGCCGAGCATCGCCGTGCTGCTGCCTTGCTACAACGAGGAGCTGACGATTGCCGAGGTGGTGCGGCGCTTTCGCGAAACGCTGCCTTCCGCCGCGATCTATGTCTACGACAACAATTCGCGCGACCTGACGGCGCTCCGAGCCCGCGCGGCTGGCGCCACCGTGGTGCGCGAGCCGCGCCAGGGCAAAGGCAATGTCGTGCGCCGCATGTTCGCCGACATCGAGGCCGATATCTATCTGATGGCCGACGGTGACGGCACCTATGCGCCGGAGGATGCGCCGCAATTGATCAACACGCTGCTGACCGAGCGGTCCGATATGGCGGTCGGTACAAGGCGCGGCGTCACCGACGATGCCGGCAGGACAGGCCATGCCTTCGGCAACCGCATCTTCAACAGCCTTTATAAGCGGCTGTTCGGCTCGGACTTCACCGATATCTTTTCCGGCTACCGCGCCTTTACCCGGCGTTTTGTCAAAAGCTTTCCGGCCGTTTCGGGCGGCTTCGAGATCGAGACCGAAATGTCGGTGCACGCCTCGCAGCTCAAACTGCCGGTCAGCGAGATCGGGCTCGATTATGGCCGCCGGCCGCAAGGCTCCTCGTCGAAGTTGTCGACCTTTCGCGACGGCGCCAAGATCCTGTGGATGTTCGCCATGCTGATGAAGGAGACGCAGCCGTTGCGTTTCTTCGGCGCTTTTTCGGTGTTCTTCCTGGCATCGAGCTTGTTCCTGATGACGCCGGTGCTGATCGAGTTCGCCGAAACCGGCCTCGTGCCGCGTATGCCGACCTGGGTGCTGTCGGTCGGCCTGCTGCTGCTGTCGATGCTGGCGGCGGTGACCGGGCTGATCCTCGATTCGGTGTCGCGCGGCCGAGCCGAGCAGAAGCGCATCTTCTATCTGTCGATGCCTTCCGGCCGCGTCGAACGCGAACGCGCGAGCGCGCTCGCCACCTTGAAGAAGGCCGAACCGCGCAAGACCTCGCGGGCCGCCTAGGGTCGAAATGGGACGCCTCGCCCGCTTCATTGTCGCTGGCGGTATTGGCTTCGTCGCCGATGCGGCGGCGCTATGGCTGGTGCTGGCGGCAACGCCGCTCGGACCATTCGCGGCTCGCATCATCTCGATCGGTTTTGCGCTGTCCGTCACCTGGCTGATCAACCGCCATCTGACCTTCTCGCCTTCCAGCCGGGGCATCGCGCGGGAGGGCGCACGCTATGGCGGCGTCGGCATCGCCACCAGCGTCGTCAATTATCTCGTCTATTGCGCCATGCTGTTCGCGCTGCCGATGGTGCCGCCGCTCGCGGCCCTTGCGGTTGCCTCGCTGGTTGCCATGGCGCTTTCCTTCCTCGGCTATTCCAAGCTGGTCTTCGACCGCTGAAGGCACATCGCGTTGGGCTCTGCGCCAAGCGAAGCGCGGCCCCATAACAAGCTGACCGATTGGCAGAAGGCGCCGAGTTCCGTATATCGCTGTCGGTGAACGCCCGGAGACCTGCCGTGAAGCTGAAAATCGCCGTCCAGATGGACCACGTCTCAACCGTCTCGATTGCCGGTGACACGTCGTTTGCGCTGTCGCTGGAAGCGCAGCAGCGCGGCCACCAGCTGTTCCACTACACGCCCGACCGGCTGTCGCTGCGCGACGGCAAGGTGTTTGCCCGCATCGAGGAGATGCAGGTCCGCGACGAGAAGGGCAATCATTATTCGCTGGGCGAAGAAGTCCGCACCGATCTTTCGGAGATGGACGTCATCCTTTTGCGTCAGGATCCGCCCTTCGACATGAACTACATCACCACTACGCATATCCTCGAGCGTATCCATCCGAAGACGCTGGTGATCAACGATCCTGCCTGGGTGCGCAACAGCCCTGAAAAGATCTTCGTCACCGAATTTTCCGACCTGATGCCGGCGACGCTGATCACCAAGGACCCGCTGGAGGTCGCCGCGTTCCGCAAGGAGTTCGGCGACATCATCATCAAGCCGCTCTACGGCAATGGCGGCGCCGGCATCTTTCACCTGCACGAGGCCGACCGCAACCTTGCCTCGCTGCTCGAAATGTTCGGCCAGATGTTCCGCGAACCCTATATCGTGCAGCGTTACCTGAAGGAGGTGCGCGCCGGCGACAAGCGCATCATCCTGATCGACGGCGAGCCGGTCGGCGCCATCAACCGGGTGCCGGCCGAGCACGATTCCCGCTCCAACATGCATGTCGGCGGCCGCGCCGAAAAAACCGAATTGACGGACCGCGAGCGTGAGATCTGCGCCCGCATCGGCCCGTCGCTGAGAGAGCGCGGCTTCATCCTCGTCGGCATCGACGTCATCGGCGACTACATGACCGAGATCAACGTGACATCGCCGACCGGCGTGCGCGAGGTACAGCGCTTCGGCGGCGCCGACATCGCCAGCCTGTTCTGGGATGCCGTCGAGGACAAGCGGAGAAAATAGACCCCGCTGCCCTACGCTGGTTTGGCGTACTGCTCGGCGCTCATGACTTCGATGCACACAAAGCGCTCGTTGCCTTCCACCCAGGCGTCGTGGCCGGGCGGAATTGTATAGGACGTGCCTTGCTCGAAAGTTTTCTGTGTTCCGTCATCCAATCTGACGGTGATGGTTCCGGATGCGACGTAGCCGACATGCGACACCTGACAGCTGTCCGTCTTGACGACCGGCTTCACACACTCGGACCATTTCCATCCTGGCTCCATATTGAGCCGCCCGAGAGTGAACCCGGGAAGCCGCACCACTTCGACGCGTGTCTTGTCGGGCGCCCGAACTTCATCCGGGGTATCGTGAGACTTGGCTGCAAATTTCGTGACGTTCATTCCACCATCGGCCATAGCATCCTCCCCTGTACTCGACGCGGAACCTGGCGTTGCGATTGTCGGAACCGCTGCCGGATTTATATCTCATTTAGCGCCAAAATAATAAGCAGTAGCTAAAATATATGCCTTCTCGACGAGCCCAGCCTCGCTGCCGTCACTTGCATTGTCAGGCCGAGGTCATTGCTTTGACGGACGTCCGTTCCCCAAATGTTCTTGCCTTCGCCCAAAATCTGTGGTTGTCTCCGGTGACGCCGTTCGCGGCATGATCGCAGGGGGCAAGCCTGCAGCCGGGGTGAAGACATGGTGGCGCGGGTTCGCACGGTTGCTTTCCAGGGCATCGAGGCAGTGCCGGTCGACGTGCAGGTGATGATCGCGCCGGGCAAGGTCAACATGCACATCGTCGGGCTGGCCGACAAGGCGGTGGCCGAAAGCCGCGAGCGGGTGCAGGCCGCCCTGCACGCCTCCGGCCTGTCGATGCCGTCGAAGAAGGTCACGGTCAATCTGGCGCCCGCCGACCTGCCCAAGGAAGGCAGCCACTACGATCTGCCGATCGCACTCGGGCTGATGGCGGCGCTCGGCGCCATTCCGGGCGACATGCTGGCCGGCTATGTCGTGCTTGGCGAATTGTCGCTCGACGGCACCATTGCCGCGGTCGCCGGCGCGCTGCCGGCGGCGATCGGTGCCAAAGCCGAAGGCAAGGGCTTGATCTGTCCGTTCGCCTGCGGCCCGGAAGCCGCCTGGGCCGGCAAGGACTTCGACATTCTGGCGCCGCGCAGCCTGATCGCCATCGCCAATCATTTTCGTGGCACGCAGGTCCTGTCGCGGCCGGAAGCCGGCATCCATGCTTCGGCGCGCGACCTGCCGGACTTTGCCGACATCAAGGGCCAGGAGACCGCCAAGCGGGCGCTGGAAGTGGCGGCGGCTGGCGGCCACAATCTTTTGATGGTGGGACCGCCGGGGTCGGGAAAGTCGATGCTGGCGCAGCGGCTGCCGTCGATCCTGCCGCCACTGGCGCCCAGGGAATTGCTGGAAGTCTCGATGATTGCCTCGGTGGCCGGCGAGCTTGGCGAAGGAAAACTGACCGACCGGCGGCCGTTCCGCGCGCCGCATCATTCGGCCTCGATGGCGGCGATGGTCGGCGGCGGCCTGCGCGTGCGGCCGGGCGAGGCCTCGCTTGCCCATCACGGCGTGCTGTTCCTCGACGAGTTTCCGGAATTCTCGCCGCAGGCGCTCGATGCACTGCGCCAGCCGCTCGAGACCGGCGACTGCATGATCGCGCGGGCCAATCATCGCGTCACCTATCCGGCGCGTATCCAGCTGGTCGCGGCGATGAACCCGTGCCGTTGCGGCATGGCCGGCGAGCCGGGCTATCGCTGCCTGCGCGGTGATCGCTGCCGCACCGACTACCAGGCGCGCATTTCCGGCCCGCTGCTCGACCGCATCGACCTGAGGATCGAGGTGCCGGCGGTCTCGGCCAGCGATCTGATCCGGCCGGACCGGGCAGAGAAAAGTGCCGCGGTGGCGCTGCGCGTCGCCCGCGCCCGTACGATCCAGCGCGAGCGCTTCGAGCGGCTCGGCGCGACCGCCACCACCAACGCCCATTGCTCGCCCTCCGTCATCGAGACGATCGCCATGCCCGATGCCGCCGGCCTGTCGTTGCTGAGAGATGCCAGCGAAAAACTCGGCTTTTCCGCGCGGGCCTATCATCGCGTGCTGAAGGTGGCGCGGACATTGGCCGACCTCGAGGCCAGCGAAACGGTCGGCCGCATCCATCTGGCCGAAGCGATTTCCTACCGCATGAGTTCGGAACGGATGGCGCAGGCGGCGTAGCGTTTCCCTCCCCCTCGAGGGGAGGGTGGCCGCGAAGCGGCCGGGTGGGGTCGCCGGTGAGACGCTCGGCCTTCAACGCCTGCGCCATATGCGGCAGATCAAAGTGGCACCGAGTATCGGTCGCTAAGACAATCCTCGTTCCCGTCCTTGTCGACGGAATGGGAGTCGGCGCACTTCACGCAGGACCCCTCCCGGCCCTTCGGGCCACCCTCCCCTCAAGGGGGAGGGGGATGCCGGCGCCCGACCCTCCGCGCATCGTGCTTGCCGGCTCAGGCGCTCCGCTCCGCCTTCAACTCCAGTCGCCGCGCGTGCAGCACCGGCTCGGTGTAGCCATTGGGCTGGACGCGGCCCTTGAAGACGAGGTCGCAGGCGGCGAGGAACGCGATGGAGTTGTCGAAATCGGGTGCCATCGGCCGGTAGAGTGGATCGCCTTCGTTCTGGCGGTCGACGATCGCTGCCATGCGCTTCATCGTTTCCATCACCTGCTCGGGCGTGCAGACGCGGTGATGCAGCCAGTTGGCAATGTGCTGCGAGGAAATGCGCAGCGTGGCGCGGTCCTCCATCAGGCCGACGTCGTTGATATCCGGCACTTTCGAACAGCCGACGCCCTGGTCGATCCAGCGCACGACATAGCCCAGAATTCCCTGCGCGTTGTTGTCGAGTTCCTTCTGGATGTCCGCCTGAGACCAGTTCGGCCGGACCGCGACGGGCACCGAAAGGATGTCGTCGAGTTTTGCCTTGGGCCGGCTCTTCAGCGCAGCTTGCACGGCATGGACGTCGACCTTGTGATAATGGGTGGCGTGCAGCGTCGCGGCCGTCGGCGACGGCACCCAGGCGGTGTTGGCGCCGGCCTTGGGATGCGCGATTTTCTCGGCCAGCATCGCCGCCATCAAATCGGGCATCGCCCACATGCCCTTGCCGATCTGGGCGTGACCGGCCAGCCCGCATTCCAGCCCGGTGTCGACGTTCCAGGCTTCGTAGGCGGCAATCCAGGCGGCCTGCTTCATGTCGCCCTTGCGGATCATCGGGCCGGCTTCCATCGAGGTGTGGATCTCGTCGCCGGTGCGGTCGAGGAAGCCGGTGTTGATGAACACGACGCGCTCCTTCGCGGCGCGGATCGCCTCCTTGAGGTTGACGGTGGTGCGCCGCTCCTCGTCCATGATGCCCATCTTGATGGTGTTTTTCGCCATGCCGATCAGCGCCTCGACACGGTCGAAAATCTCGACGGCGAAGGCGACTTCCTCCGGCCCGTGCATCTTGGGTTTTACGATGTACATCGAGCCGGCACGGGAGTTTTGCCGGCGGCCATTCGGGCCGATGTCATGCAGCGCAATCAGCGCCGTCAGCGCCGCATCCATGATGCCTTCCGGCACCTCGTTGCCGTCGCGGTCCGATATCGCCGGATTGGTCATGAGGTGGCCGACATTCCTGACCAGCATCAGCGAGCGGCCGGGCAAGGTCAGCGTGCCGCCATCGGGCGCGGTGTAGGTGCGGTCGGGGTTGAGCCTTCGGACAAAACTCTTGCCGGCCTTGGTGATCTCCTCGGCAAGGTCGCCCTTCATCAGGCCGAGCCAGTTGCGGTAGACCAGCACCTTGTCTTCTGCATCGACCGCGGCGACCGAATCCTCGCAGTCCTGGATGGTAGTCAGCGCCGATTCCAGCACGACATCGGCAATGCCTGCCGGATCGGTGCGGCCGATCTGGTTGTTGCGGTCGATGACGATTTCGATGTGCAGGCCATTCTTGGTGAGCAGGACGTTGTCGGGATTGGCGGCATCGCCGCGATAACCGGCAAACTGCCTGGGGTCGGCAAGCGTGGTGACACCGCCGCCCTCGCCCAGCCACAGCATGCCGTTGGCGACTGAAAGCCCGTTGACGCCGGCCCATTTGCCTGACGTGAGCGGCACCGCCTCGTCGAAAAAGCTCTTCGCCCAGGCAACGACCTTGGCGCCGCGCGCCGGATTGAATTTGTTGCCTCGCTCGGCGCCGTCGGTCTCCGGGATGGCGTCGGTGCCGTAGAGCGCATCGTAGAGCGAGCCCCAGCGCGCATTGGCGGCATTCAGCGCATAACGCGCATTCATCACCGGCACCACCAGCTGCGGCCCGGCCACCAGCGCGATCTCTGGATCGACATTTTCGGTGGTCACGCTAAACGCCGGCCCCTCGGGCAGGAGATAGCCGATCTCGCGGAGGAAGCTCTTGTAGGCCTCCATGTCGACGGGCGCGCCATTGTCGCGATACCAGCGGTCGAGCTTGTCCTGCATGGCGTCGCGTTTTCCGAGCAGCGCCCGGTTTTTTGGCGAGAGATCATGGACGATCGCCGAAAAACCGCTCCAGAAGGCGTCTGCCGTGATGCCGGTGCCCGGCAGCGCTTCACCGGCGACGAAATCATGAAGCTCGCGGGCAATCCGCAATCCGGCGATCTCGACGCGATCGGTCATCAGGGCTTCTCCAGGCGAAAGGCTAGGCCGGGCCTTTGGCATGTCACGGTGGCAGGGTCAATTCGGCTCAGGGTTAAGGTAGGGCGTTTTCGCCGCCGATCTCCCCCCTTGAGGGGGAGATGGCCGGCAGGCCAGAGGGGGTCGCCTCGCGTGGGGCGCGACGCCCTGTGGTGCAAAGAAGGGGTCGCGTTCATGCGCGGCGACCCCCTCTGTCGCCTTCGGCGACATCTCCCCCTCGAGGGGGGAGATTGGCAGCATCACACCGCAATCCTTGGCCTGCCCGATGCCACGGCCACGACATGCGCCTCGATGAACATGCGCTGGCCCTCGACGGTCGAGACGCGGAATTCGCTGGCGATCTCGATCTCGGCGCTGTCGGTGCCGGCGGCCCTCGCTCGCCCGGCGGCAATCGCCCGCACATCTTTCTCGGCCGCGGCGATCGCCGCCGCTTCGTCAGTGAAATCGCGCACGCTTTCACCTGAGGCGACGCGGAACAGCCCTTCCTTGGGTTGGCTGACCCGCGCTTCGGCCGAAACCCGGACCTGGCCGACGACGGCGCCGAGCGCGTTGGCGACGTCGGTATCCTCAGGCACCAAGCAGTCATTGCCGACCAGCTCGGCGAGGCCAGCATAATGCAGCGGCGCCGAGGCGCCGAGGCCGATGACCGGGCGGTCGAGCGCGACGCTGAGACGAGCGATGCCGGGATGCGCGTCGACGGCGCGCTGGACCAGCGCGTGGGCGACGGTCGCGGCGCCATCCAGCCCATCCTCGGCAAACGCGGTTTCGAGGATGACTTCGGCCGACAGACGGGTCAGCGTGGTCAGCACCCGTTCCGAGACCGCCTCCGGTGAGGCGGCGATGAACTGGCCGCGGCCGTCGCGCTTGCGCGCGAACAGCTCGGCACCCAGACGCGCCGCGGCCGGATCCCAATTGGCCTGCTTGCCCAGCACATGCGCCGCATCCGACGGCGTGAAGCCGGCAATCTGCACCAGCCCGCGCGACACCAGCCGGTTCAAGGTGGCGTTCTGGGCATTCGAGGCCAGCAATCTGTCGAGAGCCTGCGGCACAGCACCGATCAGCTCGTAGAGCTTGGCTTCGGCGCCGGTCAACCCAGCGGCGAGCCGCTCCGGCACGCCGGTGCGCACCGCGAGGCGGCCATCCATGCGGCCGGGATTGGGCGCGCGCAGCTGGCGTTCGAGCTCCGCCGTGACGGCCTCGCCATGCATCAAGCCGGCCAGCGCCAGCGGCACCAGGCGGCGCGGCCCGAGCAGGATTTTCGGGTTGAGCGCGCCGTCCTCCAGCGCCACTTCGGAATCGCCGCCCAGCCCAAAAGTGCGCATGGCGACGGCCTCGACCATGGTGCGGAACCCGCCGACGGTGGCGCCTTCCGGATCGAGCCTGGGACGGCCCCCGTCGAGCACGGCGACATCGGTTGTGGTGCCGCCGATGTCGGAGACGATAGCATTGTCGAGGCCGGTCATATGGCGGGCGCCGACAAGGCTGGCGGCCGGGCCGGACAGGATCGTCTCGATCGGCCGCTGGCGGGCGAAGGCGGCCGAGACCAGCGCGCCGTCGCCGCGCACCACCATCAGGGGCGCGGCAATGCCGCGGGCGGCGAGAAAGCCTTCGGTTGCCGCGACTAACCGATCGATCATCGAGATCAGCCTGGCATTGAGCAATGTCGTCAGCGCCCGGCGCGGACCGCCGAGCTTGGCCGACAGCTCGTGGCTGGCGGTGACCGGCAGGCCGGTCCTGTCGCGGATCAGGTCGCGAGCGGTGAGCTCATGCGCCGGATTGCGGGTGGCGAAATAGGCGCAGACGGCAAAGCCGGACACCGATTTTTCCAGCTCGGGTAAAGCTGCCTCCAGCCCGGACAAATCGAGCATTGCCGCATTACCGTGCACGTCATGGCCGCCGGCGCAGAACACCACCGGATCGGTGCCGAGCGCCGCTTTCAGCCCGTCGCGGGCGAGATCGCCCTCGGCAAAGCCGATCATCACCAGCGCGACGCGGCCGCCCTGGCCCTCGACCAGCGCATTGGTGGCGAGCGTCGTCGACATCGACACCAGCTTGATCGCCGCCGGGTCGGTGCCGGCCATTTTGAGCACCGCATCGACCGCGCCGGATATCCCGACCGCCAGGTCATGGCGCGTCGTCAGCGCCTTGGCCTTGGCCAGCACTTTTCCGCTTGGTCCGCCGGCCTCCGACCACAGCACGGCGTCGGTGTAAGTGCCGCCGGTGTCGATGCCGAGGAACAGGGGTTTGGTCTTGGTCTTGGCGGTCATTAGCGGGTCCGGAGAATTTGCTCTCCGCCCTTAGCCGATACGGGCCGATCGATAAAGCCGCGAGCGCTGGGCCAAGGAAGCGTAATCTCCCCCCTTGAGGGGGAGATGGCCGGCAGGCCAGAGGGGGTCGTCTCGCGTGGAGCACCGGCATTCTCTGGCCGCGATGACGTTGGCGCCAGGACGTACCGACCCCCTCTGTCGCCTTCGGCGACATCTCCCCCTCGAGGGGGGAGATCGCTAGGCTACCCCACAAACCCCACGCGCTTATGCGACCCGTCACAAAACGGCTTGTTGGCGGAGTGGCCGCAGCGGCAGAGGAAGGTGCGCTGCGTGCGATCGACCGTGTGGCCGGTGCCGGTGACGATTTCGACATTGCCTTCGAGCTTGAGCGGGCCGTTGGTCGTCGGTGTGACGGTCAGCGGGCCATCTCGCACTTCCAGCGCCGGCGTATCCTTCAGCGGCGGCTCGCCGGTGGCGGAAAAACCTGATTTGTTGTGGCTGCCGTCGCAGAACGGCTTGTTTTCCGAGGCGCCGCAGCGGCAGAGCGTGGCGCGATAGAAATTCTCGCCGCCCATCACGATCTCGGCATGCAGCGCCAGCGGGCCGTTTTCCCGGATGCGCACGGTGTTGACCACAGGCGGCTGTTCCTGCGGCCCGCCATCCTTGCGGAGATAGGTGATGGCGCCGGACGGACAGCCTTCGGCGAGCGCCACGATCTTCTCGACGCTGGCCGCATCCGGATGGATCCACTGGCCGGGCGCGTTGGGCACGAAAACATGCGGATCGCCAAGCACGCAGTTGCGCGAATGGATGCAACGTTTTCCCGAAAAGCCGACGTCGATCTTCTCGCCTTCGACCACTGCCATGGGTGGGATCTCCTGTCGGACTACGCTATGGCGACAGTCAGGACGACGTCAAGGCAGCATTCTCCCCCTCGTGAGGGCCGACCTCGGGCGCGGCGGGAAGGGAATTCGCATTTTTTGCTCGCAGCACCACATTTTGTTCTTGCTTTGTGCCGGCAGCTATGCTACTAATTTGGATATGGTGCCAATTGGCGCCGACGACCCGCCCGCCGAGGCGGGTTTTTTGTTTCGGCTTTGAAATTCTGGCGTTGTCGGCCTGACGTTGGCGGGACAGCGCGCCCCTGCCCGCTTTGCGCTGGCTTCTCCCCCGCAAGGATGGAGCAATCGCCTATGAAATCCCCCTCAGCCGGTCGCTGAGCCTGTCCTCGGGCTTGCCGGAGGGCAACACCCGTGGGCGGCCACCTTCTTCCCGCCGGGGAGAAGAGCCTGGCGCCAGCGCAGGCGACCTCCTCTCCCCTCGGGGAGAGGTCGGATTGCCCCGAATTGCCCTTCGCAATTCGGTCGGCAATCCGGGTGAGGGGCACTTGAGACGGGCAGCTCACGGAACCAGATCGATTTCCTCGGTCTCGCCGCCACTACAGGTGTAGCAGCAATCGTCGCATTTTTCGGTGTTGGCGGGGCCGACACCCCAATAGGTATTCTCGTCACCATCGACCCAGGCGCCGTAGCAGATCGATTCGCCGTCATTGCAGGACAGCGGGATCGACTTGGTCTCGCCGTCGTTGAGATAATAGTCCTGATTGTCGCCCGGCCAGACATGGTCGCGGTCCTGGCTGTAGAGCTCGACGCGCATGGCGTTGGGATGGCTGTTCTTGATCTCGAAGGTGACATCGCCGGCATGTGCGACGGGCGAAAAAAGCGCGACGATGAAGAGCGCCGCGGCAGCGCGGCGCGCGAACGTGTAAGACGACATTGCAATTCCCCCCGGAATGAAACGGCCTGCCCGGCCGCGAGGGTGAGCATGGCATGCCGGGTTGAAGGGTGGAAGAGGCGATTGCGGCATTTCCGCTCCGCGAAAGGCGCCGCGTTGTTAAGACCCCTCTCCGGCCGCTGGGCGGCCACCTCTCCCCCGCTTCGCCGGGGCGAGGAACCCAAGTCTTGCAAGGGCGCAGCTTCGGCGATTGGCGTTTCCTCGCCCCCACAAAGTGGGGGAGAGGTGGTTTGCGAAGCAAACCGGAGAGGGGGCGGCCCGACTGGGTCATCGACTCATCGGCTCGGCTTCACCAGGGTCCAGATCCAGCCGATGAATGTGAGGACCAGAAACGGATATCCGGCAGCCGGCAAGGGCGCCGACGTCGGCAGCAAAGGCGCACCCCACAGGATCAGCCCCGCCGACACGACGAACAGCACAGCCGCCACGACAGCGGTAAGCCGCATCCACAGAGCGAAGGTATTCGGGACGCTAACCATGATGAGGGCGGCCGCCCAAAGCGAGATGCCCCCGACATAGGCGGGAACGCTGGCCTGGAGGCCTGCCGCATTGCCGGCGAGCAGCAGGCTCTCGCCGGCAACGAAAATCAAAAATCCGGCCGCTACGCAGTCGTTGCCCAGCCGCTGATACTTCATCGTCAACAGAGCGGCTGCCACTACGAGTGCCACGCCGTCGATCATCCAGAGTGTTTCGCGAAACTCAGCGCTCTCCACGAAGGTGCCGGCAAGGCCGAAAGCGCCGCCAATGGCGAGGCCGATCGCGGCGATGGTGTCCAAGGTGGAACGCATTGATGTCTCCCCAGCCGTCTAAGAATACTTCAGGATGGGGTATTCTCAAAAGGTGGGCTTATGCGGGCCGAAATCAACCATATCGTGAACGGCCCGACCGCAGGGAAGATTTTCCGGTAGCGCTGTCGCGGATTTCGAGCGGCGCGGATATTGGACGAGATTGAGCCCTGAAGCGGCGAGAGACGATAGGACTACGCCCGGCTATTCGGCGAGCCTTTGAGCGACCTTTCGACAGCAGTGCCCGGCCGCTCCCGGCAAAAATACAAGATCGCCAGCATCATCGCGACAAGGAGAATTGCGTAGTAGATCGACAGGCGGGCATAGACCTCCGCTTTTTCCGTCGTAAAGGGTCGGCCATGGCTGTTTGCGCGCGCCACGATCGAGGCAACCAGCGCATCATGGGAAAACAATTGGTTTATTCCGGCCAATGGCAAGGTCGATGCGAACAGCAGGGCGTTGTAGAGCTTTGCCCTTGGCTCGAATCTCAACAGCATCACGCCACCCCAGCCATAGAGCGCACCGTAGAGCGCAACCGTCGTGATCTTAAGTGGTGTGTCCTCGACCATGAACAGGGAACGGCATGCCGTCGCCAGGTTCGGTTAGGCGTAGCAGGTACCAGATACCGGACACGAAGCCGAGTGTGCCAAGCAGAAGGTTGGGCCACTGGCGTAAGCTGGTCCGGTGCTCGGCGAGTGCGTAAGCCAGCAGCCATTCGCCTACCGAAGCGTTTGCCACCCGGGCAAGGCTGAGCAGGATCAGCGAAAAGACGGTGCGGGCCGCCCACGACGTCGGCTGACCGAGAACGGTCTCCGCAACGCCTGGAAACAACCGGTCGGCCAGAACGACTGCCGCGTTCACCCAAAGTAATCGATGCAAAGACCGAGAAACAGCAAGACATATTTGCGCAATTTGAAATCCCCAAAAGCCCGACGTATCGCCTCTGCTTACCGCTTGGATGGTGCTAGGCGCGACGGCTTGCAGGCACCCTTAATCTGGTTTGAAGATCACCCTGCCGTCCCGAGAACAGTCCCCATCGTGCAGCGTCAACGTCGCGCTGGCGGGGGGCCGCTGCCTCCCCCGCTTTCGAAGCCTGCCATCGATTCACCGGATCGATGTCTCGGCGCCACGCTTCGCGCCGACGCCCGACCGGCTCCTCAATCGCCCATCTTCAGCGCCTGGATAAACGCCTCCTGCGGGATATCCACCTTGCCGAACTGGCGCATCCGCTTCTTGCCCTCTTTCTGCTTGTCGAGCAGCTTGCGCTTGCGCGAGACGTCGCCGCCGTAGCACTTGGCCGTCACATCCTTGCGCAGCGCCGAGATGGTTTCGCGGGCGATGACCTTGCCGCCGATCGCCGCCTGAATCGGGATCTTGAACAGATGGTTCGGGATCAGCTCCTTCAGCTTCTCGCACATCTGGCGGCCGCGCTTTTCCGCCGCGGTGCGGTGGACCAGCATCGACAGGGCGAGGTGCCGGCAAGGCCCGAGGCGCCGCCGATGGCGAGGCACTCTCGCCTGTTTGACTTGCCCACGCGGCTCCGGTGTCAACTCGAAATTGACAAGGGAGTGAAGGAGAAAAAAGCGGAGACTATCGAGAGAGCGGCCCGCAGCGCCCACAGTCGACAAAGTCAGCCTTGCCGAGAACCGATATCGGCGTGGCGACAGTAAGCACCTTTACGCTTGCCTCGAAGGCATCCTATTTTGGAGGATAGTAGCCGCTCGTGGGCATAGAATGTCGGCACTGCCTTTCTTAAGAATTTACGCGCCGCTAAACGCGGTGCTGGCTGCGCCTGGGCTTCTGGCGGTGGCTGCGCTCACGATGCCGAACATGTCCGGACGAAGCAGACTGGCTCTGACTGCCGTGCTCGCTGTCATTTGGGGCGCCTATCTTCTGCAGATGGCCGAGACGCTGCTCAAGCGCCGGGCGGCAGACCTTCGAGACAGGACGCCGGCAATCGCAATCGATGTGCTCGCGGTTTTGGTTCCACTCGCCGCATTTCTGCTCGACGGCACGCCCGACCGGAGCCTCTACTGTGCTGTCTGGCTGCTGAAGCCGCTGCGCGACTCGACCTTCTTCCCGGTGCTGGGCAGGGTGCTGGCCAACGAAGCGCGCAACCTGATCGGCGTCACCACGCTCTTCGGCGTCGTTCTGTTCGGTGTCGCGCTCGCGGCCTATGTCATCGAGCGCGACATCCAACCGGAAAAGTTCGGCAGCATCCCCCAGGCAATGTGGTGGGCGGTGGTCACGCTGTCCACCACCGGCTATGGCGACGCTATTCCGCAAAGTTTCGACGGCCGCGTCCTTGCCGGGGCGGTCATGATGTGTGGCATCGGCATCTTCGCGCTCTGGGCTGGCATTCTTGCCTCCGGCTTCTATCAAGAAATCCGTCGCGAGGATTTCGTCCGCAATTGGCAATTGGTTGCCGGCGTGCCGTTGTTTCAGAAGCTTGGCCCGGCCGCGCTGGTCGAGATCGTGCGAGCGTTAAGACCTCGTAATTTGCCGGCGGGCGCCGTGATCTGCCGCAGTGGCGAGACCGGTGATCGGATGTTCTTCGTCGTGGAGGGGCGCGTCAGCGTCGTGATGCCGAACCCGGTGGAGCTTGGCCCCGGCGCCTTCTTCGGCGAGATGGCGCTGATCAGCGGCGAACCGCGTATGGCGACCGTCAGCGCCGCAACAGCGGTCTCACTCCTGTCGCTGCACGCGGCGGATTTCCAGATGCTGTGCAGCAGCAGCCCGGAGATCGCGGAAATCATCCGCAAGACCGCGCTTGAGCGGCGTGGCGCGGCACCGATGGCTTGATCGTGCAGCTTCAGCGTCGCGCTGGTGGGAGCCAGCTGCCTCCGGCAGCTCCCCGCTTTCGAAGCCTGCCATCGATTCACTGGATCGATGTCTCGGCGCCACGCTTCGCGCCGACGCCCGACCGGCTCCTCAATCGCCCATCTTCAGCGCCTGGATAAACGCCTCCTGCGGGATATCCACCTTGCCAAACTGCCTCATCCGCTTCTTGCCTTCTTTCTGCTTGTCGAGCAGCTTGCGCTTGCGGGAGACGTCGCCGCCGTAGCATTTGGCGGTGACATCCTTGCGCAGCGCCGAGATCGTTTCGCGGGCGATGACCTTGCCGCCGATGGCCGCCTGGATCGGGATCTTGAACAGATGGTTCGGGATCAGCTCCTTCAGCTTCTCGCACATCTGGCGGCCGCGCTTTTCCGCCGCTGTGCGGTGGACCAGCATCGACAGCGCGTCGACCGGCTCCTCATTGACCAGGATCGACATCTTCACCAGGTCGCCTTCCTTGTAGTCGGTTAGGTGATAGTCGAAGGAGGCGTAGCCCTTTGAGATCGACTTCAGCCGGTCGTAAAAGTCGAACACCACCTCGTTAAGCGGCAGATCGTAAATCAGCATGGCGCGCTTGCCGACATAGGAGAGATCGAACTGGATGCCGCGCCGGTCCTGGCAGAGTTTCAGGATACCGCCGAGATACTCGTCCGGGGTCAGGATGGTGGCGCGGATCCATGGCTCCTCGATGGCCGAGATCTTGACCACGTCGGGCATGTCGGCCGGGTTGTGCAGTTCCTTGACCGAGCCGTCGTTCAACAGCAGGCGATAGACGACGCTAGGTGCGGTGGCGATGAGGTCGAGGTTGAATTCGCGCTCCAGCCGCTCCTGGATGATTTCGAGATGCAGCAGGCCGAGGAAGCCGCAGCGATAGCCGAAGCCGAGTGCCGCACTGGTTTCCATTTCGAACGAGAAGGACGCGTCGTTGAGGCGCAGCTTGCCGACCGCGGCGCGCAAATCCTCGAAATCGGCGGCGTCGACCGGAAACAGGCCGCAGAACACCACTGGCTGCGCCGGCTTGAAGCCGGGCAGGGCACTTGCCGTCGAGCGCTTGTCCTCGGTGATGGTGTCGCCGACGCGGGTGTCGGCGACTTCCTTGATCGAGCCGGTGAAGAAGCCGAACTCGCCGGGACCGAGCTCGTCGACATTGATGCGGGCCGGGGTGAAGACGCCGGTGCGCTCGACCAGGTGCTTGGCGCCGGTGCCCATCATGCGGATGGTCTGGCCCTTCTTCAGCACGCCGTCGATGATGCGGACCAGCACGATGACGCCGAGATAGGCGTCGTACCAGCTGTCGACCAGCATCGCCTTCAGCGGGGCCGTGATGTCGCCTTCGCGCGGTGGCGGCAGATCGTTGACGATGGCTTCCAGCACGTCGGGAATGCCGAGGCCGGTCTTTGCCGAAATCAGCACGGCGTTGGAGGCATCGATGCCGATCACCTCCTCAACCTGCTCGCGGATGCGCTCGGGCTCGGCGGCGGGCAGGTCGACCTTGTTCAGCACCACGACGATCTCGTGGTTGTTGTCGATCGCCTGGTAGACATTGGCCAGCGTCTGCGCCTCGACGCCCTGGCTGGCGTCGACGACCAGCAGCGAGCCTTCGCAGGCGGCCAGCGAACGCGACACTTCATAGGCGAAGTCGACATGGCCGGGCGTGTCGATCAGGTTGAGGATATAGTCCTCGCCGTTATTGGCGTGGTACTTCAGCCGCACCGTCTGCGCCTTGATGGTGATGCCGCGCTCACGCTCGATATCCATCGAGTCCAGCACCTGCTCCTTCATGTCGCGCAGCTCCAGCCCGCCGGTCGACTGGATCAGCCGGTCGGCAAGCGTGGATTTGCCATGGTCGATATGGGCAACGATGGAGAAATTGCGGATGTTTTTGATCGGCGTGGTCATGCGGCGCGCTTTAGCAGGGGCACGATGCATCGGCAAGCGGCGGGGCGCGGGTGCGGCGGCGGGGGCCAAAGTCGTTAAACTTTGATCCATGAGATTAGAGCATAGTTTGCGCCCGGCGTGATAGCCCACCGGCCTATCGCCGTTTCGGGGGATCGGAATGCCGCTGTCAGCACGCAAATTTCTCAAATCGGTGGGCGGCTCGTTCGCGCCAATGCTCGCCATTTTGCTTATCCCGATGGTTGCCGCATTGGGTTTTTCCATCGACTATACCTCGGCGGTTTCAACCAAGGCGTTGATGCAGAACGCGCTCGATGCCGCTTCGCTGTCGATCACGACGCTGGCGACGACCACGTCATTGGCGGACCGCCAAGTAAGCCTGCAGGACTCATACTTGGCCAATGGCGGGCAAGGCACGGCCAAGCTCGACAGCTTCGTCGTCGCCGCCGACGGTACCGCCAGCATCAAGGCTTCGGCCGGTTTTGCCATGCCGACCAGCTTCATGCAGATCGCCAAGATCAACACGGTGCAGGTCGGCGTCGCGTCGGCAGTGACAAAGCGGCCGGCGCTGGTGCAGGCCACGTTCAAGGTCGACAAGATCTCGGGCTATTGGGGCAAGACGATGACGCTCTATGGCACCAAGTTCGGTGACACGGTGGCCAACAAACTAATGAAGATCACCTACGCATACAATAATTTTGGCGATCCAAAGGGCTACGGCACGTCGACCGTGTACACGGTCAACGGAACGACGAGCACGATGGTCCAGCAGCAAGTATGCACGACCGCGATCGTGATCAGCTTCTACGGCCTGCCCACCACCACGATTGTCCAGACCGACTCCTATGGCAGGAAATACGCGACCACCTGTGTCACCACCACGTTTCCCGCGACCGGAGCCGGCGCGGTGATCGACGTCAGCCTGATGGACCAGTTGTATTTGCAGATGGATGTGCCGTCCGCTGCTTCGGCCAACCCGCCGCAGCCAACCGTGCTCAAGTCAAACGATCCGGCGACATCGAACCGGCTCTATATGGGCACAAGCCCGACCGACATGGTCGAGGTCGCGACCGGTCAGGTCGTCGACATCTTCACCGCCGTGCCATGCGGCCAGACCAGCTTGCAGGCCTGGGAAGACGGCGGCAATCCCGTACCGGCAGCAGTCTCCAATGCAGACTTCTCTTACTTCGTGACCGGCAAGTGCGCCTTCAATCAGCGGGCATCGGAAACGCTGCTGACGCAATAGGCAGCCTGCGGCGGGGCGCTGCGGTAAGGCCTTATCGCAGAATTCATCGCAACGCCGCTCGGCCATGCCGGGCGGCGTTGCCGTTTGCGGGCAACCATCTTCCCTTCTCCCCTTGTGGAGAAGGAAAGAGCCACGAACGATCACGAAGCGGTGATGCTGTAACGAACCGCGCGGCGGCGGCGAAGCATGGACATGGAACGATGTCTGCGCAGGAGAAACGCGATGACCGGATCGGCAGCGAAACGCAGCACGGCCCTGATGGGGCTCGCCGCAATGCTGTTTTCGGCAGCTGGGCTTTCGGCAACAAGCGCGGCCGCCGCTCAGAAGCTGACCGTGATCGAGCTGTTTACCAGCCAGGGCTGCTCGTCCTGCCCGCCGGCCAATGCCAATCTGATCAAGGTCAAGGACCGGCCAGGCGTGCTGGCGCTGTCCTTCAACGTCACCTACTGGGATTATCTCGGCTGGAAGGACACATTCGGCAGAGAAGAATTCACCCAGCGCCAGGTCCGCTATGAACCGTCGCTCGGCCGTTCCGGCCCGTTCACGCCGCAAGTGGTGGTCAACGGCAAGGCCGATGCCGTCGGCGCCATGCCGGGCGAGATGGAGCAGCTGATTTCGAGCGGCGGCCACGCTGACGGACCTTCGCTGTCGCTCGCCGGCGGAAAGGTCAGCATCGGCGCCGGTCCGGTGCCGGACGGCAAGGCCGACGTCTGGCTCGTGCGTTACGACAAAGGCGTCGTCGAGGTGCCGGTGTCACGCGGCGAAAACACCGGCCGCACGCTGCCGCACGCCAATGTCGTGCATTCGCTGACCGGGCTGGGCAGCTGGGCCGGCGATGCCACCGTGCTGCCGCTGCCGGCCGCCGCGAGCGGCCTCAGCACCGCCGTTCTGGTGCAGGTGCCGGGCGGCGGGCCAATTCTCGCTGCCGCTACGAACTAGAATCAGCGATTGCGCAATGCCGCAGGAGCGGCGCCGCGTGCCCACGACTCCATGCTACCTAACCCAAGGAGACCACCATGACCAATCGCCTGACCCTGCCGGCATTCGCCTTCGCACTTTGCTCGACGGCGCTGGTCGGCGGAGGCGCGACGCGGGCCGAAGATACGATGAAGCCGGCGAATGCCATGGCGCCTGACGCGATGGCCACGACCGCGATGAAGGCTGCTGACCCGATGAAAGCGGGCGATCCGATGAAGGCCGACTGCATGAACAAGGCCGCCGCCGAGACGGACGCCATGAAGAAGGCCGAAGCGACCAAGGCCTGCGATGCCATGGCTCCGGGCAACTAGGCAGGGCGGCCGCCGATGCGCACAGCAATGTGAGAGCCCGGCGGCCCTATCCGTCGTATAATCCACAACACCAGTATGGGAGATCAGACATGACCGGAGAACCAGCCGTGAAACGATCGTCGATTTTCGCAAAAGCGGCGCTTGCCGCGCTCATCCTCACGGCTGCCGCTGCCGTGTTCTGGCAGACGCCGGCCGTCTCGGCCGAAGACGCGGTGGTGATCCCGCCGCCGGCGCTGGACGAGAAGGCCATCGCCGGCACCGAAAAGGCGGTCTTCGCCGGCGGCTGCTTCTGGGGCGTGCAAGGCGTCTTCCAGCACGTCAAAGGCGTGACCAGCGCGGTGTCCGGCTACACAGGCGGTGACAAGGAAACGGCCGTCTATGAAATGGTCGGCACCAGCCGGACGGGCCATGCCGAATCCGTCGAGATCACCTACGAGCCATCCAAAGTCACCTATGGCCAGCTGCTGCAGGTGTATTTCTCGATCGCGCACAATCCGACGCAACTGAACTACCAAGGGCCGGACAGCGGCACCCAATACCGCTCGACGATCTTTGCCGAAAACGACGCGCAGAAAAAGATCGCCGAAAGCTACATCGCCCAGCTCGACAAGGTCAAGGTGTTTGCAAAGCCGATCGTGACGACGCTGGAGACCGGCAAAGCCTTCTATCCGGCCGAGGACTACCATCAGGACTTCCTGACGCTCAACCCGACCTATCCCTATATCGTCTACAATGACTTGCCCAAGGTCGAGAATCTGAAGCGGCTGTTCCCCAACCTCTACAGCGAAAAGCCGGTACTGGTGCTGGCCGCCAACAAGAGCTGATTTTTGCGCTACTCCCCCCTGCGCCAGGGCAGGCTCCAGCGCACTTTCTCCAGCGTCGCCTTTGCCTCGGCCGAGTCCGGGTCGGGCTCTGTCTCGCGATAATGCGCCGAGCCCTGAGGCGGGTAGGCAAGCGTGTTGTTAAGGGCAAATTTGTCGATCTGGCTGAAGTCGGGGAAAGGCAGGTTTTCCGTCTCGCGCCAATCGCTGACCCTTTTCTCCGCGGCGATGCGTTTTTCGTCGTCGACCGGAAAGTCGGTGGCTCTGTATTCCAGCGATGAGGGGAAGGCGAACTGCGCGCCGGCATCATCCATGATGTTGATCATGGACAGCAGGATGTCCTCGCGGATGGCTTGAAATTCGGCCACGTCGGCGGTTTTGACGTAGGTGAACACGTCGATATCGAGCGAATAGGCGCCGAAGCCGACAAAGCGCACGCGGCACGGCTCGTCGATGACGCGCGGATGGGCGATCAGCAGCTTGCGCAGCTCGGCCAGGACGTAACGCAGCTGATCGGGCGTGGTCTCGTAGCGCAGCTGCAGCGTCGTCGCGAACCGGGTGCGGTCGCGATGCGCGTAGTTCTCGATCTGCATGCCGGCGAAATCCGAGTTCGGCACCGAGATGATCGTGCGGTCGAGCGACCGGATGCGCGTCGAGCGCATGCCGATATGCTCGATCGTGCCGGACTGGTCGCCGAACTTGCAGAAGTCGCCGACGCTGACCGGCCGGTCGGCATAGAGCGTCAGGCCGGAGAGGAAGTTTTGCAGCGTCGGCTGCGCCGCCAGCGCCACCGCCAGACCGCCGATGCCGAGACCGGCAATGACGCCTTCGTAGGGAATGGCGAGCACTTCGGCCAACAGCAGGAAGGCGACGACCAGGACGGCGACGCGCGCCACGCCGGTGGACAGCGAAATCAGCGTGTCGTGATAGCCGGGCACCTGCCACAGTCCGCGATAGTGGTCGGCGACCTTGCCGATCAGGTGCCAGACCACCGGCACGGCGCCGATCACGATCAGGCTCCAGGCTATTGCCTTGACCGGGGCCGCGACCACCTGCGGCAGACCGAGCGGGCGCAGCGTCAACAGCAGGAAGAAGCCAAGCACGATCGAGCGCACCGCCCATTCGACGATGCGGAAGAAAGCCGGGCTGTCCGTCCTCCGTACAAACAAGGAAATCAGCGCATTGGCGATGAAGCCGAAGACGATGCCGGCCAGTGCGGCAAGGCCGAGCATCGACCATTGCCAGTGCTCCATCGGACCGGCGCGGGTAAGCAGGCCGGGGCTGATCTGACGGGCAAGGCCACGGGCGATGAAAAACGGGTCGGTGCTGGCGAAGGCGGCGAATTCCGGCGCCACCGGCACGTCTTCAACGTCGGCATAGAGCGTGCGGATGTGGGCGAGCGTCTCGGGCGTGAACTGCCAGATCTTGCCCTTCTCAGTCTCGACCGGGCCGATGACGATGTTGCCGGCGGGATGCTCGAAATAGACGAAGGGGGTGTTGCTCTTCGGATCGTCCGGGATCTCCTGCCAGTAGACGTAGCCGATACGGTCGATCACCTTTTTGAGATAGCGCTCGAGCAGGAACGCCTCGTCGCCGCGCACCGCCGGAGTGTAGTTGCGCAGGTCGAGCGCCGCCTGTGCCGGATCGCCGGCCTCGGTGAGGCCGCTCAACAGCACCTTGAACGTATCGCGCGGCGAGGCAAGCTTGCTCGGATCGTCGACCATGTCGACGGCCTCGCCGCGCGCTTCCTGGAATTCGGCGAGCTTGGCCTGGAGCTGGGCGAGCGGCGGTCCGACGATAAACCACTCGCCATTCTTGCGGCGAAAGGTGAGGTCGAAGGAAACCCTGGTGCCGTATTGCGGCAGCGTCGCCGTCACCTCGTCGCCGGCAATGGCGTCATGCGGCAGGCTCCACAGACGGAACGTCGCGTTGTCGATGACGGTGAACAGGAGCTTGGTGTAATCGGGCATGTTGAGGCCGCCGCGCTCGGCCTCGGTGACGTCGATGAGGCCCGCTGCCAGACCGGCAAGACCCATGCCGCCGCCGGTCGCGCGCGGCACATTGTCGGCGCCGCTCTCGTTCATCGTCTGCAGGAACGAGCGCATGGTGCTCATCGGGCTCGACTGGTCGACACGGACGTCCTCGACGGCACTGACGCGCACGCCTGTCCACCATTCGGCGGTGGCGGCATCGAAGCGGCCCATGAAGCTTCCGCCGTCAGGCGACTGGACGAAGGTGAAGGCGCCTTGGCGGTCGCCTTCGAACCAGTGGCCGACAAGCTTATCGCGTTCGGCCTTCGCCTCGATGCGGCCGTTATAAAGCGGGTAGACGCCCTTTACGTCAGTGCCGGTCTGCTCGAACTTGATCTGGGCGCCACCGCCGCGCCACTTCGTGTCCCACACGCCGGTCCAGTTGACCGTGTCCTGGGCATGCGCCTGCGGCGTGGCCGGCAGCAGGCCGGCAAGCGCCAGTGCGCCGATCAGCGCGACCGTCCGGATCAGCATCAGAAACAGCCGATCCTGTCTTGCCGCAAAAAAGGGGGTCATTCTATTGCCCTTCTTCTGCCGGCGATACTGCTGGGCCGGCCAGAGAAGGTTATTCCGCTTGAAGATGAATATTCTGTTTCAGGCGACGCTGGCAACGCCGGTCAATCATAGGTCAGGTCCGTCGCCTTGCCGGCGAACACGCGGTAGGCAAAGAACGAATAGAAGATGATGATCGGCAGCACGACCACCGTGCCGACCAGGATGACGGCCAAGCTTTCGGGTGCCGAAGCAGCCTGCCAGATGGTCAGCCGGTCGGGCACCACGAAGGGGTAGAACGACCAGGCGAGCCCGGCAAAGCCGAGCGTGAAGATCGCGGCCAATGTCAGGAACGGGAGCAGCGCGTGGCGGTCGTCGGGCTTCGGCAGATGAAAAGTCTGGCGCCACAGCCACAGGAACAGCACTGCCGACAGGATTGGCAACGGCGACAAATAGAGCATGGCCGGCCAGACGAACCATTTGTCGAAGATGCGCGCGCTGGCAAAGGGCGTGGCCAGCGATACCGCAACCATGCCGAGCGCGGCCAGCACCAACGCCGTGCGCAGCCACAGCACCGCCTTCTTCTGCAAGTCGCCTTCCGTCTTGTAGATGACCCAGGCCGCGCCCATCGCCGCATAGGCGGCGGCAAGGCAGAGTGCCACCAGCGCGCCGAAGGCGATGCCGCCAGGGCCGACGTCGAGGCCGAGCACATAGACGCCGAGCATGTAGCCTTGCGCCAGCGAAGCGATGACCGAGCCGAGGAAGAAGATGCGGTTCCAGCGATGCTTCCTGCCGGCCGGCACCTTGGCGCGGAAATCGAAGGCAACGCCGCGCAGGATCAAGCCGACCAGCAGCACGAAGACAGGAATATAGAGCGCGGTCAGGATGGTGCCGTGCGCCAGCGGGAAGGCGACCAGCAGCAGGCCGACGGCCAGCACCAGCCAGGTCTCGTTGGCGTCCCAGAACGGGCCGATGGCGGCGATCATTGTATCCTGCTCGGTATCTTCGGCTGCGGCGAACAGGATGCCGATGCCGAGATCGAAGCCGTCGAGGATGACGTAGATCAGGATGGCGAGGCCCATCAGGCCGGCGAAGATCAAAGGCAACAGGGTCGGCCAGTCGAAGCTCATGATGTTTCTCCTGGTTGCGCAACCGGCTGCGACAGCGGCCTGTTCATGACGCCCGGCAGCGGCGAGGTGTCACCCTCCTTCGCCGCCTTCAGCGCCAGATGCACCAAGACGCCTAGATAGGCGATCAGCAGCAGCAAGTAGAGGATGAGATAGACCGCAAGCGACAGCGCGACATGACTGCCGGCGACCGGGCCGACAGCATCGGCGGTACGCAGCACGCCGGTGACCAGCCAGGGCTGGCGGCCGATCTCAGTGGTGTACCAGCCGGCCAGCGTCGCCAACCAGCCAGACAGCGCCATCGGCACCATGACCAGCGCCAGCGGCTTAGGCAGACTGTGGCGACGCTTGAGGAAGAAGGCCGCCGACCACGAGACGACGAGCATCAAGAGGCCGGTGCCGACCATGATGCGAAAGCCCCAGAACACAGGAAACACCGGGGGGTGGTTGCCGGCATAGTCGTTCAGCCCCGGCACGACGCCGCCGGCGCTGTGCCTGAGGATGAGGCTGGCGCCGTCGGGAATGGTGAGCTCGAACCTGTTCTCCTTGGCCGCTTCGTCGGGAAGCGCAAAGAGCACCAGCGGTACGTTGGGGCCAGTATTCCAGTTGGCCTCCATGGCGGCGATCTTCTGCGGCTGATGCTCCAGCGTGTTGAGGCCGTGCTGGTCGCCGGCAAAGATCTGGATCGGGATCAGGATCGCGGCGGCGAAGACGCCAGTGCGCAGCGCCTTCCACATCGATTCCGAGCGATCGCCGTAGAGATAGCGCAGCGCCGACAGGCCGGCGATGAGAAAGGAGACGGTCAGCCCCGAAGCAAGCAGCATGTGGACGAGCCGGTAGGGCATGGATGGGTTGAAGATAATGGCCCACCAGTCGGTAGCGTGCGCAACACCATCGCGCATTTCGAAGCCGGCCGGCGTCTGCATCCACGAATTGAGCGCGATGATCCAGAAGGCAGATAGGGTGGTGCCGCCGGCCACCAGCACCGTCGCCAGCGTGTGGACGCGGTTTGAGACGCGACGGAAGCCGAACAGCATGATGCCGAGGAATGCTGCCTCGAGGAAGAAGGCGGTCAGGATCTCGTAAGCCAGCAGCGGGCCGGCGATGTTGCCGACCGTCTCCATGTAACCCGGCCAGTTGGTGCCGAACTGGAAGCTCATTGTGACGCCGGAAACGACGCCCATGGCGAAGGACAGCGCGAACACCTTCACCCAGGTGAAATAGGCGCGCATCCAGGCGGAATCGCCCGTCGCGTTATAGCGGAGCTTGAAGAACAGCAGCACCCAACCGAGCGCGATGGTGATCGCCGGAAACAGGATATGAAACGAGATGTTCGCGCCGAACTGTATGCGCGACAGGATGAGCGGGTCCATGGCGGCTCCGGCTGCTGCTTGCTTGTAGAAGGATAGGCTGGATGCGCCGGACGGTCAAAGCGGCGTCCCGCCGCGAGGCGGAACGCCGCAGTGCCGTTTAATCTGCTTTTGCGTGGAATTTGGCTGGACGACCAAGCAAGTGTTGCCTATTTCGGCGAACCTCGGTGTCCAGAACTGTCAGGAGCGCCATTGACATCCGGATTTGCGCACCGACATTCAGCGGATTAAATCAACAACTCTGTTTCAAGCAGCCGTTTTCAGCCATGCAGCCGATCATTTCGATTTCCGGGGTCACCAAGACCTATGCCACCGGCTTCAAGGCGTTGAAGGAGATCAATCTCGATATCGTGCGCGGCGAGATATTTGCGCTGCTCGGGCCGAACGGCGCCGGCAAGACGACGCTGATCTCGATCGTCTGCGGCATCGTCAATCGCTCGTCGGGCAGCGTCACGGTCGACGGCCATGACATCAACCGCGACTACCGCGCCGCGCGCGGCCTGATCGGGCTGGTGCCGCAGGAACTGACCATCGACGCCTTCGAGAGCGTGTGGGCGACGGTCAATTACAGCCGCGGCCTGTTCGGCAAGCCGGCGAACCCCGCCTTTGTCGAGAAGGTGCTGCGGGATCTCTCGCTGTGGGACAAGAAGGACGCAAAGGCGATCACGCTGTCCGGCGGCATGAAGCGCCGGCTGATGATCGCCAAGGCGCTGTCGCACGAGCCGCGCATCCTGTTCCTCGACGAACCGACAGCAGGCGTCGATGTCGAGCTGCGCAAGGACATGTGGGCGATGGTGCGCCGGCTGCGCGAGGACGGCGTCACCATCATCCTGACCACGCATTACATCGAGGAAGCCGAGGCGATGGCCGACCGCGTCGGCGTCATCAACCGCGGCGAGATCGTGCTGGTCGAGGACAAGGCCGAGTTGATGCGCAAGCTTGGCCGCAAACGGCTTGTGCTGGAACTGCGCAGTCCGCTGGCCACCGTTCCCGACGCATTTTCGCGCTATGCGCTGGAGCTTTCGCCGGATGGCGGACAGCTGACTTATACTTATGACAACCAGAGCGAACGGCCGGGCGTCGCCTCGCTGATCCGCGAGCTCGAGGCGGCCGGTATCCAGTTCCGCGACATCGACACGGAAAACAGCTCGCTCGAGGAGATCTTCGTCAATCTGGTGAGGAAACAGGCATGAACCTGCGCGCGGCCATGAATCTTCATGCAGTATGGGCGATCTATCGGGTGGAGATGGCGCGCGCCCTTCGCACGGTGCTGCAGAGCATCGTTTCGCCGGTCATTTCGACGTCGCTCTATTTCGTCGTCTTCGGTTCGGCCATCGGTTCACGCATCACCGAGATCGACGGCATCAGCTACGGCGCCTTCATCGTGCCGGGGCTGATCATGCTGTCGCTGCTGACGCAGTCGATCTCCAACGCCTCTTTCGCCATCTATTTTCCGAAATTCGTCGGCTCGATCTACGAATTGCTGTCGGCGCCGGTGTCCTATCTGGAGATTGTCATCGCCTATGTCGGCGGTGCTGCGACAAAGTCGATCGTGCTTGGCCTGATCATCCTGGCGACGGCCTCGCTGTTCGTGCCGCTGACGATCGAGCATCCGTTCTGGATGCTCGCCTTCCTGGTGCTGACGGCGGTGACCTTCAGCCTGTTCGGCTTCATCATCGGCATCTGGGCGAAGAGCTTCGAGCAGCTGCAGCTGGTGCCGCTGCTGATCATCACGCCGCTGACCTTCCTCGGCGGCAGCTTCTATTCGATCAACATGCTGCCCGGCATCTGGCGCACGGTGACGCTGTTCAACCCGGTCGTCTACCTGGTCAGTGGGTTCCGCTGGAGCTTCTACGGCAAGTCCGACGTCTCGGTCGGCGTCAGCCTCGGCATGACGGTGATCTTCCTGCTCGTCTGCATAGCAATCGTCGCCTGGATCTTCAGGACCGGCTACCGGCTGCGCAACTGATCGACTGGCCTTGCCAGGCAAAGCAGCCCCAGCATTTCGAGCAACGTTTCCAGGCGGAAAAGCGGTATAAGTCAGCTCCTAGACGCAGTGGACCGCTTGAAGGCAAGCCTTGCAACGCGGCGCTTGATTTCCATGCACTGTTATATACAATGTTATTGATTTCTGCATGCGATGGGCTGACCTATGGAAGACGTCATACGATCGCTTGGCTTCCTGTGCCTGGGCAGCAGGTTGAAGCGTATAGGCGAGCAACTGCAAGCGGATGCGCAGCGCCTGCTCGACCGGCTGGACGTCCCGGTTCAGGCGAGCCAATACCCGCTGCTAGCCGCGCTCGACAGGCTGGGCCCGCTGCCTGTCGGGGAACTGGCGCAATCCCTTGGGATCGCGCAGCCAGGTGTAACGCGGAGCGTGTCGCTTCTGGCCGAATTGGGATTGCTCGAGGTCAATCAGTCGAACGATGACCAGCGGCGCAGGATCGTCTCCCTCTCGGGGGACGGTCGGCGGCTGGTCGATGTCGCAAAGCGCGACGTCTGGCCGCGCATCGAGAACGCCGTCGCGGATTTGTGCGCAGATCTTTCGGGGCCGCTTCTTGATCAGCTGACCGCCATCGAGGACGGCCTCGCAGCGGCTCCTCTCGACCGTCGATTAAAAGAGCCGGAGGGTACGGTGCAATGAGACACCTGCTTGACCGCCCTATCTGGAGCGCGCTTCGGACGCGGCATCAGGTCTTCGCGCAAGGTGACAACCTCGCCAGACGATATCGGCCGTCGATTGTTCCTTTCGCCACCACCGCCGCGGATGACCCGGAAAGCCTGCAGGCGCTCGAAAAGCTTGTCTCCTCAGGCGAGAGTGTGATCCTGCTTCAGGCCGACGCCATTGCTCTGCCCGCGGGGCTTTGTGCAACGTCTGCCGCGGCCGGGGTTCAGATGATTGCCGAGCAGCCATTGCAGATCGTCTCCGACCAGCGCGTGCAACGTCTGACGCGACACGATGCAGCTGAGATGCTCGCCTTGGCACTGGTCACCAAGCCCGGCCCATTCACGCTCGAAGCCTTGAGCCTGGGCGATTTTTGGGGTGTGAAAATTGAGGGCAGACTTGCGGCCATGGCCGGCGAGCGCATGAAGCAACCTGGCTATACCGAACTCAGCGGGGTGTGCTCACATCCGGAATTTCGGGGCGGTGGCCTGGGCAAGCTGCTGTCCCTATTCGTGGCAAATCAGATAGTAGCGCGCGGCGAGGTTCCCTATCTCCACGCCTATGCCAGCAACGCTACGGCCATAAGATTATACGAGTCGATTGGCTTCAGGTTGCGAAGCATGATGAACGTAGCCGTGGTTCAGCGCGCCGAATAATCCGTCAGGCGCACAATGGCAGCATGGATGCATCCTGCGCATCGGAAAAGGAAGGATTTCGTATCACCGAAATCCTTCCTTGAGACTGCAAGGCCTTGCTGCGTGTCAGACCGCGATCTTGCCGCCGCCTTGCTTGGTGATGGCAACGACCGCCGGGCGCACCGGCATCTCCGGCTTGAAGTCGGGCCAGCGCGTCGACAGGTCCTCATAGTAGGACGGACGGCCGAACGCCTCCCAGTCCTCGCCGCCGTCGCCTGGATGCTGGACGGCAACGAAGGCGGTCTGGTCGTCCGGCGCAAATAACGGGCCGCACATTTCGGCTCCGATCGGCACACGGAAGAACAGTTTCGAGGTCGCCCGCGCCGATCCTTCCGTATCCACCGCCCACAGACCGTCAGTGCGGCCCGTGGCCTTCGGACCCTGGCCGTCGGTGGCGACCCAGAGACGGCCGGCCGAATCGACCGCGCAATTGTCCGGCATGCCGAACCAGCCATTGGCGGTGGTTGCGGTCGAGAAGGTGGCGCCGACTTCGGCCACAGCGGGGTCGCCGCACTTCAGCAGGATTTCCCACTTGCCCTTTGTCGCAGTGAAATCGCCGCCATCCTCGACGATCTCGATGATATGGCCAAAGGCGTTTTCGGCGCGCGGGTTGGCGGCGTCGACCTGATCGGCCTTTCGCTTCGAATTATTGGTCAGCATGACATAGACCTTGCCGTTGGCGGCATTGGGCTGGATGTCTTCCGGGCGGTCCATCTTGGTGGCGCCGAGCAGGTCGGCGGCGCGGCGCGTCTCGATCAGCACGTCGGCCTGGCCGGCAAAGCCGTTCTCCGCCGTCAGCGGCCCCTGGCCGAAGACGATCGGCAGCCATTCGACCGAACCGTTCTCGGCGAACTTGGCGACATGCAAGGTGCCGTCGTCGAGCAAATTCATGTTGGCGGCGCGCTCGTTCGGGTTGAACTTGCCGGTGGTGACGAACTTATAGACATAATCGAAGCGCTCGTCGTCGCCGAGATAGAAGACGACACGGCCATCCTTGGCGACGATCGATTCTGCGCCCTCATGCTTGAAGCGGCCCATCGCGGTGCGCTTCCTCGGCACCGAAGTCGGATCCTGGACATCGACCTCGACGATCCAGCCGAAGCGGTTCGGCTCGTTCGGCTCCTTGCCGATGTCGAAGCGGTCGTGATGCGCAGCCCATTCATAGGCGCCTTCGGGAATGCCGAGGCGCTTGTAATTGGCCGCTTCCTTGTGGCCCTGCGGCAGCTCGCCAGAGAAATAGCCGTGGATGTTCTCCTCGGCCATGACATAGGTGCCCCACGGCGTGACGCCGCCGGCGCAGTTGTTGATGGTGCCAATGATTTTCGTGCCGCTCGGGTCGGCGCTGGTCTTGACGCGGTCGTGGCCGGCGACGGGGCCGGACAGCGCGATATCGGTGTTGGAGGTAATGCGTCGGTTGAGCTTGCCGTCGCGCACGACCTGCCATTTGCCGGCTTCTTTGCGGATCTCGACAATGGTGCCGCCATGCGCGGCCATCTCGACGTCGACTTGTTCTTTGCTGAGGGCCGTCTGCTTGGCTTTGCCGTCGACGATGGTGACGAGGCCCGGAAACATCAGATGCGGATTGGTGTATTCGTGATTGACCACCAGCAGGCCGTGCTCGGCCGAGCCGTCGATCGGGATATAGCCGACATAGTCGTTGTTGTAGCCGAATTGTCTGGCCTGGGCCTCCGCCGACTGTTTTGTCGGATCGAATTCCGGCGAATCGGGGAAAAGCGGATCGCCCCAGCGCAGCAGCACATCGGCGTCGTAGCCTGGTGCGACGTGATGCTTATCGTCGATGCCGGCTTCAAGCTCGTCGAAAGCGAAGGCAGAGCCTTCGGCGGCGCGGGCGTTGTCGGCGGTGATCAGCGCCAGCGGGCTGACGGTTGCCGCTATGGCCGAGACGGCAAGCGAGCCCTTGAGGAAGCCGCGGCGCGAGAACCGCGCGGCGATGATCTCGCCCATGGTGCGGTTGTCGGAGGGATTGATGGCCGGGCCGTTGTTTTCCTCGAGCTGGCTGGTGCGGAATCGGGCGTCGGGGGAGCGATGTTCAGTCATGGGGGCTTGCCTCTGGCTTCTTGGGATGGCTGGAGCGTGGCGCTTGACTGACCGCCTATCGCCGGCAGATCACAGTTTGATGACGTTGCCGGTCAATTTCCAGCTTCAGATTTCGCGTCCGTGATCGGCCCCGCTTGACCGCGACCGGCGCTTCGGAAACAAGAGCTGCGGCAGGCGCGGAAGGACCGCATCGAGAGGAACAAAAAGTGAGTTTCTGGGGACTGGGGCAGCTCGGCGTTTCGACAGTGATCTTTCTGCTGGCGGCGACGGCGGCGAAGCAATGGGGACTGGCGCCGAGCCTCGGCAAGATGGTGCTGACGCTGGCGCTCTATTCGCTGGGCAATCTGATCATGCTGAGGCTGATCCGTGAATTCGGCATGTCGGTGTCGTTCAGCCTGTCGGCGGTGATCCAGCTGGTGTCGGTCAACGTGGTGGCGCTGGTCTTCTTCGGCGAGCGCGTCAATGCCTTGCAGGCGACCGGCATCGTGCTCGCCGTCGCAGCTGTGGCGCTGATAACGCTCGGGCCCTATCTGCAAAAGCTGTAACTGCGATCGGGCCGATGAAGAACACTGCAAGCAGGCTGCGCAACTGGCTGGAGTTCCCGGTCCTGCTGGCTGGGCTGATCATTGCCGGCGGGCTGTGGGGGTTCGAAGAGCTGATGGAAATGGCGCGGGCGACCACGCCGCATGCCTTCGACACCGAAATCCTGCTCGCCTTCCGCAAAGCCGGCCAACCCGACAATCCGATCGGACCGGCATGGCTGGAAGGGGCGATGCGCGACATCACCAGCCTCGGCAGCGCCAGCGTGCTGGTACTGATCACTGCGGCAATGATCGTCTATCTGCTCCTCATCCGCAGGCCAGGCGCGGCGCTTCTCATGTTCGTCGCGGTGGCGGGCGGCCAGGTCCTGTCAAGCGTGCTGAAATTCGACATCGACCGGCCGCGCCCCGATCTGGTCTCGCATCTCGCCGACGTGGCATCGCTTTCGTTTCCGAGCGGCCACGCCATGCTGTCGGCGGTGACATATTTGACGCTGGGCAGCATGGCGGCGCGGTTTTTGCCCGGGCGGACAACGAAAATCTACGTGCTTGGGCTGGCGGTGCTGACGGCGGTGCTCGTCGGCATCAGCCGTATCTATCTCGGCGTCCACTGGCCATCCGACGTGCTGGCCGGCTGGTGCGCCGGCTTTGCCTGGGCGATGCTGTGCTGGCTGGCGGCACGGTTCCTGCAGCGATGGCTCGGGCGGGCCGATGGCACCTGACTCAGTAAGTCAATTTGCGGTCAAATCAGCCTGTTAATCAGGCCATGGCCGCAGCCTGCCAGCAGGAAAACCATCGACAGCAAGGCTGTCGATGTCGTCAACGCTTTGAATATCTTCACCCGCTTATCCTTTTGAAGTCGTTGCCTGTGAAATCGGGATAGCAGGGCCGCCAAACGATCCCGAGTCTGTAGCATGATAGCGTGTCGGCTGGCAAAGAGTGGTGCATGTCTCACATGTGCAGGATGATGCTTGAACCATTATAACAAAGGTATTATACGTGACATTGCAGGACTCAGACGGGGGTTTTGGCCGATGATCACTGCCGCGCAGATGCGTGCCGCGAGGGCGCTGGCCGGCATCGACCAGAAGACGCTCGCCGAGCGCGCCGGGGTTTCGCTTCCAACCATCCAGCGCATGGAAGCGAGCGACGGCGTGGTCCGGGGCGTGGTCGATACGCTGATGAAGGTCATCCAGGCACTTGAAGAGGCCGGGGTCGAGCTGATCGGCGAGAACCAGGCGAGCGAGCGTGGCGGCAGGGGCGTTCGCCTCAGGCCTGTCACGCCGCAGAACCCGCAAGGCTGACGGTACTGCCGCATCGGCGGAAATCGAGATCGATTTTCGGATAGTCCGATGCGCGGTTCAAAAGTATTGGAGCGTACCTGTGCGCCCATTTGGACGCACGCCGCTCCAAGTCGCGACGGCGACCGCCGACAGTCTTGCCGACGATCCCGCCGCCTCCTTGGTTTCATGCGGAAGGCACTCGATGGATCAGACCCGGCGGGCAGTGCATCAACCAGCGCGGCCGACATTTTCCGAACTGTTCACGCCGAAGCTGGTGACGGTGCTGCGCGAGGGCTACACGCTCGAGCATTTCAAGGCCGATGCCATCGCCGGGCTGACCGTCGCCATTGTGGCGCTGCCGCTGTCGATGGCAATTGCCATTGCTTCAGGCGTGACGCCGGAGCGCGGGCTTTACACCTCGATCATCGGCGGCTTCCTGGTCTCGGCGCTGGGCGGCAGCCGTTTCCAGATCGGCGGCCCGGCCGGCGCCTTCATCGTGCTGGTGGCGGCGACGGTGGCGCGGGTCGGCGTCGATGGCTTGCTGCTGGCGACGATGATGGCCGGCGTTTTCCTGCTTGCCATCGGCTATCTCCGGCTTGGCACCTACATCAAGTTCATCCCCTATCCGGTGACCGTAGGCTTCACCGCCGGCATCGCCATTATCATCTTCTCTGGCCAGGTCGTCGAACTGTTCGGGCTGAAGCTCGCCGGCAAGGAGCCCGGGCCGCTGGTGCCGAAGCTGATGGCGATCGGCGAGGCGGCCGGCACGATCAACATCGCCGCCACCTCGGTGGCGGCACTGACCATCATCACTATTGCGCTGTTGAAGCGATTTCGGCCGAAGTGGCCGGCGATGCTGATCGCCATCGGGCTGGCGTCACTCGTCGTGGCATTGCTCGCCCTGCCGGCCGAGACGATCGGCACGCGCTTCGGCGGCATTCCGCGCAGCCTGCAATGGCCCGCCTTTCCGCCGCTCAGCCTCGACCGGATGATCGACGTGCTGCCGGACGCCATCGCCTTTGCGCTGCTCGGGGCGATCGAATCGCTGCTCTCGGCCGTGGTCGCCGACGGCATGACCGGCAGGCGGCACCGCTCCAATTGCGAGCTGGTGGCGCAAGGCTTCGCCAATATCGCCTCCGCCTTGTTCGGCGGCATCTGCACCACCGGCACCATTGCCCGCACCGCAACCAATGTGCGGGCCGGCGCGCATGGACCGGTCTCAGGTATGATGCACTCAGCCATCCTGCTTGCGCTGATGCTGGTGGCGGCACCACTGGCCAGCTACATCCCGCTTGCAGCGCTTGCCGGCGTGCTGGCGGTGGTGTGCTGGAACATGTTCGAGAAACAGGCCTTCGCCACCTTGCTGCGCGCCTCGCGCGGTGATGCGCTGGTGCTGATGACGACGTTCCTGATCGTCATCTTCCGCGACCTGACCGAAGGCATCGTCGTCGGTTTTGCGCTGGGCTCGATCCTGTTCGTTGACCGCATGGCCAAGAGCATCGCAGTGGAGGCGGACCAGTCGCTGGTGCAGGAAGACGTCGCCGACCGAGCCAGCGCCTATGATTCCAGCGAGGCGAGCGATGCCGACACCGTCGTCTACCGCATCTCGGGCGCCTTCTTCTTCGGCGCCGCCTCGACCGTCGGCACGGTACTGGACCGCATCGCCGACCAGCGCAAGAACTTCATCCTCGACTGTTCAGCGGTGCCGTTCTTCGATTCGACGGCGGCCAACGTCATCGAAGGCGCGGCCCACAAGGGGAGCCGCGCCGGCGTGCGCTTCATCATCGCCGGCGCTTCACCGCAGATACGTCGCATGCTGATCAACCACGGCCTCAAGCGGCCGCTGGTGACCTATGCCGCCTCGATTAAGGACGCGCAGGCGCAGCTGAAGAAAGCTGCGCCCGCTGCCTGAGCTGGCTGCTGGCTTAGTCGAGGCTCAACGCCGCAACTTCGCCGTCGTTCATCAGCGGCACGAAGATTGTCGACCTGCCGTCGGTGCCGATGTCGGCGCTGCCCGGCTTGAAGGTCGCAACCACCTGCGGCGTGTCTCCCGCTTTGTAGCGGTAGAGCGTGCCGGTCATATAGGCGGTGGCGTAGATGCTGCCGCTGATGGCGACGATGCCGTCGAGATTGGCGAACTTTTCGGCACCGGGCAATGGCGCAATTGCCTTGGTGGCGAGATCGACCGAGAGCAGGCCGCCCGGCTCCGCGGTGCTGAAGTCGGGCTTGATGCCCTTGCCCCAGGAGGCGACGATCAGCCGGCCGCCGTCGCAGAAGACGCCGTTCGGCGAAGCCAGTGCCGCATCCCTGACGAACAGTTCCGGCCGGTCGCCGTCGATGCGGTAGATCGCGTCGGCCAGCATGTCGGTGACGTAGACCTTGCCGGATGCATCGGCAGTCATGTCGTTGAGAAAGACGGCATTCGGCACGTCGATGGTCGAGACGAGCTTGCCGCTTTGAAGATCGACGACGCGCACATGGGTGATGTCGGCGACATAGAGTTTGCCGCCTGCAATCGCCATGCCCTTGGGCGCGTCCATGCCGTCGGTCCAGTGCTGGGTGACCATCTTGCCGTCCGTCGACAGGACCGACAGATAGCCATTGCCGTCGGCTTCGCCGGGGCTGCCGACGATGTTTGAGACAATGATGCGTTTGCCGGCAGCGTCGAGGAGCGCCGATTCAGGTTGCTCAAGGCCGGTGGCGCGCCAGAGTTCGCCGGCCTGGGCTGCAGGCGCAATCGCGGCGCCGATGGTGGCGAAGAGTATCGAAGTGATGAGGGTCCTCATGGCTGGTCTCCTGTAATGAATGGCGGAGAGCTAGGCCTTTCGATACTTTCCCGGAAGACCTATCGGGACTAGTACCGAAGGCTGATACCAAATCACGCGAAAGAGGTGCATCGCATGAACGGGCTGATCTTCGAAGCGTTGAAACGGACGTTGAAGGCCAAGGGCGTCACCTACCGCGTCCTTGCCGAGCGGATGAGCGTTTCCGAGCCGACGGTGAAGCGCATCTTCCACGAGCGCAACTGCAAGCTCGACCGGCTGATGGAGATCTGCGCGGCAGCCGGCGTAGAGCTGGAAAATGTGCTTGGCTCGATGACCAGGGGGCCGGGACCTGCCAACCACATCGCGCCGGAAATCGAACGCAAGCTCGCCGGGCGGCCGGCGCTGCTGTTCGTTTTCGTCATGCTCTCCGAGAAATTCACCCCCGAAGGCATCATGCGCTCACAAGGATTGAGCGAGGCATCGATGTTCCTCTATCTGCGCGACCTTGAGGAACTCGGGCTGGTCGCGCTCGGTCGCGGCCTGTCGGCGAGGCTGCTTGTCGAGACACCGATCCAGTGGAATTTCGACGGGCCGCTGCGGCCGCTGTTCGAGATGACCAACAAGAACTTCATTGGCTGGGCCATCACGCATCTGCAGTGCGAGGCGACATTCGTCAGCTTCTCCAGGCGGATGCGGCCGGAAACGGCGGAAATGGTCAGGCGCGAGGCGGAGGAACTGGCCGAGCGCGCCAAATTGCTTGCTCATCACGATCAGCACACGACGCCCGAGGACGGGCTGGTCGGCTACAAATGGACCTTCGCTTTCGGCGCGACGCCATTCCCGGTGATTATGCCGATCGGGCCGCATCCGCGCGACGCCGGCGCACGGACGCCCGCACGGGCGGATGTCGCGGCCAACGGGCGACGTCCTCTGCCGGCCTAAATCGATTGCCTCCGCCTTGCCCTCGGCGCAGCGGACCCTAGAGGTTGGTCCCAAGCACCATCTAGACAATGCACGAGGCACAGTCGAACGGCGTTAGCCGCGTGTCCTTAGATGAAGCATTGGATGAACCTCATAGTGCCCGGTGCCGCCCTGTACGATGGGATCCTCCGAAGTCATCGCCTCAATGTCCTGGTCATCGTCGACCTGGTAGAGCGACAGACCATAGCCACCGGCTGGATCGAGCACCGGGCCATGGGCGACGATTGTCCCCCTGCCGAGGAGCCGATCCAAAAAGGCACCATGCTGCTTCATCAATTCGCCTTCATCGGCACTCATCGTCGCCAGGAAGTCGGAGCGAGGCGGAATAAACTTGGCTAGATAGTACTTCATCGTTGGCTCTCGCTTATTTGGTTGCCTGGCGACGCAGCGATTCAGATATCAAGCAGGCAGATTCATCTGCTTGCGAAAGCTCTTCTCAAAGGACTTTTCGGGAACAAAGCGTCGCATGAAGCGGAGACGGCCTGCCGTCTTTCCAGGCGTGTACCGAATTCGCGGCGTCTTTTCGGTGGCTGCCTGCACCACTTTGTCGGCCACGGCTTCCACCGGGTCGCCGCCTGCGATGCCCTTGCGCCAGGTCGAATTCATCGCTGTGCGCCCCTTTTCATAGACGCTCGAAATCCGGTCAGGTTGTTCCGCGTTCTCTTCCAGCCCGGTGCGAGTGAATGCGGGCTCTACCACGGAAACGCGGATCCCCAATGTACGAAGTTCGTGATCAAGCGACTCGGAATAGCCTTCGACGGCATGTTTGGTGGCGTTGTAGAGAGCCGTGAACGGTCCGGGCAGGAAACCGGCCACCGAACTGATGTTGATGATCCGGCCCTTGCCCTGGCTGCGCATGATGGGCAGGACTTCATTGGTCATGCGAAGGATGCCGAAGACATTTACATCAAACAGCTTCTGGGCCCGACCCACCGATGATTCCTCGGCGCCGCCGATCAAGCTCCGGCCGGCATTGTTGACGAGCACGTCGATCCGACCTGCACGAGCGACGACCTCCTTGACCGCTTGCTTGACTGACGCGTCGTCAGTCACGTCGCAGCGGATCATCTGGATGCCCTGACGTACCTCATTGGGCGGAGCCCGACGGCTGGTGCCGAATACCCGATAGCCCGCGCGGATGAGCGCAAGCCCGACCGCATGCCCGATGCCGCCCAAGGCGCCGGTTATGAGCGCAACCTTTTCATCGGTTGCGCGCGACTGAACGTGTGTCATCTCAGTTTTCCTCATTAATGAGGATGATCGTCATCATTATGCTAATAATGACAACCATCATCATTGTCAAGCGACCATCGCGTGTCTTGCATCGAGGATGACAAAGGTCGCGTCGCGTCTTATATGTCGCTCATCATCAATAGCGAGGGGTGCCGTCGTGAAGGTAAGCAAGGAGACGGTCGAGCAGAATCGCGAGCGGGTAATCGACACCGCCGCGATGCTCTTGCGCGAACGAGGGATCGACGGCATCGGCATCGCCGACCTGATGCACGCTGCCGGGCTTACCCATGGAGGTTTCTACCGACAGTTCAAGTCGAAGGACGACCTCGTCGTTCAGGCCGTCAAACGCGCCTATGCCAGCATAAACGATGATCTCCGTCAGCGCATGGACGCCACTCCCGACACGCCGCTAGAAACGCTCGTGCGGTACTACGTCTCGGACTATCATCGTGATGATCCGGGGCACGGGTGCAGCCTCACGGCACTCGCGGCCGATGCGGCCCGGCGCGACGATCCAGCGCTTCGATCCTTCTTCGGAAGCATCGTCGGCAACTATATCGAGCTGCTCACCACACTAGTGCCCGCAAGTGACCGAAAGGCCAAGCGCAGTGCCGCGATCGCCATTCTCGCTGAAATGGTCGGATCGATCATCCTCTCCCGCGTCGTGCCCGATCCGACGCTTTCCGGCGAGATCATCGAAACAGTCTCGAACGACCTCGTGAGGCGCCATCCGGCTTCGACGCCTGCATGAACGGGGGCGCCGTTTCCTGTGCCGGTCAGCCCGCATCCACGCGACGCCGCTCACGGGGCACCAACCGACTCACTGCCGCAAAGGCGCGGCCTCTGTCGGCTAGCCGCTACTCTGCGGCTTTTGTCTCGATATCGGCAATCTTCGGCTTCTCGTCCCAGACCATCTGCCGATAGTCGAAGCCGTATTCCAGCGTCGGCTTGACGATGCGGAAATAGGGCGACAGGTCGAAATCGCGCGGCGTGTAGAGCGAGTGGTGGCGGATGTGCAGGATTTCCTTGCGCGAATAGCTCGATTGGGCCGACGCGCGACCGGGCGCGCGGGTAATCTCGGGCAGGATCGGGTAGCGGATCTGGCCATAGGCCTCGGCGATCAGCGAAGAGCAGATGGCGCGCGTCGGGTCGCCGGAACCGAAAGCCAGCATGCGGCGGCGCCAGCGCACCGGGACCGGCGGCGTCGGCAGGAAGTAGCGCAGCATATCGAATATGTTCTTGAGATCGTATTCTCAAGCCAAGCCTGCCGATCATGAAGGCGACCACAATGTCGCGATCCTCGGGAGCCAGGCCGCTGGCCCGGCAGATGCGCGTATTATAGGTGCGATAACGCGACAGCGGCACGGCGATGCAGCCCTCGCCGAGCGTGACCTCGATCAGCCGGCGCCGCTCCGACCCGTCCTCCGGCTCCAGCAACGCGTCGCCGACATAGAAGGCGGCATGCGACCAGGTCGACTGGGTGAGGTATTTGATCGCCGCCGAGACCTTTTGGTTGCCCTCGATGAGCAGGATGTCGCCGGGTTCGAGCGTGCGGCGCAGCGTTTCGGCATCGGACGGCGTGTAAGGCTCGTAGCCGGACGATTCCTCCTGCAGCCGACCGGCAAGCCAGTGGCCAAGTCGGTCCAGAAGCGTGTCGCCGGGCTCGGTCATGCCAGACGGCGATTAGCACAGGCCGGCAGCTTAGACTATGATCAGCCGACGGCGGGCGCTCCGGTGTCTTCATGCGGCGCAGCTGTGAGATCTTCGCGCACCTTGCGGGCGAGCTTCCTCGTCGAGCGCTTCGGGCTGTCGCCGAAAAGCTCGGCCGCCTCGGCGAGACAGGTCTTTTTCAGGCTTTTTTCCGAGCGCTTCAGAAGCTTGCCGAGAACCCGCGTCTCTTCAGTGGGACCGAGCGGGTGATCGTCGGCAGCGAGAAGCGCGCGCATGACGAGCACATCGTGCAGTTCGCCGAGCCGCTCGCCCAATTCGTCGACGGCCTTGCGCCGGGTCTTGATCGGCGTCGGCCAAAGCCTGCCGAGCAGCGACAGATGCATGCCATGCGTCTTGGCCGCCTTGCGCAGATCGTGGAAATCATCGGCTTCGCCGCGCGAAGCGGCCTTGTCCAGCGCTTTCCTGGCGCGGCGCAAAGTGGTGCGCGCGCCTTCAGCAAGCACGTCGGCGGCCTGCTCCGGCTGGTCGGGCAGAGTGAGCCTGTCGATGCGGCTGATGCTCTCCAGGCAAGCGGCGATCGCATCATCTATCGCAGCACCGAGATCGGCACCGGCATGCAGCATCTGCTGGCGGGCGACCAGCCTGTCGCGCACCGCATCGAGGCGGCCTTCGGCGCTCTGTTCCGGGAAGGCTGCTGCGAGCCGGTCGACGGTCTCGATCAGCGCGGTCGCCTCGCGGGGACCGGCAAGCTGGGCAGCGACATCCCGATAGCATTGGTTTTCATCCCGGCAGAATGTTTCGCCCCCGGAACGAACGAGGCGCAGCAGGGCGCGCGCGTTCTTCAGCCGCTTGCGGCACTTGTGCAGCGCCTGTTCGGGCCGGTCACGCGCCGCGTCCAGATGGACGAGCGCCTTGCCGACCTCCTCGGTGAGGATGCGCCTGACCTCGCCGGTCAGCGACATGCGCGGATCGATACGAAAGCTCATGCGACGATCTCCGGAATCCCCCCAAGGGCGAGCGACGCGTTATAAAATCTCGGCTCGCCGGTGACTTCGCGGCCGAGCCAATCTGGCAGCATTTCATCCGGTACATCCTCCGGCGTCTCGAGTTCGGCGATCACCAGCCCCGCAAGCGCCCCGCCGAAGACATCGACTTCGTAGAGATAGCCGCGGTGTCTAACATGGTGGCGTGTCTTCTCGATGACACGTCCGATGGCAAAGGCCTGCATCTCCTGCGCCTCCGCCAAAGGCACCGGATAGTCGAATTCGTCGCGCTCGCGCGCCTGGCTGCCGAACTTGAGCGTCAGCTTGGCGGAGGCGTCATTGCTGATGCGCACACGCACCGTGCGGGTAGGCTCGGCGACAAGATAGAATTGACGGATATGGATGTCCGCCTCGACCATTCCCCGCCATTCCGCACCTGAGACCAGGAATTTACGCTCGATTTCCTTGCCCATGGCCGGGCACTAAAGCGCGCACGGCCAAAGTTGGCAAGCCGCTTGACCGCCGGCCGTTGACTTTAATCATTCGATTGATTAAACTGCTGGCCATGACCAAATCGCCCAGCGCCAGTGGCCTTCCTCATGAGGCACCCATGACCGCCGCAGATATGACGCGGACGGCACTCGTGCGCGCGGCGCTGAAGCTGTTCGGACGCCAGGGTTTCGACGGCACGTCGACGCGCCAGATCGCGGCTGAGGCCAAGGCCAATATCGGCTCGATCGCCTATCATTTCGGCGGCAAGGAAGGGCTCCGCAACGCAGCGGCCGACTACATCGTCGAGACCATCCAGACCATTGCCGGCCAGGCGATCGGCAATCTGCAAGCGCCGGCCGCGGCATTGGTGGATCCCGAGGCTGCGCGGGCACATTTATCCGTCGCACTGGAGCGGATGGTCGCCTTCATCGCGGCAAGGCCGGAAGCCGGCGAGATTGTACAGTTCGTCCTGCGTGAGCTGTCGCATCCAACCGCCGCGCTCGACCGTATCTATGACGGCGTGTTCGAACCGGCGCATAACCGGCTCTGCCTGATCTGGGAACAGGCGACGGGCGAGCCGGCCGAGAGCGAGCGCACAAAACTCACCGTGTTCACGCTGATCGGCCAGGTCGTCTATTTCCGCATCGGCCGCGAGGCGGTTATGCGCCGCATGGGCTGGCGCGAGATCGGCAATGACGAGGCCGGCAAGATCGCGGCGGTGGTGACGGATAATCTCGGTGCGATTTTGGCTCGGCGCGATTTGGCTGCCCGGAAGGATCGTGGATCATGAGCCTGCTCTGTTCTTTGCCGCTTGCCGCCCAGCTTTTCAGCGCCTGCGCGCCGGCAGCACCGCTCGCCGTTGGCTACGTCGAGGGCGATTATGTGCTGCTCGCGCCGATCGAGGTGGCGCAGGTCGAGACGATTGCGGTCAAGCGAGGCGACCGCGTCGCGCCCGGCACGCCGGTGGTGACGCTGGAAAACGCCGACGCCAAGATCGCCATCGCGCAAGCCGAGGCGGCCCTTGCGCAAGCTCAGGCGCAACTCGCCGATCTGCAGGTCGGCAAACGGCCGGAAGAGATCGCGGTGCTCAAGGCGCAGGTCGACATGGCCAAGGCGCAAGCCGCCGACTCCAAACGCAGATACACCCGCGCCAGCGATTTGTTCAAACGCGGCACCGGCACGCAGGCCGACTACGACACGGCTTCCGCGGCTCTGGAGACGGCCAACGCGCAGGTCGGCCAGGCGGAGGCCAATCTCGCGGTCGGCGGGCTGCCGGCACGGCCGGAGACGATCAAGGCTGCCGACAATCAGGTCAGGCAGGCGCAATCGGCGCTGGAGCAAGCGCAATGGCGGCTGTCGAAGCGCGTGCTCACAGCGCCCTCGCCTGGCCGTGTCAACGACGTCATCCGCAATCCGGGCGACACGGCCGGGCCGACGGCACCGGTCATTTCGATGCTGCCGGACGGCGCGGTGAAGCTCAGCGTCTATGTGCCGGAAAGCGCGTTCTCGTCGGTCAAGGTCGGCACGCTGCTCAACGTCCATTGCGACGGCTGCGGGTCGGGCGTGAAGGCACGCGTCAGCTATGTGTCGCCGGATCCGGAATTCACGCCGCCGGTGATCTACTCGCTCGAAACCCGGCAAAAGCTGGTCTATCTGGTCGAGGCCCGGCCGGAGGGCGACGCCAGCGCATTACAGCCCGGGCAGATCGTCGACGTCGATCTGGCGGACATCGGAAAATGAACGTCATCGACGTGCACGGCCTGGTCAAGCGCTTCGGCGACAACACCGTCGTCGACCATGTGACGATGGCGGTGGCCGAAGGCGAGATCGTCGGTTTTCTCGGCCCGAACGGCTCGGGCAAGACGACGACCATCCGCATCATGTGCGGGTTGCTGACGCCGGATGAAGGCGAAGGCACGGTTCTGGGCTTCAACATCCGCACCGACAGCCTGAGGATCAAGCGCGAAGTCGGCTATATGACGCAGAGGTTCTCGTTCTACGAGGATCTGACGATCGGCGAGAATCTCGAATTCGTGGCGCGCCTCTACCGCTTGAAGCCGCTCGACGAGCATGTCGGCAGGACGCTTGAGGAACTCGGCCTGACATCACGCAGGAACCAGCTGGCCGGCACCTTGTCCGGCGGCTGGAAACAGCGGCTGGCGCTGGCCGCCTGCATCATGCACAAGCCGAAACTGCTGCTGCTCGACGAGCCGACGGCGGGCGTCGACCCGAAAGCCAGGCGCGAATTCTGGGACGAGATCCACCGGCTGGCGAGCGGCGGGCTGACCGTGCTGGTCTCCACCCATTACATGGACGAGGCCGAGCGCTGCCACCGCATCAGCTACATCTCCTACGGCAAGATGCTGGCCACCGGCACGGTCGAGGACGTGGTGAGGAATGCCGGGCTGACCACGTTCGTCCTGCAGGGGCCGCAGCTCGACCAGGTCGCGGCCGCACTTCATGGCCGCCCAGGCGTCGACCAGGTGGCACCGTTTGGCGCGACGCTGCATGTCGTCGGCTCCGACAAGAACAGGCTGGAAGCAGCACTTGCCGATATCGAGAAGGAGCACAAGGGCGTGACGGTGACCCCCGGCGAGACCAGCCTGGAGGATGTGTTCATCCAATTCATGTCCGGCTCGAAGGACAATATGGGATGAAAAATGGGATAGACGGCGTGTTTTCCTTTGCCAGGCTCGGCGCGCTGCTGATCAAGGAGTTCATCCAGATGCGGCGCGACCGCATCACCTTCGCCATGATGCTGGGGGTGCCGCTGATGCAGCTGGTGCTGTTCGGCTATGCCATCAACAACGATCCGAAGAGCCTGCCGGCGGCTTTGGTGGCGATGAGCAGCGATCCCTACACGCGGGCCATGGTTTCGGCGTTGCAGACCACCGGCTATTACCGCTTCGACCGTGTCGCGCAAAGTGCAGCCGAAGCGGAATTCCTGATGGCGCGGGGCGACGTCGCCTTCGTCGTCACCATCCCCGCCGATTTTGCCCGGCGGGTCGAGCGTGGCGACAGCCCGCAGATCCTGATCGAGGCCGATGCCACCGACCCGGCCGTCGCCAGCGGTGCCATCTCTACCCTCGGCACCGTCGCCAACCAGGCGCTGCTAAGGGCCCGCGGCATGCAGGAGACGGCAGCCGAAAATGCCAAGGGCCAGCTCCAGGTCGTGGTGCACCGGCGCTACAATCCGGAGGGCATCTCGCAATATAACATCGTGCCCGGCCTGCTCGGCGTCATCCTGCAGATGACGATGGTGATGATGACCTCGATCGCGCTGACGCGCGAGACCGAGCGCGGCACGATGGAGAACCTTCTGGCGATGCCGTCCAGCCCGCTCGAGATCATGCTGGGCAAGGTACTGCCCTATCTGGCGGTCGGCGCCGTGCAGGTGCTGGTGGTGCTGGCGGCCTCGAAGCTGCTGTTTGCCATTCCCTTCACCGGGTCGATGTCGCTGCTGTTGACGGCGGTCCTGATCTTCGTCCTGGCGCTGGTGCTGCTTGGCTACACGATCTCGACGATCGCCCGCACGCAGATGCAGGCCCTGCAGCTCACCTTCTTCTTCTTCCTGCCGTCGATCATGCTATCCGGCTTCATGTTTCCCTATCGCGGCATGCCGGACTGGGCGCAGGTCTTCGGCGAGGTGCTTCCGCTGACGCATTTCCTGCGCATTATCCGCGCGGTGATGCTGAAGGGCGCCGAGCTGCCGGCGGTCGCAACGGAAATCGGCTGGCTGGTCGTGTTCGTGGCGCTGTTCGCCGGCGTGGCACTGGTGCGGTTCCGCCGGACGCTGGATTAATGCATGTCGCCCAAAAGTGCGCAGCGGTTTGGGACGTTGCCGGTCCTGTCTAGCTTTGGCCGCGGCGCGCCTTCTCTTCATTCGCCAGATATTGGTGGACGAACGCGATCGCCATGCTGCCCTCGCCGACCGCTGACGCAACCCGCTTGACCGGGCTCAGGCGCACGTCGCCGCAGGCAAAGACGCCGGGCGCGCTGGTCTCGAGCAGATAGGGATCGCGGTCGAGCGACCAGCCCCCGGCCTTCTTCACATCGTCCCCGGTCAGCACGTAGCCGCGTGCATCGCGCACGACATCGGCCGGCAGCCACTCGGTCTCCGCATTGGCGCCGATGAAAACGAACAGCCCGCCGCAATCGTGCCGGCTCACCTCGTTGCTGGCCTTATCGAGAATGTCGATCGCCGTCAGGTGAGTCTCGCCGTGCACGGCCTGGACTTCGGAGCGAAGCTGGACTTTTACGTTTGATTTCGCCCTGAGCTGCTCGATCAAATAGTGAGACATGCTGTCTGCAAGGGAGGGGCCGCGCACGAGCAGCGTCACTGAGCGCGCATGGCCGGAAAAATGCAGCGCCGCCTGGCCGGCCGAGTTGCCGGCGCCGATCAGGAACACGTCCAGCCCATGGGTGGTGTTGGCCTCGCTGCGCGCGGCCCCATAATAGACACCCTTGCCGATGAGCCGGTCGAACCCGGCTATGCCGAGCCGGCGCCATGTCACGCCTGTCGCAAGGATAAGGCTGCGCGCCCGCACGACATCGGTGCCGTCGAGAAACAGGTCGTGCCTGGCCGGATCGATGCCGGCGACCGAGCGGGTGACCAAGATTTCGGCGCCCAGCCGCCGCGCCTGCTGCAGCGCGCGGCTGGCCAGTTCGTCGCCGGAAATTCCGCTGGGAAAACCGAGATAGTTCTCGATCCGCGACGATGTCCCCGCCTGCCCGCCAGGCGCCTCGCGCTCGACGACGATGGTGCGCAACCCCTCGGATGCGCCGTAGACCGCCGCCGCAAGGCCGGCCGGCCCGCCGCCGATGATCGCGACATCGTATTCGGTACCGCGCGGGCGCGTCTGCAGCCCGAGGCGAATGGCAAGATCGCGCACGGCCGGACTTTCCATGATCTCTCCGTCCGCCAGCCGCGCGACGGGACCGTCGAGTGCCGGCCGGCCCAGGGCGGACCAGAAAGCCTCGGCATCCGCTGTATCGGGCAACAGCCAGGTGAACGAGATCTGGTTGCGGGCCAGAAACCGGCGCAGGTCGCCACACGCCGTGTCCCAGCGATGGCCGACCAAAGTCACGCGCGGCTTCTGCGGCTCGGCGGTGATGCTCTGCAGCCCGCCCATCCGCTCACGGGCAAGCGCGCTGACCTTCTGGGCGACGTCCTTCGAAACCGCTGCGATGGAATAATACTGCTGAACCTCGATGCGCATGACGCGGGACGGTTCGGCGGCGCGATAGCCGCCTGGAAAACCCGAGCCCAGCGCAATCGGCACCTCGCCGAAGATCGTTCCCGGCAGACGCCAGCCGAGCGTCCGCTCGATCCCGTCGAAAGTCTTCACGACTTCGATCTTGCCGGCGAGAACCGCAAACAGCGCAGCCTCTCCGCCCTCGTGAACCGCGAACTCTCCGGCGCTGAGATGAAGGTCGGCCGCCGTCCGCGCCAGCCGCTCCAGCTCGGCCGCCAGCAAACCCGAAAACAACGGGATCGCTCCCACTTCATCAACTGTCAGCATGGCCCCTCGCGGCAGCCAGTTAGCGTTTTTTTCCCGTTTTGATCAACAGAAAAAGGGCGGGGTCTCGCCTTGGCGGGTCGTGAAGCAGCGCTTTGAAAGCGCATCGGGTTGTGCCGATATGCACGATCTTTCGGATCGAGATTCATGCAGGCTTGGCCTGACCCGGGACCGCCGCCAATTCAGGCGCATTGAGTCCTTTGAAGGGGTCGCGCCAGGCGTCGATTTCTTCAAGCTGGCGATACCAGCGGCTGACCGAAGGGTAATCATCGAGCGGCAATCGGGCGACATCGTTGAAGGGCAGAAACGTCGCCATTCGAAAGTCGGCATAGGAAACCGAATTTCCGACCAGCCATTCTCGCTCGGAAAGCTCGGCTTCGAGTATTGCAGCGGCGGTGCTGAAGTCCCTCAGGCCCTCCTCAACCCGCGCCTGATCGATCGGGCCCAGCCCATAGCGCTGTTTGGTCCCGCGTTCGAAATGCACGACGTCGCAGGCTCTCGCGAAGTTCTCTTTACTCCAACTCAGCCATCGGATCATCTCGGGCTCGTCGTCGCCGGTGCGCCAGAGGTCCGAATGCGCGTCGCGCGAAAGCCGGCAGGCTATGGCGTCGGCCTCCCAGAGGCTTTTTCCCAGGCCTACAAGTATGGGCAAGGAGAGATTCGGATTGAGCGCACGAAATCGCTCGGCCTGCCCCGGCGCGAAGGGGGAGGCGAATTCAAACTCGACCTTCGCGTTGAGATAACGTGCCACCGCGACCGCCAGGCGAGGATTGGGATTGCGGCTGAAGAACAGTTTCATTGATCTCAGTCTTTGAATGGTACCGGTTCGACTGGACGCGCAACGGACGCTCGAGCACTTTGAAACGGCAAATGACCTGGAACTGGTGCCATCTTAGCCGGCAGCAATGATCTCGGCATAGGTGCTGAAATCGACATTGCCGCCGGAGAGCACCACGGCAATGTATTTCCCGGCAAGGTCGATCTCGCCTGACGACAGCGCGGCCAAGCCGACGCAGCCGCCGGGTTCGACCACCAGCTTGAGATAAGCCATCGCGTCGCGCATCGCCTGGGCCACCGCCCTGTCGGAAACAGCGATGGCGCCGGCGAGGTTCTTGCGGTTGATCTCGAAAGTGATCGCGCCCGGCTCGGCGACGAGAAGGGCATCGCAGATCGAGACATGGCCGGGCTCGTTCGACACCCTGGCGCCTTTGATCAGCGAGCGGCCTGTGTCGTCGAAATGCTCGGGTTCCACGGCCCAGACGGCGGTGCCCGGCGAGGCGTCCTTGACCGCGATCGAGATGCCGCTGCTCAAGCCGCCACCGCCACAGGGAATCACCACCGCATCGAGGCTGACGCCAAGCGCTTTCGCTTGCGCCATCAATTCGAGGCCGATCGTGCCTTGGCCCGCGATGATGGCCGGATCGTCGTAGGGCGGCACCAGGACCATGCCCTTTTCCACGTAAGAACGGACGACGGCAGTACGATCGTCGCGGACCCGGTCGAAGGTGATCACTTCCGCGCCCATCTTCCTGACATTGCCGACCTTCATCGCCGGTGCATCGGTGGGCATGGCGATAACGGCTCTGACGCCGAACATCGCCGCCGAGGCAGCGACGCCTTGCGCGTGATTGCCCGACGAGAAGGCGACGACGCCACGACTGCGTTCTTCCGCTGAGAGCGAGGAGAGCTTGTTGTAGGCGCCGCGGAACTTAAACGAGCCGGTGCGCTGCAATGTCTCGGGCTTGAACAGAATTCTGGCGCCAAAGCGCTTGTTCAGCTCCGGTGATTCGATCAGCGGCGTTTCGACAATCAGTCCAGACAATCGGACTGCTGCGCTGCGGATATCGGCAATGCCTGGAGAGATCATGGCGAGGTCCTGCAAGAAATGAGACCATCTATGGTGCACGGAAAGGGAGGCCGCGCACCAATGAAAAAATGTGACCGTTACAATTCGTCTTTGGGCAGGAAAGGGCGCGCACCTGTCACCTACCGCCTCCCCGGCCCTCCGCTATGGCTCCGGGCATTCGTCGCTTCAATCGACAAATCGTTGTCGAATGATCGGCTTCGCCGACCGCTCACCCCAACAGCGTTTTTCGCCGTTTGGCGCCGCCCATCTTGCGCCAGGTGTTGAAGCGATGGGTGGCGGCGGCGAAGGAGATCTTCATCTGCTGGGCGACCGAATAGCGCGACTTGCCCTCGTCGAACAGACGATAGCAGCATTCGACGCCCTCCTCTGTCAGCTTGCCGTCGGGAGCCTTGTTATGCGGATTGGCGGGATCGAATTTTTCGACCTGCTGCTCGACCAGGCCTTTCAGGCGCTGCAGGTCCGCCTCGATGTTGGCGATGAGATCGAGAACGGGCTTGGGATCAAACGGGTGCTGTTTTGCCGGCATCTGCGGGTTCCTTTCTCTTGGTTCAGATTCGGTTATATAGGTGAACGTTTGCCGATAGCAAACGACGGCCTGTTCGGTTTCGAAGTCGGTACGTTTGAGCAGATGAGTGAAGCGCGCACGATTGACCGGGGATGTGCGAGGCCCTAGTTTAGAACTCTTCTAAACTAGGGTGAATTTCTCATGCTTTCCCGCGTTTTCGGCTTTGGCCGCCGTCCCTTCGAATCGCTCTCGGAACAGGAGATCCTGGCGCTCGCCATCTCCTCCGAGGAGGATGACGGGCGCATTTATCGCGCCTATGCCGACGGGCTGGCAGAGGGCTTTCCGCAATCGGCCAAGGTGTTCGAGGAGATGGCGGAGGAAGAGGACGGCCATCGCGACTCGCTGATCGAGCTTTACCGCAAGCGTTTCGGCGAGCGCATACCGCTGATCCGGCGCGAGCATGTGAAGGGCTATTACGAGCGCAAGCCGGACTGGCTGGTGAGGCCGCTCGGCATCGATCATGTGCGCAGCCAAGCCGAGGCCATGGAGCGGCAGGCCTACCTGTTCTATGTCGAGGCAGCCAAACGCACAGGCGATGCCTCGACGAGAAAGCTGCTCGACGATCTGGCGGTCGCCGAACAAGGCCACGAGACGCTGGCGCAGCGGCTGGAGCAAAAGCATGTACCGGGCGCGGTCAAGGACGAAGAGGCGGCGGCCGAGCAGCGCCAGTTCATCCTGACCTACGTGCAGCCCGGGCTGGCAGGGCTGATGGATGGCTCGGTGTCGACGCTCGCACCGATCTTTGCCGCGGCCTTTGCCACGCATGACACGTTCCAGACCTTTCTGGTCGGGCTTGCCGCCTCGATCGGCGCCGGCATCTCGATGGGCTTCACCGAAGTGGCCTCTGACGACGGCAAGCTATCCGGCCGCGGCTCGCCGGCAAAACGCGGGCTGACCGTCGGCGTCATGACGACGCTGGGCGGGCTCGGCCACGCGCTGCCCTATCTCATCCCGCTTTTCTGGACGGCGACGATTGTCGCCGCGGTCGTGGTGTTCTTCGAGCTTTGGACGATCGCCTTCGTGCAGAATCGCTACATGCAGACGCCATTCTGGCGCGCCGCCTTTCAGGTGGTGCTGGGTGGCGCGCTGGTGTTTGCGGCAGGGGTGCTGATCGGGAATGCCTAGCAGTCCCTACCCATTCACCGCCCGGCTATCTGCTGGCGCCTCGGCGCGTTCAGTCAGGCCGTAGTCGCGTATGACACGGGCGATGCGCAAACGGTAGCCGGCAAAGATGCCGCTGCGCCCGGCCTTCTGCGCCTGCCGATGTTCCTCCATGTTGCGCCAGCCTTCACCGCCTCCTCGTCCCGCCAGAACGACAGCGACAGGATGCGGTTCGGATCGGCAAGGCTCTGGAAGCGCTCGATCGACAGAAAACCGTCTATGCCGTCGAGCAGCGGCCGCAGCTCGGCGGCGATGCCGAGATAGGCGTCGCGTTTGCCCGCCGCCGGCTCGACCTCGAAAATGACCGCGATCATGGCTTCACCAAAGGAGCATGGGGCCCCGAGGCCAGCTTGAGGAAGATGCGATCCTCCTTCAGGATGAATCTTTCCCGTCGGGCGAACTCATAATCGCCTTGCCGGCGGGATCGGCGGCGAGCCGAGCCCGATAGGCTTCGTAGGCCGCCAGACTGTCGACATTATACGCGGCATAGGCCGTGGTCGCCGAGCCTTCATGCGGCGCGAAATAGCCGATAAGATCGGCGCCGCAGCGCGGGATCGCCTGCCCCCAATTGCGGGCATATTCCTCGAACGCCGCTTTGCCGAACGGATCGATCTCATAGCGGATGAAGCAGGTAATGGTCATTTTCGCCCCCTTGGCGTGTGGATAGTTTCTTGCGACCACAGTTCGAGTTGGGTCGAAACGTTCCGAAGATCGATGTGCTAGGCAATTCCCTCGCAGTCAGGCTTGCCAGAAGGATTTCGCGCATTCGCGACGGACGTCTTCGGCAGTGAGGCCAAGGTCACGCAGCAGATGATCGTCGATCTCGGCGAGGTCGAGGCGCTGCAAATGGCGGTCGTACCACCGCGCCAGGAGCCGCAGCCGCAAGCACAAGGTGATGAACGGCCGGCGATCGAAGCGGCCGGCGGGCGCGGCGTCGAGAATGGTCCTTGTCATCGTCGTCTCCTAGATCCGGGTCGAGAATAATGGTTACCTGACGAGAATGCTTCGATGAGGAACGAACAATGCGTGAAGGACCCGACATAGCCCGCATCGCCAGCCTGGTCGGCGATCCGGCGCGTGCAAACATGCTCACCGCGTTGATGGGTGGCACCGCACTGACGGCGAGCGAACTGGCACTCGAGGCCAGCGTGTCGCTGCCAACCGCCAGCTCGCATCTGTCGAAATTGATGGAAGGCGGGCTGCTGACGGTGGCGAGCCAGGGACGGCACCGCTATTACGGCCTCGCCGGGCCGCAGGTGGCTGAGATGATCGAGGCGATCACTGGCGTCGCTGCTGCTGTCGGGCCGCAGCGGGTGCGGCCCGGCCCACGCGACGCGGCCATGCGCGTGGCACGGGTCTGCTACGACCACCTCGCCGGTGAGCAGGCGGTGGCGATGCTGGACCGTCTTGTCGCTCGACAAGTGCTCCTGCGCGACGACAAGGAGATCCGACTTGGGCCGTCAGCCGCCTCACATTTCGCCGCGATCGGCATCGATGTCGAGAGCAAGGCGCGGCGACCGGTGTGCCGGGCCTGCCTCGACTGGAGCGTGCGGCGTTCGCACCTCGCCGGCACGCTGGGCGCCGCCATTCTCGATAAGATTCTCGCTGAGAAATGGGCGCGGCGCGAGAAGGACAGCCGTGCCGTGATCTTTTCACCCGTAGGCAAGCAGGCCTTCCAGAAGACATTTCTCGCCTGACGGCTCGCTTTGATGCGCTAGCCGCGCTTGAGCAGCTTGGCCTGCTTGAAAAAGTCCGCCCAGGGATCGGCTTGTCCGAGTCGCTTCAGCGTCGTCTTGTCGCCGATCGGAAAGGCGTTCGGCGGCAATCCGGCCTCGATCTCCGCCCAGGTCACCGGCATGGATACTGTGGCGCCCTTCTTGGCGCGTGACGAATAAGGAGCGACCGTGGTCGCGCCGCGGCCATTGCGCAGATAGTCGACGAATATCCTGCCGGTGCGCGCCTTCTTCGACAGTGTCGCCGTGTAGCGGTCGGGTGCGGCCTGTTCGAGGGCGCGGGCGAACTCATGGGCGAAGCCCTTTACCTCGTCCCAACCTGCCGACGGCTTCAGCGGCACGACGACATGATAGCCCTTGCCGCCTGACGTCTTGACGAAATTCGGCAGGGACAGCTCGTCGAGCCGGCCGCGGATATCGAGCGCCGCGGCACGCACCGCCTTCACGTCGACGCCTTCATCGGGATCGAGATCGAAGATGATCTGGTCCGGCTTATCCAGTTGGTCCGTGGTCGAACCCCAGATGTGGATTTCGACCACGCCGAGCTGCACCAGGGCCACGACACCATCGAAATCGCGAATGAACAATATCTCCTCGCCGTCGGTTGGATCCTTCATCACGGCGATCTTGTCGTGCATGCCGGCCGAGGCATGTTTCTGGAAGAAGCGCTGGCCGCCAACGCCGTCCGGCGCCCGCACGAGGCTGAGCGGCCGGTTGATGACGAATTGCTTCATGCGCGGCCAGACCAGCGCGTAATGGTCGACCAGATCCTGCTTCGACACCCCCTCCTCAGGCCACAGAAGTTTGTCCGGGCGAGACAGCGTGACCGAGGTTTTCGCCGTCCCGGCGGGTTTGGCGGGTTTTGCCTTGGACTCTGCCGTGGCTGAGCGTGCTTTCGGTTTCTCCTGCACGACTTCCTCCGCCGGCTTGTCCTCGCGCAGTCCCTGGAAGGATGCGTGGCGTATTATACGGTCCGACGTCCAACTGCGAAACTCCACCTCGCAGACAAGTTCGGGCTTGACCAAGACCAGGCCCTTGCCTCTTGGCACCGCCCTGTCGAAGGGCGAGGTCGTCGTCTTGAGCGCATCGAGCCTCTTCTTCAGCTCGTTGGTGCTTTTGGCCGCGAAGCCGGTGCCGACGCGGCCGGCATAGCGCAGCTTGCCGCCCTCGTGATAGCCGACCAGCAGCGAGCGCAGGCCGCGCCCGGTCTTGTCCGACGGCATATAGCCGCCGATGACGAACTCCTGGCGCGCCGTGCATTTCGATTTCACCCAGGAGGGGACACGGCCGCTGCGGTAGGGCGCATCGGCGCGCTTGGAGACGACGCCTTCGAGCCCCAGGCGGCAAGCATGCTCCAGCATGATCTTGCCGGGCTCGGCAAAGTGCTCGCTGAAGCGCAGCGTCGAATCCTCGGCCTCTTCGGCGAGCAGGCTGCGCAGCCTTTCCTTGCGCTCGACCAGCGGCTCGGAACGGATGTCCTCACCATCGAGACGCAACAGGTCGAAGACGTAGTAGATAAAACGATCGGTCCGGCCTGCCGACAGATCTTGCTGCAGCAGCGAGAAAGACGAGACGCCGTTATCCGCGAGCACGACGATTTCGCCGTCGATGATGGCGTCGGTGCATTTCAGGCCCCCGAGTGCGGCGACGATCGCGCCACCGAATTTGTCGGTCCAGTCGAGGCCGGTGCGTGTCAAAAGCCGCACCTCTGTACCGGCAAGCTGCGCGTGCATGCGATAGCCGTCGAACTTCACCTCATGAAGCCAGTCCTTGCCGGGCGGGGCGTCCCGCTCCAGCGTGGCAAGCGCCGGTTCGATGAATTCGAGCCGCCTTGCCGTCACGGCCCTCGCCTTGCCGGTGGCCGGCCTGTTGGATTGCCAGACCCTCGGCTTCTTGCCATCAGCCGTCTTGCCTTCGCCGACCTCCTCGATGGTCAGGCCGGATTTCACCGATTGTGGCGCCTCCTGCAGAATATCCTCGCCGGGACGTGCGGCGGCATCGTCGGACTTGATCAGCAACCAGTTGTCGCGCTTTTCGCCGGGGCGCGGCTTCAGCCGCACCAGATGCCAGGCGCCGTGCAGCTTATGGCCGTGCAGTTCGAAGTTGATATGGCCTTTCTTCATCGCCTTTGCCGGGTCGCCTTCCGGGACCCATGTGCCCTCGTCCCAGACAATGACCGAGCCGCCGCCATATTGGCCCTTTGGGATAGTGCCTTCGAACGGCGCATAGTCGATTGGGTGGTCCTCGACATGCACGGCGAGCCGCTTCTCGTGCGGGTCGAGGCTCGGGCCTCGCGTCACCGCCCAGCTCCACAGCACGCCGCCATACTCAAGGCGAAGGTCGTAATGAAGCCTGGTGGCGGCATGCTTGTGGATGACGAAGATGCCACCCGGCTCGGCTTTCTTGCCGCGCGAAACCTTGCCGGCCGGTTCGGCGGTTTTCTTGAAATCGCGCTTGGCGTGATATTGTTCGAGGCCGACCATGGGCTGATCCTAAGCCGATTTGCGCCGGGCGGCTTTCGGTTTGGCACCTTTTGCCGGCTGCCTAGCCGTTGGCGGCGCGCCGGCCTCCGAGGAGAGGCTCTTCTTCAATGCATCGAAGAGATTGACAACGTTGGAGGGCCGCGGCTCGGCCTTAGTCTTCGGTGCCTTCTTGCCGGCCTTCTTGGCGCGGACCAGCTCGATCAGCGCGTTCTCGTATTTGTCTTCGAATTCGGAAGGGTCGAATTTCGCCTGTTTCTCATCGATGATGTGCTCGGCCAGCCTGATCATCTCGGTGTCGGTCTTCACCGGCTTGATGTCGCCGAACACCATCTCCGGCCTGCGCACCGTGTCGCCATAGCGCAGCGTCGTCAGCAGCAGGCCCTTGCCCAGCGGCTCGATGACCACCGGACGTTCGCGGCGGTAGAGCACGATGCGGGCAAGGCCCGCCGTCTTCTTGGCGGCCATGGCGTCGCGGATGACGGCGAAGGCCTCTTCCGAAACGTCGTCCGCCGGCGTCACATAATAGGGCGTATCGAGATAGATCTGCTGGATCGAGGATTTTTCGATGAACCCATCGAGGCTCATCGTATGCGAGGATTCGATCTGCACGGCTTCGATCTCCTCCTCCTCGATTTGGACGAAATCGCCGTCGCCGAGCTCGTAGCCCTTGATCTCGTCGCCTTCATCGAGCGGCTTGCCGCCTGCCGAATCGACATAGACGCGCTTGACGGTGTTGCCGGTCTTGCGATTGAGCACGCGGAACGAGACTTTTTCGGCGTGGGTGACGACATTGGTCAGTTCGACGGCGCAAGTGACCAGCGAAAGCTTGAGATAGCCTCTCCAGGCGGGGCGCGGCGCCATGATAAACTCCCTGCGCGACAACGTTCAACCGAGAACGGGCAAAATCCGTTCCGGTTCCGGCGGTGCAAAAGGCAAGCCCGAGCTTTCGGCCCAGCCTTGCCTTGAACTCCATTCTCGATTGCGGCCTTACTCGGCCGCCTGCAGGTTGATCTTGCTTTCCGCCATCTCGGTGAGCTTGCGGTCGGTCGCCTGCTCTTCCTTGATATTGTTGGCCAGGACATTGGCGCAGTCGCTGCGGCCAAGCTGCTTGGCCCAGGCTATCAGCGTGCCGTAACGGGTTATCTCATAGTGCTCGACCGCTTGCGCGGAGGCGATCAGGGCGGCATCGAGAACGTCCTTGTCGTCGATGTCGCCGCTGACTTCATCGGCTTCCTCGAGAATGCCGTCGATGGCCGGGCAGTTGACCGTCTTGGCCTTCACGCCATGCAGTTCGAAGACCTGCTCGACACGCTCGATATGGCCCTTGGTCTGGCCGAGGTGCTTCTCCAGGCCGGCTTTCAATTGCGGATCGGTCGCCTTGTCGATCATCTTTGGCAGCGATTTCTCGATCTGTTTTTCGGCGTAGTAGATGTCGCGCAGCGTGTGCACGAAGAGATCGTCGAGTGTTTTGATATCTTTCGAAAAGAAGCCCATGGCTTTTGCCTTTCCATTGCTCTTGCTGTTTCGGATTTTGGGCTGCGGCTCAACCCGAGCACCGCAGCCTGCGGAACCGGTCGTCCCGCACTGGAAAATCAACGTGCGGGCTGACGGGCCGGTTCCTGGTTTTCCGGCCGCGTGCACGGAAATTTCGCGGTGGCAGCAAAAGTGAAACAAACCCGCGCCTCGGCGACATTCAGGCGAAACATATGTGATGCAAAAGTCACACTGGTCGAAATGCCGACGGACTGCACGGAAACACCGCGAATCAGCCGCATTCCAGCCATGAACAAAGGCATTTTCGACCAGAGATTAACATCGCGTTCACCGACTATTCACGCCTGGACGCTATGATCCCCGCAATTCGGAAGGGACATCCGAAACGGGACAGGGACCGAGTAAAATGAGCTTCTGGAATCAAATCGCCGGCTATGCTGCCGCCATCCGCGAATTCGTCGCGCCGACCTATCGGCCCGAGCGCTATTACATGCGCGGCCCAGGCCCCGCCTGCGCGCGCCGCGGCAACACGCTTGGGATCAGCGTGCACTGATGATGACCACGGAAAGCCGTCACGACAGCCGGATCTGCCGGCCCGACGCCGACAACCGGTCAACGACCTATCGCGCCGAGCGCCCTGCGCTGACCGACAGACGGCGTGCGACAACGCCAAGGTTCTAACATTCCGGGCTTTGATCCAGCCGCCGGCAGGCCTAGTTTCATCTGACACCAGCTGTCAGGCGCCACGTGACCGTCAAGCCGAACCATTCTCCTGAACCGCCGGAATTCGATGCAAGTCGCCCGTTGATCGTGTTCGACGGCGTCTGCGTGTTGTGCTCGGGCTTTGTGCGCATGGTGGTGAAGCTCGACCGCAAGGGCCACTTCCATTTCGTAACGGCGCAGTCGCCGCTCGGCGAGATGCTGTTCAAGAAATACGGGCTGCGGACGGATAGCTACGAGACCAATCTCGTCATCGTCGATGGCGCCGCTTTCACCCGCCTGGGCAGTTTCGTTGCCGTCATGGCCGAACTCGGCTGGCCGTGGCGGGCGGCGCGGGTCCTGCTGCTGTTGCCGCGCCAGCTTCGCGACTGGCTCTACGACCGCATCGCAAAGAACCGCTACGCCCTGTTTGGCAAAAAGGACAGCTGTGAAATCCCTTCCGCCGAGGTCAGGGCAAGGTTGATCGGCTAGGGTTCGTTGCCGTCGCCGGACGTAGCGAGCGGGCGGCGCGCCGGCACTTTGGGGGAACTGCGAATGAAGGTTCTTATAGTCGGCGGCTATGGCACCTTTGGTGGCCGTATCGTCGAGCTGCTTGAGGACGAGCCGCGTCTGATCCTGATCGTCGCCGGGCGTTCGCTTGCCAGGGCCGATGCCTATTGCAAGAAGCGCGCCCCTACAGAAGCCCGGCTGGTGCCGGCGTTGTTCGACCGCGATGGCGATCTCGCCGCGCAGTTCGCTGCGCTGCGGCCCAACATTGTGGTCGACGCGAGCGGTCCGTTCCAGGCCTATGGCGAAGGACGCTATCGTCTGATCGAGGCCTGCATCGCTCAGCGCGTCAACTATCTCGATCTTGCCGACGGCTCGGATTCGTCGCCGGTGTCTCTACGTTCGACGAGGCGGCGCGAAACGCCGGGATCTTTGTGCTGTCCGGAGTGTCGAGCTTTCCGGTGCTGACGGCGGCAGTGGTGCGTCACCTGTCGTCAGATCTGGCGCCGGTAGACAGCATTCGCGGCGGCATCGCGCCGTCGCCCTTTGCCGGAGTCGGCGAGAACGTCATTCGCGCCATTGCCGGTTACGCCGGTCAGCCGGTGCGGCTTGTTCGTAATGGCCGTCCCGAACAAGGCCATCCGTTTACCGAGCAGCTGCGCTACACAATCGCGCCGCCGGGCCGGCGGCCGCTTCGAAACACGCTGTTCTCGCTGGTCGACGTTCCGGACCTGCGCCTTGGCCGAACTTTGGCCCGAGGCGAGGACGATCTGGATGGGAGCCGGCCCGGCGCCCGAGACGCTGCACCGCGCCCTGATCGGCCTCGCCTGGCTGGTGCGCGCCGGATTGATCGGTTCGCTTTCGCCGCTGGCGCCGCTGATGCAGCAGGCAACGAACCGGCTGCGCCGGGGCGAGCATCGCGGCGGCATGTTCGTCGAGGTGGAGGGATCGGATCGGGCGGGCGCCACCGCCAAGCGCTCGTGGCATCTCCTGGCGGAGGGCAATGACGGGCCGCTGATCCCGTCGATGGCGGTCGAAGCGTTGGTCCGCAAGGCATTGGACGGACATAGGCCCGCGCCGGGCGCACGGGCTGCCGTGCGCGATCTGGAACTCCGGGATTATGAGGCTCTGTTCGCCGGGCGGACGATCTACACCGGGTTCAGGAGCGGGGCCGCGGACGAGCACAAGCCGCTTTATGCCGCGCTGCTCGGCAATGCCTGGCAAGGCCTGCCCGACGCAATTCGTGCAATGCATGACCGTACGATTACGGCGGAGGGACGTGCGAGCGTGGAGCGCGGGCGCAATGTTCTTGGCCGGCTAATGGCCTGGATGGTGGGCTTCCCCGGGGCAAGCGGGGACATCCCGGTTCATGTCCGCTTCGACACCGACAAGGACGACGAGACCTGGACACGGACATTCGGCAGGCACAGCTTTTCGAGCGTACAGTTCGCAGGCCGGGGTCGATCGCAGCGCCTGCTGTGCGAAGGCTTCGGCCCGCTGACCTTCGCGATGGCGCTGGTTGCCGAGGACAGCCGGCTGGCGCTGGTCTTGCATCGCTGGAGCCTTTTCGGCCTGCCGCTGCCGATGTGGCTCGGTCCACGCTCGACTTCTTACGAAACGGTGGAGGACGGCCGCTTCCGCTTCCATGTCGAGATCTCGCATCCGCTTGCCGGTATGATCGCCCGCTACCGCGGCTGGCTGGAGCCCTCCGGCCCGCATGGCTCCAGCGAGATCGTCTCGCCTGCCGCCTTGCCAAGTTCGCGGCAATCCTGAGCCGTGCACAGCGTCCAGCCTTCACCCGTGGCGCCCGAGGCGGCGAGCACCAGGCGCCGCTGTGGCCCGACCTGGGGCGCATAGATCCACCAACCGTCGCGCAGCACCGAGCCTTGCGGCGGCTCCATACCGGCCCCAGAGCCCTTGATGCGGGCCTCGACGAGCTGCAGGCCGGACGGCAGCACCTTCCAGTCTTCCTGCCACCGGGTCTTCTCCGCCGAATGCGTCCAGGCGAGCGTGAAGGCGGCCACGGTGAGCGTCGCCGTCTTGCCGGCTGCGACGATGCAGAGGCTCATGCCGAACTGGCCAGCGACGCCTGCCGCGCACGCCAGCAGTGCCAGCCGATCCAGGCAAGAGACAGCGCCCAGCCCGCCTCGTCGGTGAGCGGCAGCGCCGCAACCAGCAGCACGCCTGCGGCGAAGGCGACGAGGCGTTCCCACCAGGTCATGCGCCGGGCCAGAAAGCCGACGGCGGCGGCGCCCCACAGGACGATGCCCATGCAGGCTTTGATGACGATATAGGCGACCTCGACGGGATAGCCGAACTGGGCGGCGATCGGACCGGGGTCCTGCAGCATCAGCGCCGGGGTATAGATCGCCATGAACGGCACCACGAAGCCGGCGATGGCAAGCTTGGTGGCCTGGATGCCGATCTTGAGGCCGCTTTCCTTGGCCATGGGTGCGGCGGCGAAGGCGGCCAGGGCCACCGGCGGAGTGAGATCGGCCATGATGCCGAAATAGAAGACGAACATATGGCTGACCACCAGCGGCACGCCGAGCGACAACAATGCCGGCCCGGCTAGCGAGGAGGTGATGATGTAATTGGGAATGGTCGGGATGCCCATGCCGAGCACCAGGCAGGTGAGCATGGTCAAAAGCAGCGACAGGAACAGATTGTTCTCGCCGATCGAGATGATCCAGCCGATGAAGGTCGAGGCAATGCCGGTGAGCGTCAGCGTGCCGATGACGATGCCGACAATGGCGCAGGCAATGCCGACCGGCAGCGCGTTCTTTGCTCCCTCAGCAAGGGAATCGATGCATATGCGCAGCGTCTCGCGCCCGCCCTTGGAGGTGAGGCAGGCGATAACCAGCACGGCGATAACCAGGCTGAGGATGTTGACGCCGAACCTCATGAAGGAAGCGGCGGCAAGCCCGAGCGCCAGCCAGAAGACGACGCGGAAGGCAAGCGGCCCGATCAATGCCGCCAGCGGCGTGCCGAGGATGAGCACAATGGTCAAGGCCAGGCCCATGGTGCCGGCGAAGACCGGTGTATAGCCGGCAAACAGCAGGTAGATCAGCGCTGCCAGCGGCAGCACCAGCGGCCAGTGTCGTCTCACTGCATCCCACGGATTGGGCAGGTCGGCCTTGGCCATGCCGTGCAGGCCGGCCTTGCCGGCCTCCAGGTGCACCTGCCAGAAACAGGCGCCGAAATAGAGCAGCGCCGGGATGATCGCCGCCTTGACCACCGCGGCATAGGGGATGTTCAGCGTCTCGGCCATGATGAAGGCAACCGCACCCATCACCGGCGGCATGATCTGGCCGCCCATCGACGAGGTCGCCTCGACGGCGCCGGCGAAGGCCGAGCGGAAGCCGAAGCGCTTCATCAGCGGGATGGTGAACTGGCCGCTTGCCACCACATTGGCGACCCCGGAGCCCGAAATGGTGCCCATCAGCGCCGAGGACAGCACGCAGACCTGCGCCGGGCCGCCGCGCCATGAGCCGACCAGGCCAAGCGCAAAATCGTTGAACAGCGCGATCATGCCGGCGCGTTCGAGAAAGGCGGCGAAGACGACGAAGATGAAGATGTAGGCGGCCGAGACATAGATCGGCGTGCCGTAGATGCCTTCCGTGCCATAGGCGAAGGTGTCGACGAGCTGGGCGAAATCATAGCCGCGATGGATGAAAGGCGGCGGCAGATGATTGCCGGCAAATGCGTAGGCGAGAAAGATGAAGGCGATGACGGCAAGCGGCAGCCCCATCAGCCGCCGCGCCGCCTCGAAGACCAGCACCACCAGCACCGCGCCGACGATCAGGTCCGGCGTGGTGAGAAAGCCGGAGCGGCGGATGAGGTCGGCGTAGAATACCCAATTGTACAGGCCGGTGGCGAAGCCGAGCACACCGAGCGTCCAGAACACTGCTTTCGCCGGGACGCTTTTGGCGCGCAGATTGGCGATCAGGGCAAAGCCGAGCAGCAGCAGGAAGCCGACATGCATGGCGCGCACGACCTGGCTCGGGAGGCTGCCATAGGCGGCGATGTAGATCTGGAAGATGGAGAAGGCGATGGCGATGAAAAAAGCCGCCTTGCCGGCGATGCCTTCGCCGAAGCCCGGCGGCAATCCTTCGACAGGGGCTTCGGCTGTGGGGGAAAGAACGGTCGGGGTTTCGGTCATTAGCGGGGTTCCTGGCGGTCGGCTCCCTCCCCTCAAGGAGGAGGGAGCGCCCTACTTCAGCAGTCCCTTTTCCTTGTAGTATCTCTCGGCGCCTGGATGCAGCGGCACCGGCATGCCGTCGAGCGCCTTTGCCGGGTCGATCGCTTTGGCGGCGGCATGGGCGGCGGTGAGCTGGTCGAGATGCTCGAACAACAGCTTGGTCATCTGGTAGGCGGTCTCGTCGGCGACATCGGCGCTTGTGATCAGGAAATTGCCGACAGCGGCGGTCGCGACATCCTCGGTCTGGCCCTCATAGGTGCCTTTCGGGATGACCACCGAAAGATAGGGCGAGCCGATCTTGGCGACGTCCTCCGCCGGCACCGCAACGATGTTGACCGGCAGCGAGGTGGCGAGGTCACGGATCGATGCAACGCCCAGGCCCGCCGATTGCAGCGTGGCGTCGAGCTGGCGGTTCTTGATCAGCTCCACCGATTCGGCGAAGGGCAGATATTCGATCCGCCCGAGGTCTTCGTATTTCAGCCCGGCAGCGGCGAATATCGTGCGGGCGTTGAGCTCGGTGCCCGAAGCCGGCGCGCCGACCGACAGGCTCTTGCCCTTGAGGTCGGCGAGCGTCCTGATGCCGGACTCCTTGCTGGCGACGATCTGGATGTAGTTGGGGTAGATGGCGGCAATGCCGCGCAGCTTGTCGAGCTTGCCTGGGAAGCCGGCTTCGGTATTGCCTTCGGCGGCCAGTTTGACGGAATCGCCCAGCGCAAAGGCAATCTCGCCCTTACCCTGCTGCAGAAGATTGAGGTTTTCGACCGACGCTTTCGTCGCCTGCACCTGGGTGCGCGCGCCTTCGATGCCCTTGCCGTAGATTTCCGACAGGGCGACGCCGAGCGGATAGTAGACGCCGGACGTGCCGCCGGTCAGCACGTTGATGAATTCCTGCGCCTTGACCGATGCCGCGCCAAACCCAAGCGACAGCGCCAGCACGCCGGCTGCAACAAATTTCGTCCTGAAATAGAGCATCCGATTTCCTCCCTGAAAATTCGCCGCCGTGCCGTCCTCTGCGGCGCGAAGCGAGGCAAGTTTAGACGGCGGGCGGGAAATGCCAACCCGCAATAGCAGTGATTAGACGAACGGCTAAGCAATGCCGCAACACACAGGCGCTTGCGCGATGTCGCATCGCGGCCGAAAGATTTTTCCAGCGCCTGTCGAAATCGGGCAGGGCCGCGCGACATACGTCCGGCTCGCAACGATGCGGCCTTCGAGAAACGGGAGAAGACCATGCGATACATGCTTTTGATCTACGGAAACGAAGCCGGGATGGCAGCCGCGCCGGCAGACGCGGTGACACAGATGTCGAGCGCCTATGTCGCCTACACCGAAGCGCTGAAGAAATCGGGCGCCTGGCTTGCCGGCGACCGGTTGAAGTCGACGCAATCCGCCACCTCGGTGCGGATGGCCAACGGTAAGACCAACGTGCTCGACGGCCCCTATGCCGACACCAAGGAGCAGCTTGCCGGCTTCTATATGATCGAAGCGGAGGACGTCGACGCGGCCATTGCCTGGGCGGCACGCTGCCCGGGCGCCAGCACCGGCACGGTCGAGGTGCGGCCGATCTGGGAAATGACGGAGTACTTATCTGAGAAATGACCATGTGATGGACGGTCGCCCGGAGATGGCGCGGGCGGCGGCGGAAGCGGCCGCCCGGCAAAGCTACGGCAAGCTGGTCGCCTATCTCGCCGCGCGCACGCGCGACGTGGCCGGTGCCGAGGACGCCTTGGCCGATGCCTTTGCAGCGGCGCTCGAGCGTTGGCCACAGGCGGGTGTGCCCGACAAGCCGGAAGCCTGGCTGCTGGCGGTGGCGCGCAGGCGCCGCGTCGACGCAATCCGGCGGCGGCTGACCAGCGAGGCGGGCCGCGACCACCTCAGGCTGATCGCCGAGGAGATGGAGGCACGCATGGCCGACGAAGACCTGCCGGACGAGCGGCTCAGGCTGATGTTTGCCTGCGCCCATCCGGCTATCGAGGCCGGCGTGCGAGCGCCGCTGATCCTGCAGACCGTCCTTGGCTTCGACGCAGCGACCATCGCCTCGGCTTTTCTTGTCTCGCCAGCCACGATGAGCCAGCGCCTGGTGCGCGCCAAGACCCGCATCCGCGAGACCGGCATTCCGTTTCGCGTCCCGGAGAGGGCCGAACTCGGCGAGCGGCTGGGCACCGTTCTGGAAGCGATCTACGCGGCGTTTGCCGAAGGCTGGTCCGACCCGGCCGGCACCGAAACGCTGCGCCGTAATCTCGCGACCGAAGGCATCTGGCTCGGCCGTCTGCTGGCCACGTTAATGCCGGACGAACCGGAAGCGCTCGGCCTGCTGGCGCTGATGCTGTTCGCCGAGGCGCGGCGTGCAGCGCGGCGCAACGCGGCGGGCGATTATGTACCGCTGGCCGAGCAGGATCTTGCACTGTGGGACGATACAATGATCGATGAAGCGGAGACGCTGCTCAGGCGCGCCGCGGCCAAGAGCGTTGTCGGCCGCTACCAGCTCGAGGCCGCCGTGCAGTCCGCCCATACGACACGACGGCTGACCGGTTGTACCGACTGGGTCGCGATCAAGGAGCTCTATGACGCGCTGTCGGTGATTGCCGGCTCGCCGGTGGTTTCGATCAACCGCGCGGTGGCCATTGCCGAGGTCGGCGGCGCGGCGGCAGGATTGAGTGCACTTGATGAGCTTGGCGACGACAAGCGGCTTGCCGACTACCAGCCCTATTGGGCGGCGCGCGCGGGCCTGCTGGCCAGGCTCGGCAAAGTTCCGCAAGCGAGCGAGGCCTATGACCGGGCTATCGGCCTCGAACGCGACCCGGCCGTGCGCCGGTTCCTGCAGGACCGACGGGCAGGGCTTTGCGAACGGGCGGCGGATGATTGAGACACGTCCTTGAGTCGGCCACAGAAACCTGTTGATGCCGGCGGGACAACGCCCCCTCTGTCCTGCTGGACCTCTCCCCCACGAGTGGGGAGATTGGACGTCATTTCGGCTTTCGCCAATCGCCAACGTTGCAGGAGTGAGCGGCGCGCTGAAGCTGCCAATCTCCCCCCAAGTGGGGGAGATGCCCGGCAGGGCAGAGGGGGGCGCGAAGGATCGCTACGAATCGATCCTGTGTCGAAAACCTAAGCACCCAATCCCTCGAACAGGATCGTCGAGAGGTAGCGCTCGGCGAAGGAGGGGATGACGACGACGAGATTCTTGCCCTTGTTCTCCGGCCGCGAGCCGACGACGATCGCCGCTTGCAGGGCGGCACCCGACGAGATGCCGACCGGCACACCTTCGAGGCGGGCGACGAGCCGTGCATTGGCGACCGAATCCTCGTTCGAGACCTTGACGATCTCGTCATAGATCGTCGTGTCGAGGATTTTTGGTGCGAAGCCGGCGCCAATGCCCTGGATCTTGTGCGGGCCTGGCTGGCCGCCGGATAACACCGGCGAGGCTTCCGGCTCGACGGCGACGACATGCACCGACGGCTTGCGCTTCTTCAGCACCTGGCCGACGCCGGTGATGGTACCGCCGGTACCGATGCCGGCAACGAAGATATCGACTTCGCCATGGGTGTCGTTCCAGATTTCCTCGGCCGTGGTGCGGCGATGGATTTCCGGATTGGCCGGGTTCTCGAATTGTTGCGGGATGACGGCGTCGGGCAGCGTTGCCGCCAGCTCGTCGGCCTTGGCGATGGCGCCTTTCATGCCTTTCGGCCCTTCGGTCAGCACCAGTTCGGCACCGAGCAGCGCCAGCATCTTGCGGCGCTCGACCGACATGGTTTCCGGCATGGTCAGGATCAGCTTGTAGCCCTTGGCAGCGGCGGCAAAGGCGAGCGCGATGCCGGTATTGCCCGAGGTCGGCTCGATCAGCGTGGTCTTGCCGGGCGTAATCCTGCCCGAAGCCTCCAGCGCCTCGATCATCGACACGCCGATGCGGTCCTTGACCGAGCCGATCGGGTTGAAGAATTCGAGCTTGGCGAGCAGATTGGCGACGACACCCTTCTCCCTGGCGAATTTGTCGAGCCGCACCAGCGGCGTGTCGCCGATCGTCTCGGTGATCGAATTGTAGATGCGGCCGCGGCCGGGCACGTGTGTGGGGGTGGCGGGCTTGTTCATTGGTTTTCCTCCCAGAGGTCAAGCGGCAAGAGTCGGGCGGGCATAAGATAGAGCCATCCGCAGCGCAAGATAGGCTGTCGATCGAAAATATCCGAGTGAAGTTCGTGCCGAAATACCACCGCTTTGGAAAGGCGTGACAATCCTTGGGCGGCTTGGCGAAAGACGCTATTGGCGGGCGGCGATTGCTGCTGCCGCCCCGATCATGAAACCGGCGGCGGTGCGGTTGAGTGCCCTCAGCGCACGCGGCGACTTCAGGAACCAGCGTGCCTTGGCAGCCAGCGCCAGATAGGGCACCAGCACCACGAGCAGGACGACGATGGTGAGCGCGACAAGGATGCCGTAATCGGCCAGCGTGATCGTCTTCAGATCGACGATGGTCGGGGTGATGGCGAGATAGAAGATCATCGTCTTCGGATTGCCGAGAGTGACGGCGAGGCCGGCTACAAAGCTGGATGCCAAGCCGCCCTTGCCTTTCTTCGCCTCCACCGTTTCGGGCGTGATGCCGCTCGTCCAGAAGCGCCAGCCAAGAAAAGCGAGGTAGGCGACGCCCAGCCATTTGATGGCCAGGAAGACCATGCCGAAAGTCTGCGCGACGAAAGCGAGGCCGAGCACCACGGCAGTACGATAGGTCAGGTCGCCGAGCATCAGCCCGAACGACATGGCCAGCGACGAGCGGAAGCCCGAACCCAGCGCACGCGCAACGAGCGCGGTGACGCCGGGGCCGGGGATGGCTGCGGCAATGCCGAGGGCGGCACTATAGGCGAGGAACCCAGTGAGCGTCATGATTCGAGCTTGTCGCACAATGTTGAAGTTGGGTGAATTCCCTCGGGCCGGATTCGATTACTCCAGCGCAGGAGACGATTCGGCCCCGTTAAGAGCGACCGTCTCCATAGGTGATGCGCCAGATGGTGCCGTTACCGTCCTCGGTGACGATCAGCGAGCCGTCCTTGGCCATGGCGACACCGACCGGGCGGCCCCAGACGGCGTCGTTCGAGATCACGAAGCCGGTCATGAAGTCCTCATACGCACCGGTCGGCTTGCCGTCCCTGAATTTGAGCCTCACCACCTTGTAGCCGGTCCTGGCGCCGCGGTTCCACGAACCATGCATGGTGACGAAAGCGTCACCGTGATAATCCGCCGGAAAGTTCTCGCCGTCGTAGAAGGCTATGTTCATCGGCGCCGAATGCGCTTGCATCAGCACGTCGGGGACAGTGGCCTTGCCGGCGAGGTCGGGCCGCTCGCCCTGATGGCGCGGATCGTCGTGATTGCCGATGTAGTACCAAGGCCAACCATAGAAAGCGCCGTCCTTGACTTCAGTTGCAAATTCGAACGGCACATTGTCGCCGAGTTCGTCGCGCTCGTTGACGACGCACCACAACGCGCCGGTGGCTGACTGCACGGTCATGCCCGTACAGTTGCGCAGGCCGGTGGCGACAGTTCGGGGATTTTTGCCATCCGGGTCGAAGGCGAGCACATCGGCACGGCCGTCCTCGGAGCCCCAGGCCGCACCGAGCGGCTTTGATTTCGCCCAGGCGTCGAGGCCGCCATCCGGCTCCTTATCCATGTCTTCGGCGACGTTCGAGGCGGAGCCAACCGACAGATAAAGCGTCTTGCCATCCGGCGAGAAGGCGATGTCGCGGGTCGAGTGACCGCCCGACGGGATTTTGGCGACAATGGTTTCTGGTTTGCCGGACGCCTTTAGGTCGCCGTCGCGATAGGGGAAGCGGACGATGCTGTCGCTGTTTGCGACATAGACCCATTGCGGCTTGTCCCCTGGCGGATAGAAGGCGATGCCATATGGATAACTGAGCCCCTTGGCGAAGATCGCTTTCTCGATGGGCTTGGCGCTGCCCTCGGCGAGACGATAGACGCGTATCTGGTCGGCATGGCTGTTGGCAACGAACAGGTCGCCATTCGGAGCGACGCGCACGACGCGCGGATTGACGATGCCGGATGCGATCATTTCGGCCGAGAAGCCCGGCGGCAATTCTGGCTTGGCGCTTTCGGGCCGTTCCGCCACGCCGGCGCCGTTCGAAGCGGATTGGGCGGGATCGGCTGTCGGCATGTCTTGCGGCCCGATCAGGCGGCGGATGCCAGGCCTGTCGGCGTGCCAATCGCCAAAAGCGGCTTCGCCTTTGAGCACCTTCTGATCCGCCTGCTGGGCGGATGCCGGTGTCGCAACAAGGAGAGCAGCGGCAATGGCCGCAAAGCCGCCAGATCGGATCATCATCGTCCTTCGGGATTCGCCTCGAAGAGGACAAACGGGATGAGGCATTGGTCGTTCCAAGCGGGCGTCCAGCACACGAGGATTTGAAGCCGAACCCCGGTTACTTGCCAGCGGCGTAGAAATCGTCGTCGAGGCGCTTTTCCAGCGCGACCAGATCGGCCGGCAGCGGCAAGCCCATGGCCCGCATCTCCCCCAGCTTTTCGCGCAATTGCTCCTGTACCTCGTGCTGATCTTGGGGCTGGTTGACCATTTCCTCGAGCAGCAGGCTGATCTGGGCCTTGAACGATTCCAGCGCCATTCTTTTTCTCCTTGCGGCAGGCCGCGGCGGCTCCTAGCGCAGCATGCGCGAAATCAGCTGCGCGGTATAGTCGACCATCGGTACTATGCGCGCATAATTCAGCCGCGTCGGCCCGATCACGCCGAGCGCACCGACGACGCGCGCATCCTTGTCGCGATAGGGTGCCACCACCAGTGATGAGCCCGACAGCGAAAACAGCTTGTTTTCCGAACCGATGAAAATGCGCACGCCCGGGCCTTCCTCGGCGAGGTCGAGGAGCTGGATCAGCCCATCCTGGGTCTCGAGATCCTCGAACAAATGCCGCAGCAGCTCGATGTCGGCCTGGGCGGTGACGTTTTCCAGGAGATTGGCGCGGCCGCGCACGATAAGCCGCCCAGGCACCCCGCTTTCGGCACCTGCCCAGACCGCCAGGCCCTTCTCGACCAGATCCTGCGAAAGCGTGTCGAGGGCTGCCCTCGTCTCTTCCTTGATGCGGGCGATCTCGACCCGCGCCTCGGCCAGCGTGCGGCCGCGAATATGGGCGTTGAGGAAGTTCGAGGCTTCGTGCAATTGCGAGACGGTGATGCCGGCGGGCAGGTCGATGACGCGGTTTTCGACGTCGCCGTTCTGCGAGACCAGCACGGCAAGCGCCTTGGTCGGCTCGAGCTGGATGAATTCGATGTGCTTCAGCGCCACCTCGTTTTTGGCGGCGAGCACGAGGCCGGCGCCGCGCGACATGCCGGATAGCATCTGGCTGGCCTCGGTCAGCATATGCTCCAGCGTCGCGCCCGAGCCGGAGGCGCGTACCTGCGCCTCGATGGTGCGGCGCTCCTCGTCGGAGAGGTCGCCGAGCTCCATGAAAGCATCGACGAAGAAGCGCAGGCCAGCCTGGGTCGGCAGCCGGCCGGCCGAGATGTGCGGCGCGTAGATCAGGCCGAGATGCTCGAGGTCGCTCATCACGTTGCGGATTGTGGCCGGCGACAGCGACGAGGGCAGGATGCGCGACAGGCTGCGCGAACCGACCGGCTCGCCATCCCTCAAATAAGAATCAACGATGCGCCGGAAGATGTCGCGCGAACGCATGTCGAGCGATTGAAATGCGGGCGATTGAAGCGCGTGCGACGGGAGCACGTGTGATTGCGAACCGGGATCGACTGCCTTGGTCATTCGAGCCAAAAACCTCCGGCCCGAAGATATAGACTTCTGCGGCGTCGGCGCAACCGGTCCATTTTCCTTTGCGCCTCACGCCCCGTGCGGCTACAAGCCGGCCAAGATTCCGAAGAAAGAAAGAAGCCTGAATGCGCCCTTCCAAACGCCAATTCGACGAAATGCGCCCCATCTCCTTCGAGCGCGGCGTCTCCAAGCACGCGGAGGGCTCGTGCCTGGTGAAGTTCGGCGACACACATGTGCTGTGCACGGCCAGCCTGGAGGAAAAGGTGCCGGGCTGGATGCGCAATTCCGGCAAGGGCTGGGTGACGGCGGAATACGGCATGCTGCCGCGCTCGACCGGCGAGCGCATGCGCCGCGAGGCGTCGGCCGGCAAGCAAGGCGGCCGCACACTGGAGATCCAGCGGTTGATCGGCCGTTCCTTGCGCGCGGTGGTCGATCTGCAGGCGCTCGGCGAGCAGCAGATCACCGTCGACTGCGACGTGATCCAGGCCGACGGCGGCACGCGCACCGCTTCGATTACCGGCGGTTGGGTGGCGCTCTACGACTGCCTGCGCTGGATGGAAGCCCGCCAGATGGCGAGCCTGGGCAAGGTGCTGAAGGATCACGTTGCGGCAATCTCTTGCGGCATCCATGATGGCCAGCCGGTCATCGATCTCGACTATATCGAGGATTCCTCGGCCGGCACCGACGCCAATTTCGTCATGACCGGCAAGGGCGGCATTGTCGAAATCCAGGGCACGGCCGAGGGCGAGCCGTTTTCGGAAGAGCAGTTCGCGGCGCTGATGAGGCTGGCCAAGAAAGGCATTCAGCGTCTGGTCAGCCTGCAGCAGATGGCCGTGGACTGATCTTCAGTTTATGACGATGAGGTTGACGATCCTGTGACTCCTTCCGCAATCCTGGAATCAGCACTCTACGTGACGGATCTTGCTGCCGCGGAAGAGTTCTATTCCGGCGTGCTCGGGCTCGATCTGCTCGGCAAGGTCGGCGGCAGGCATCTCTTCTTCCGCTGCGGCGACGGCGTGCTGCTCATCTTCAACGCCGAAGCGACCAAAGTGCCGCCGGCGCCCGATGCCAGGCTGCCAGTGCCGCCACATGGCGCGGTCGGCGAGGGCCATCTCTGTTTCGCCGCAAGCGCCGACGAGATCGTGCGCTGGAAAGCGCATCTGGAAGCAAAGAGCATCGCCATCGAAAGCGAGTTCGAGTGGCCGCAGGGCGGCTGGTCGATCTATATTCGCGACCCCTCGAGCAATTCGATCGAATTCGCCGAGCCAAGAATCTGGGGCATCTGATGCATTCGCCAACTGTTCATTCGCCAACTGTTCATTCGCTTGACGGGAAGAAGATCGTCGTCGCCAGTCATAATGCCGGCAAGCTGCGCGAATTTGCCGAGCTGATGGCGCCGTTCGGCTTCGAGGCGATGTCGGCCAAGGAATACGGCTTGCCGGAACCGGACGAGACCGGCACCACCTTCGAGGAGAACGCACTCATAAAAGCCCTGGCCGCCGCCAAAGCCACCGAATTGCCGGCGCTCTCGGACGATTCCGGCCTGTGTGTCGATGCGCTCGACGGCGCGCCTGGCGTCTACACCGCCAACTGGGCCGAGACGCCGGACGGCTCCCGCGATTTCGGGATGGCCATGCAGCGCACGGAAGTGGCCTTGCAGGAAGTCGGCGCGGTCGCGCCTGCTCAGCGCAAGGGCCGCTTTGTCGCGGTCATCTGCCTGGCCTTTCCCGACGGCGAGGCTGAATATTTTCGCGGCGAGGTCGAAGGCACGCTGGTGTGGCCGCCGCGCGGCGAGCTCGGCTTCGGCTACGACCCGGTGTTCTTGCCCGACGGCTTCGAAAAGACCTTCGGCGAGATGAGCGCGGAGGAAAAGCATGGCTGGAAACCCGGCCAGCCAACCGCATTGTCGCACCGCGCCCGCGCTTTCCAGAAATTCGCCCAAGCCAGACTGGATTTGGCGCGATCGGGCGCCGCATGACCATGCTGCTCGATCGCCGCCCGGGTTTCGGCGTCTACATCCACTGGCCGTTCTGTGCGGCCAAGTGCCCCTATTGCGACTTCAACAGCCATGTCCGCCACCAGCCGGTCGACCAGGAGCGTTTTGCGCGCGCCTTCGAAACCGAACTGGCGACCATGCGCGCACGCACCGGGCCGCGCGAGGTGACGAGCATCTTTCTTGGCGGCGGCACGCCGTCGCTGATGAAGCCGCAGACCGTGGCCGCGGTGCTGGACGCCGTGGCGAAGAACTGGACGGTGCCTGATGGCATCGAGGTGACGCTGGAAGCCAATCCTTCCTCGGTCGAGGCCGAGCGCTTTCGCGGCTACCGCGCGGCGGGCGTCAACCGGGTGTCGCTCGGCGTGCAGGCGCTGAACGACAAGGATCTGCGCTTTCTCGGCCGTTTGCACAATGTCGATGAGGCCCTGCACGCGATCGGTCTGGCGCGCGAGATTTTCCCACGGCTGTCGTTCGACCTGATCTACGCGCGGCCCGGCCAGACGCCTGAAGCGTGGCAGGCGGAGCTCGAGCAGGCGATCGGCCACGCCGCCGACCATCTGTCGCTCTATCAGCTGACCATCGAGGAAGGCACGCCGTTCCACGCACTGCATGCGGCAAGGAAATTCATCATTCCAGACAATGATGTTGCCGCCGATCTCTACGCGTTGACGCAGGAGATCACCGCCGCGCACGGACTGCCGGCCTACGAGATTTCCAACCACGCCCGGCCCGGCGCCGAAAGCCGGCACAATCTCACCTACTGGCGCTATGGCGAATATGTCGGCGTCGGTCCCGGCGCGCATGGCCGCTTCGTCGAGAGCGGCCGCCGCGTGGTGACGATCGCCGAGAAAATGCCGGAGACCTGGGCCAATCTGGTCGAGGCCAAGGGCCATGGCGTCACCGGCGGCGAGATCTTGACGCGATCGGAAGAGGCCGACGAGTTCCTGCTGATGGGGCTGAGGCTGGCGGAAGGCATCGACCTTTCGCGTTACGAAGCGTTCTCCGGGCGCGGCCTGTCGACGGCACGGCTTTCGGTGCTGCAGGACGAAGGCCTCGTGGCACCGATCGGCAACGCCCGCCTGCGCGCCACGCCGGCCGGCATGATCGTGCTCGATGCGGTGGTGGCGGATCTGGCGCGGTAGCATCGTTGAAGAACGTTCTCTTCATCTGCAGCCAGAATCGCTTGCGCAGCCCGACTGCGGAGCAGGTGTTTTCCAAGCGCCGGGACATCGAGGTCGCATCAGCGGGCACCAATCACGATGCCGACACTCCGTTGACGCACGAACTCGTCGCCTGGGCCGATATCATCTTCGTGATGGAAAAGGCACATCGAGCCAAACTGCAACGGAAATTCAACACCAGCCTGAGGAAGGCTCGCGTGATCTGCCTCGATATTCCCGACGATTATGAATTCATGGACCCGGCTCTGGTGGGTCTGCTGCAAGCGCGCGTCTCAAAGTATCTGGGTTGAATGATACATCGCCGAGCATTCGCAACCGCGCTTTCGAGAACTGTCTCGGCCAATCGCGAAGGTTTCCGGTGGTCAAGCCTCGTGCTTGTGGCGGTGTTTGCCGCGATCTTTTTCGCTGGCAACCTCTCCGGAGCGGGCCTGCTTGATCTCGCTTTTGTCGCGCGGGGCACGGTGCTGGTCGCCTGTGGGATGTGATGCTGCGCCATCACGGGCGCTTTTTGTTTCGAGACGGGTGATGAAAATGTCGAAGCGATTGGGCATCGTCCGGTCAGTGCTCCGTCGTGTTGTCGGTTTCGGTTGCGGGCTTGCGCTCTGCCAATGGCTGGCATGCGAGCGGCTTCTTGGCTCTGCCATCTGCGGCTTCGGCAGGCAGGCTCTTGTCGCTCGGCGGGGCGAAGCGCTTGCGGCCGGCATAATAGGGTTCGAAAACGTCCTGTATTGTCAGGCTGTCCATCCTGCTCCTCCCGAGATCAGGTGTAAAATTCGCCGGCAACGGTTTCGTTCCCTACTGTGGCGAAGGCATGGCCGCCGGTTCACGTCGGCATCCTTCTGGAAGTCCGGGCTTTTGTAACCCGGGCCTTTGCAACCCAAGCTTTTGCAACCAAGCGTGAGCCGTGCCAAACAGGGTCGAATGGAGTTGTGCAGGTGACCGGCGAATTGGCCAAACGCAGTTATGTGATCGGGCAGACCGAGATCGCCGCCCGACCGCTTGAGCCGGCGCTCTATCTGGTAGCGACGCCGATCGGCAATCTCGCCGACATCACGTTGCGCGCGCTGGAAACGCTCGCCGCCGCCGATATCGTCGCCTGCGAGGACACGCGTGTTTCGCGCGTCCTGCTCGACCGGTACGGCATCCGCCGCCGCACCACCGCCTATCACGAGCACAATGCCGGCGAGGCCGGGCCGAAGCTGATCGCGGCGTTGCTGGCCGGGCAAAGCGTGGCGCTGATCTCGGATGCCGGCACGCCGCTCATCTCCGATCCCGGCTACCGGCTGGTCGGCGAGGCGCTGGAACGCGGCATTCGTGTCGTGCCGATCCCCGGACCGTCGGCGCCAGTTGCCGCTTTGACGGCATCCGGCCTGCCTTCGGACGCCTTTCTGTTTGCCGGCTTCCTGCCGGTGAAGACCGGGCAGCGGCTGACGCGGCTGGAAGTGCTGAAGGCCGTGCCGGCAACGCTGATCTTCTTCGAATCGCCGCGCCGACTGGCCGAGACGCTCAGTGCTATGGTCGAGGCGCTGGGCGGTGCCCGCAAGGCGGCGATCGGCCGCGAGCTGACCAAGACCTTCGAGGAAATGCGGACCGGCACCTTGCAGTCGCTTGCCAGCCACTACGCGGCAGCCGATACGCCGAAAGGCGAAATCGTCATCTGCGTCGGTCCGGCCGATGCGGTCGCTGATGAACCGGCGGACATCGACCGGCTTCTGCTTTCGCTCGCCGCCGAAATGCCGGCCTCCAAGGCAGCGGCGGAAGCCGCCAAGATGACGGGTGGCCAGAAGCAGGCGCTCTATCGTCGGCTGCTCGACCTCAGGGCCGGCGGAGACGGCGATGGTTGAACGGCCGAGCGCCAGCCGGCAAAAGGCCTACCGGCGCGGCCATCACGGCGAATGGCTGGCGGCAGCGGCGCTGATGGTGAAGGGCTACCGGATTCTAGCCCGCCGCCACCGCACCAGGTTCGGCGAGATCGACCTGATCGCGCGGCGCGGCGATTTGGTGCTGATCGTCGAGGTCAAGGCGCGCCGCACGCTGATGGAGGCAATGGAAGCCGTCGGCCGCGAATCGGAGCGCCGCATCGAGGGTGCCGCCGATTTCTGGCTTTCGCGCCAATCCGACTACGGAAAATTGTCGGTGCGCTTCGACATGGTGGCGGTGCTGCCATGGCGCTGGCCGGTGCATGTCGAGAACGTGTTTTACGGACGGAACTAGGCCATTCCCGAAGTGGGGCTCGTTTTGCTGCGCTGACCTCCGGTTCAGATCAGGGTGAACAGGAAATAGAACCCTAGGGTCAAAACTCAATCAGCTGCCGCAAATGGCCGAGATGGGTGGATATTGCCCATCGTCTCGTCGATGGGAACAAACAAGCAGCGCCATTTGCTGACCTTCGATGCGCCGCGCAAAAGCGGACAGTCCGGCAGGAGACATTCGGGTTTTTCGTCGGCAGCCTGGATCGTCATGTGCCGGCGACTCACCTGCTTCGCTCAATCGATCGGTTTGTCGACCTCTGGAACATTTGTCGACCTCTGGAACAAAAGCGTTCCTGCGTTGTTCTCCAACCGTCCTGATGTTCGACGGGCTGGTTCAAATGCCGGCCAGAGCAGTCCTCGCGGCAGGCATGCGAAGACACGGGATGGTGAGGCAAATGGATCCTGACGATCTCAACATGGAACGGATCGTCACTGTGTTCGGCGGAACAGGCTTTCTCGGGCGCAGGATCGTGAAGCGGCTCCTGGAAAGGGGTTTCACGGTCCGTGCCGCATCCCGTCACCCGGCTCGCGTGGGCCTGGTCTTTTCCTCGACTACAAGGATGCCCGAAGCAGTCGAGGCGGATATATTGGATGCGTCCTCGATCGGGTCGGCCATTACCGGATCACAGGCGATCGTGAATGCCGTCAGTCTTTATGTCGAGCGGGGCGTCCAGACGTTTGAACGCGTGCATGTGAAAGCCGCGGCTGATCTCGCCGCCGCGTCGCGCGATGGCGAGGTCGACAAGTTCGTGCAGATTTCGGGGATCGGCTCCGATCCTCAATCGGATTCGAATTATATTAGGGCACGTGGGCGCGGAGAAGTTGCCGTGGAGAGCGCATTTCCCGGCGCTTTCATTGTGCGTCCCGCCGTCATGACAGGACCTGACGACGCTTTCCTCACGACCATTGTGAGGCTGATACGCCTCCTGCCGGTCTATCCGCTGTTCGGCGACGGTAGCACGCGGCTTCAGCCGGTCTATGTGGCAGACGTCGCAGAAGCAGTGAGCCGGCTGATCGACGGGCCAAACCGCAAGGGTTCATCCATATTCGAATTCGGTGGCCCGCGCATCTACACCTATAAGGAACTGCTTCGGGAGATCGCCCGACAGCTCGATATGCACGTCAAGCTGATGCCGGTGCCCTTTGCGGTGTGGAACGCCTTGGCTGGCGTCGCGGAACTCCTTCCGGCCACCCCCATAACGCGCAACCAGATCGATCTTATGCGTCACGACAATGTGGCAGCAATCGACGCGCCGGGCCTGAAGGAACTCGACATCGAGCCGCGGGACATCGACGAGGTGATCCGCTTGATCGAACAGCGCCGCGACGCAGGCTCGCGCTCGTCTCCCGCTTAGGAAGGCCCTATGATCCTGACGGGAACCTATCGCCGCGCGACAGGTTGGTCGAGCTTGAGGCCAATGAAAGAAGGAAAAGAACTATGGCCAGATGCGATCAATGCGGGAATGACTACGACAAGGCTTTCAAAGTGACGATGGCCGAGGTGACCTACACTTTCGACAGCTTCGAATGCGCGATCCAGAAACTTGCTCCGACGTGTCCGCATTGCGGATGCCGGATCATCGGACATGGCGTCGAACAGGATGACATCATCTACTGCTGCGCACATTGCGCCGCGGAGGAAGGTGCAAGCGCGCTGACCGATCGCGCGCCTTGATGCACCTCCTTTGGCGTCTCTAGGTCGACCATTCCGAACGACTGCGCCGGCTCATCCCATATGGCCAGAGCTGTCAGCACGACGACGACCAGCCGAGGTCAAGACGCGCAGAGGTCAAGGCCGCCGCACGCTGATGGAGGCAATGGATGCAGTCGGCCGCGAATCGGAGCGCCGTATCGAAGGTGCCGCCGATTTCTGGCTGTCGCACCAATCGGACTACGGAAAATTGTCGGTGCGCTTCGACAAAAGGCAGCGTGCGTCGTCTTGATCGCGCCAGAGCTGTCATGTTCTTGCACGTTCAAGAACCCGCGTTCGACGGCTCGTTTAGACGCCGTTCCGTGGCAAGTCGGCTCCCGCTTGGACAAGTCGCTCCACGACGGCGGCCGCCTCCCCTGGAACGGCCGGTATGGTGCCCGACTTCCGCGTCGATCCGAAATCGAGGCCGGCGAAAAAGAGACCTGGAACAGCGCCGACGCCATCCTCGTGGACGGGCTGGCCGGCCGCATCGAGCGCGCCGGGAAGCCGAACCCATGAGAAATCGCCGGTGAAGCCCGTGCACCAGATCACTGATCTGATGCCGCTCGCCGTCCAGTCGAGGGAGCGGATCGGAGGATCGGGCAAGCGCGGTTCAATCGTCTCGGCCGGATCATCCTCGGCCAGTGGCGCATGGAGGCCGGCGCGCTCGATGTACTCGTCAACCAGGCGCTTGGCATTCGCGGAGACTTCGTCGGCAAATCGCATATGGTCGTCGAGCTCGTCGCCGAAGACGAGGTTGCCGTTCTCCACACCCCTGAAGCGGCCGAGCAGCACCACGCCCTGCGCGCTCAGCGATTGCAGGCTGATCGTATGGGTCGCGCCGACCAGCGCGCGGGCCTGCAGCTTGCCGGAGGGGAGGACGAGTTCCTTGCGCGGAACGTCGAGAAAACCGGACAGCGTCAGCCATTTAAGTATGTTGCCCCCGCGGTAGCGCCGCACCCAACGGCCGTTGCGGCTGGTCGCCAAAAAGACCACACGTCCTGCCAACGCCAGATCCTCGGCGATCTGGCCGCCCGACTGGCCGCTGCCGACCACCAGCACCGCGCCACTCTCGAACTCGGCCGGGTTGCGATAAGCCGAGGAATCGACTTGGCGAATTGCGGTTGGCAAATCCGCCGACCCTGCTGGCCGGACCTGCCGATTCTGGTCGCCGGTGGCGATCACCACGTTGCGCGCCAGAAATGCCCCGTCCGTCGTGGTGATGCGAAAGTTCCCGTCGTCTCTCGTCAGCTCTTGCACCGGAGTTTGGGTGCTTACCGGCAGGCGGTGCCGCTCGGCATAGCTTTCGAGATACGCGACAAATTCGTGGTGGGTTATCGCGCCCCACGGCTCGGGCCCCTCGTAGGAATCACCGGGTAAGATGGAGCGAATGGTCGGCGAATTGAGTCGAAAAGAGTTCCACCGCTGCGTTCGCCACGTCTCGCCGATCCGGCCTCGATCGAGCACACGGTGGTCGCGGTCCTGCCGTTTCAAGAAGTAGCTGACGCCGAGTCCCGCCGGACCGGCGCCAATAACGAGGGCGTCAAGAACTTCGCTCATGCATTCCCCCTGCCAACCATACGTCCACAAGATCGTATGGCTCGGCTTCGGGCAAGAATAGAGTTCCGGCTGGGATTGCGCTATCCGCGCCGGCTCACCCCCAGATGGCCAGTGCTGTCAGGCCGACGATGCCGACGACCAGCCGCCACCAGCCGAACAGCGCGTAGCCGTGGCGCGAGACGTAGTCGAGCAGGAAGCGCACGACGATCAATGCGGTGACGAAGGCGGCGACGAAGCCGACGGCGATGATGGGCAGGTCGGCGCTGCTCAGCACGTTGCGGTTCTTGAACAGGTCGAAGGCGAAGGCGCCGACCATCGTCGGGATGGCAAGGAAGAAGGAGAATTCCGCCGCCGCCCGCTTGTCGACGCCGAGCAGCAGCGCGCCGACGATGGTCGAACCCGAGCGCGACGTGCCGGGGATCAGCGACAGGCACTGGAACAGCCCGATCTGCAGATAGAGCCTGGTCGGAAACCGCTCGACATCGTGGTAGTACGGCTTCGGCTTCATGCGATCGACCAGCAGCAGGATGACGCCGCCGATGATCAGCATGATGCAGATCAGCCGCGGCGATTCGAACAGCACCGTCTTGATGAAATCATGCGCCAGCGCGCCGATGACGGCCGCCGGCAGGAATGCGATGAGGATGCCAAGGACGAAATGCCGCGTCAGGCGATCGTAGGGCAGTTCGAGCAGCATCTTCCAGAGACGGCGGAAATAGACGCTGAGGATCGCCAATATGGCGCCGAGCTGGATCAGGATCTCAAAGGCCTTGCCGGTCGAATGGAAGCCGAGGAAATGGCCGGCGAGCAGGATATGGCCGGTCGAAGACACCGGAATGAACTCGGTCAACCCCTCGAGCAGCCCGAGCAGCAGCGCTTCGACGACGGTCTGGCTTTCCATGGCAACCTCGGCGTTGGGGTGAGGGCTTGAGAAAAGGGCTTGCTTGTCACAGCGCGGAACTCCCCCTATAGGTCGCAGCACCCTGACAGCCCGGTGAATCGGGCGATCAAGACTTACCGGCGCAGCCGGCAATTTGCCAGTGCGCTCTATTATCGCGGGACCATGCTGACGCTTTTCCACCATCCGATGTTCGCCAGCTGCCGCTTCGTCCGCCTCGCCTTTGGCGAGTATGGCGAGGAACTGGCGCTGATCGAAGAGAAGCCGTGGACGCGGCGCAAGGAGTTCCTGGCGCTCAACCCGGCCGGCACGCTGCCGATCCTGCTCGCCGAGGGCGACGTGCCGATCGTCGGCGCAGGGGTCATCGCCGAATATCTCGATGAGACGCGCGGCGTGCTGAAGCGCGACAAGCGGCTATTCGCCGAAGACCCGATGGAGCGCGCCGAAATCCGCCGGCTGACCGACTGGTATCTCAACAAGGCGGAAAGCGAGGTCACCCGGCATCTGGTTCGCGAGCGCGTGCTGAAGCCGGTCATGCCGGAAACGGCGGGCGGCGGCTCGCCCGATTCGGCGGCGATCCGCGCCGCCCGCGCCAACATCCGCCAGCATATGAAATACACCAACTGGCTGGCCGGCACCCGTCATTGGCTGGCCGGCAACAAGGTCACCTATGCCGATCTCGCGGCGGCGGCGACGCTGTCGGTGCTCGACTATCTCGGCGAGATCGACTGGCGCGAACACACCGCTGCGCGCGAATGGTATACCAGGGTGAAATCACGGCCTTCGTTCCGGCCGCTCCTGTCCGACCGGGTGCGCGGCCTGTCGCCGGTGTCACATTATGCAGACCTCGATTTCTGACGCGGCAAAGCTGCGCGCGCTGATCGACCGCGAGGCGCGGAACGCCGGCTTCGACGCCGTTGCCGTCACCACGCCCGATGCGATCCCGCAGGCGCCGGCGCGGCTGGCCGAATTCGTTGCCGACGGCTTTCACGGCTCGATGGGCTGGATTGCCGAAACGCTCGAGCGGCGAGGCAAACCGACGGCACTTTGGCCGGAGGTCCGCTCGATCATCGTGCTGGCGATGAATTACGGCCCCGACCACGACCCGCGCGAAATCCTGGCAAAGCGCGACCGCGGCGCGATCTCGGCCTATGCGCAGAACCGCGACTACCATGACGTCATGAAAGGCCGGCTGAAGGCGATCGCCAGCAAGATCGTGGCGCGCACCGGTGGCGACGTGAAAGTGTTCGTCGACACCGCGCCGGTGATGGAAAAGCCGCTGGCCGAAGCCGCCGGCCTCGGCTGGCAAGGCAAGCACACCAATCTGGTCAGCCGCGCGCACGGCTCCTGGCTGTTCCTCGGCACCATCTTCACGACGGCCGAGCTCGTGCCGGACGCGCCCGAAGACGACCATTGCGGCTCCTGCCGCGCCTGTCTCGACGTCTGCCCGACCGACGCCTTTCCCGCGCCCTACCGGCTCGATGCGCGGCGCTGCATTTCCTACCTCACCATCGAGAACAAGGGGCCGATCCCGCATGAGTTCCGCGAAAGGATCGGCAATCGCATCTATGGCTGCGACGACTGCCTGGCTGCCTGTCCATGGAACAAGTTCGCCCAAGCCGCCTCGGAGGCGAAGCTTGCCGCCCGCGACGATCTGCGCGAACCGCGGCTCGCCGAGCTGCTGCGTCTGGACGACGCCGCCTTCCGCGCGTTTTTTTCGGGTTCGCCGGTCAAGCGCATCGGCCGCGACCGTTTTATCCGCAACGTGCTGACCGCCGCCGGCAATTCCGGCGATTTGTCGCTTGCCGACGCCGTTCGCACGCTGCTCGGCGATGCCTCGCCCCTGGTTCGCGGGGCGGCTGTATGGGCACTGTCGCGGCTTGTGCCGGGGACCGAATTCGCTGAACGTGCCATTTCTGCCGTGAAAACAGAGACCGACGAGGCTGTGAGAAACGAGTGGCATTTTGCGTCACGAGACCCCCAAATGCAGGCTGAGATGCGCGTATGACAATTAAGAAGGTGCTGATATTTGGCGCTGGCTATTCAGGCATGGCGTTCGCACGCGCGAACAAGGATCCAGGTACAACGATCGTCGGCACCACGCGCTCTCAGGAGAAGTTCGAAGCGCTGAGGGAGGCCGGCATCACGCCTATTCTGTTCGAAAATACGGTCGGTATCCTGGACGAGATCAGTGCGGTGACGCACCTCATCATTTCCGTTCCGCCGGACGAGGCTGGTGATCCCATTCTTGGAACATTCAGCGAGCCGATCGAACAATGGATGCCGGCGCTCGAATGGGTCGGCTATCTCTCCACTGTCGGTGTCTATGGCGATCATGGCGGCGATTGGGTGGACGAAACATCCCACTGCCGGCCTGTATCGAAGCGCTCCATCATGCGGGTAAAGGCCGAACGGCAATGGCTGAAATTTGGCAGTAAGACGATTTTCGTGCCAGTGGCGATTCTGCGGCTTTCCGGCATTTACGGACCGGGCCGCAACGCCCTGGTCAATCTGGAAAACGGCACCGCCCGGCGGCTGGTCAAGCCGGGCCAGGTGTTCAACCGCATCCATTGCGACGATATTGCCGGTGCGCTTTGGCATCTCGCCGAAGGCAATCGCGGCGGCATCTTCAACGTCACCGACGATCTACCGGCGCCGCCCCAGAACGTCGTCGCCTATGCCGCCTCTCTGATGGGCATCGAGCCGCCGCCGGAAATCCCGTTCGAGACCGCCCAACTTTCGCCCATGGCGCGGTCCTTCTATGGCGAGAACAAGCGTGTCGCCAACGCGGCGATCAAAGCGGCCGGTTATCGCTTTCGCTTTCCCGACTATCGCTCGGCCCTCGATGCCATGTGGGCCAGCGGCGACTGGCGCGACGGCGAGGCGCGCAGCCCGATGAAGCGGTCGTGATCGATGCGTTGCGCGAGCCGTGGTATGATGTGATTCAAATCAGGGAGGGGTCCCGCTTGGTGAAGATGTTGAAGCGATCCTTGTCCGGAGGAGCGCGCCTGCTTTCGGCAGCACTGGCCGTCGCCAGCTTGACGGCACTGGCAGAGCAGCCGGCGGGCGCGGAGCAACGGGCAAAAGCCCTGTTCGGCGCCAAAGAGCTACCGGCGCTCGCTGCGCCGCAATCGATCGGCTTCTATTCCAAGGGCTGTTTTTCCGGCGGCGTCGCGCTTCCCATGGATGGCCGGCACTGGGAGGTGATGCGGCCTTCGCGCAACCGCCGCTGGGGCCATCCGGCAATGATCGCGCTGATCGAGAAATTGTCACGCGACGCGGCCGCCGACGGCTGGCCGGGTCTGTTGATCGGCGACATTTCGCAACCGCGCGGCGGTCCGATGCTGACCGGTCATGCCTCGCACCAGATCGGCCTCGACGCCGACATCTGGCTGACGCCGATGCCCGACCGCAAGCTCTCGACAGAAGAGCGCGAAAACATCAGCGCTACCTTAATGGTCGATGAAAAAACCCACCTGGTGAAGGACGGCGTGTGGACGCCGATGCATACGCGGCTGTTGAAGCGCGCCGCGAGCTATCCCGAAGTCGAGCGCATCCTGGTCAATCCAGGGATCAAGAAGAAGCTCTGCGACACGGTCAAGGGCGACCGCAGCTGGTTGCGCAAGGTCAGGCCGTTCTGGGGCCACGACTACCACTTCCACATTCGCATCGGCTGCCAGGCTGGATCACCCGACTGCAGGGCGCAGGAAGCGACGGCGCCGGGCGATGGGTGCGACCAGGCGCTGGCCTGGTGGTTCACCGAGGAGCCGTGGCGCCCCAACAAGAATCCGGACAAGCCGAAGGCACGCGACGTGATGACGATGGCGAACCTGCCCAGACAATGCCAGTTCGTGCTCGACGCGCCGGCTCCGGCCTCGGTGGAAGCAGTCACCTACTATGGCGACGGCGTGCCGATCGCGGCCGCACCCGCTGTCGCGGCAGAACCTCCGCCGCAGCCGACGGTCGCAGCCGGCGCGGCAGCGCTTCCGGCCTCGGCGAATGCCTTTGTGGCGACCCCCGAGATCGGCATTCCGCTGCCGCGGCCACGACCGGGACACTGACGCGGATTGCGTGTTCGCCGTTTGCATCCGTGCATCGTCCAATTCGAAAACCCATTTCCCTTTCCAAGGTCATGCGCTAGTCAACAGGAGTGGGAACGGACGAGAGCATGCCAGGCGTAAGCGACGACGACACTCTGTTGCGGTTTCCGATCCTGATCGGCGACATAGGCGGCACCAATGCGCGCTTCTCGATCGTGCTCGACGCGAATTCCGAGGCCGGCGAGCCGACCATCGTCCAGACCGCCAATTTCAACACGATCGATGAGGCGATCCAGGCGGCCGTGCTCGACCGCTCGTCGGTCCGGCCGAATTCGGCTGTGCTGGCGGTAGCCGGCCCTGTCGACAGCGACGAGATCCCGCTCACCAATTGCCCATGGATCGTCAAACCGAGACAAATGTTCGCCAGTCTCGGCCTCAGCGATGTCGTGGTGCTCAACGATTTCGAGGCACAGGCGCTGGCTGTCGTCGCGCTCGGCGAAGAGCATATGGAAAAGATCGGCGGTGACGCGCCGGAACCGAATTCCGGGCGGGTGGTGCTCGGTCCGGGAACCGGGCTCGGTGTCGCCGGGCTGGTCTATGCGCTGCATCACTGGATACCGGTGCCCGGCGAGGGTGGCCATATGGATATCGGACCGCGCTCGCCGCGCGATTTCCAGGTCTTTCCGCATATCGAGAAGCTCGAGGGCCGCATCTCCGGCGAACAGATCCTGTCCGGACGCGGCCTGGTCAATGCCTACCGGGCGGTGGCCAAGGCGGACGGCAAGCCGTCGCCGTTCACCACGCCGGCCGAGATCACCGCCGCGGCGCTGGCAAAGACCGATCCGGTAGCCGAAGAGGCGCTGTCGATCTTCGTCACCTGCCTGGGGCGCACCGCCGGCGACCTCGCTCTGGTGTTCATGAGCCGCGGCGGCGTTTTCCTCACCGGCGGCATCGCGCAAAAAATCCTGCCGGCGCTGCGGACCGGCAATTTCCGCGCCGCCTTCGAGGACAAGGCGCCGCACAGCGCCCTGATGCGCAGCATGCCGGTCTATGTCATCACCCATCCGCTGGCGGCGCTTTTAGGGCTGGCCGCCTATGCCAGAAATCCGTCGCTGTTCGGCGTGCAGACGGCGGGGCGGCGCTGGCAGGTCTAGGCTGCAACCTGCGCCGCGACGAAGTTTCGCCGTCCTCGGCCATAGGCAAGCCGCCATTGGAGCGTTAAGAGGTTGCCGAATTGCAGCCGGCCGAAGCCAAAACCACAAAGCGCTCCAAATTGACACTTCTAGCACCAACCAAAGGGAAAGTCCGGCCCGGCGAAATCGTGGCGGTGATCCGCCGCATCATCGCCGAGAACAGCCGCGAATACCGCTGGTACTATGTTCTTGCCGTGCTGTGCCTGGTGACGATCGCGGCGACGACCGCCTTCACCGCATGGATCATGAAGGACGTCGTCGACCAGATTTTCTACAAGCAGCGCGGCGATCTTATCGCGCTGATCAGCGTGTCGATCCTGGCCGCCTTCATGCTGCGCGGGCTGGCCAGCTACGGCCAGGCAGTGACGCTGGCCAAGATCGGCAACAATCTGGTGGCGCGCTATCAGCGCCGCATCTTCGACCATCTGATGAAGCTCGGCGTCGGCTTTTTCAACGACACCCGGTCGGGCCGGCTCGCCGCGCAGATCAACGAGAACGTCAACGGCATTCGTGATCTTTTGTCGATGACGCTGACGTCGCTGGCGCGCGATGCCGTGTCGCTTGTCGCGCTGGTCGGCGTCATGATCTGGCAGGACCCGGTGCTCTCGGCGATGTCGCTGCTGATCGGGCCGCCTTTGATCTACACCGTCACCTATCTGATGCGCCGGGTGCGGCGCATCACCCGCGAATCGGTGCAGATCAACTCGCGGCTGATCGGCGCCATGCAGGAGGCGACGCAAGGCATCGCCATCGTCAAGGCTTTCACCCTGGAGGACGAGCTGTCGCGCCGCATTGGCGGCCTCGTCGCCGGCGCCGAGCAGCGGTCGAACAAGATCGCCCGCGTCTCCGAACGGTTGACGCCGATCTCCGACATGCTGGCCGGCTTCGCCGTCGCCGGCGTCATCGCCTATTCCGGCTACCGGGCAACCGTCGGCGGCCAGCCGCCTGGCGCCGTCGTTGCCTTCATCACCGCCCTGCTGCTTGCCTATGATCCGGCCAGGCGGCTGGCGCGTATGCAGGTCGGCATGGAAAAGTCGCTGGTCAACGCGCGCATGATCTACGAGCTTCTCGACCTCGAGCCGCAGCAGGGTGACGTGCCGGCAGCCGCCGAGGCGAAATTCACCTCTGGCGAAGTGCGCTTCAACACCGTGTCTTTCCGCTATGTCGAAGAGGCGCCGGTCCTGCAGGATCTGAGCTTTGTCGCCGCCGCCGGCAAGGTGACCGCCATCGTCGGAGCCTCGGGCGCCGGCAAGACGACGCTGGTTGCGCTGCTGCAGCGCTTCTACGATGTCGAGTCGGGCAGCATCGAAATCGACGGCCAGGACATTTCAAAGGTCACCAAGCATTCGCTGCGCGGATCGATCGCCTATGTCTCGCAGCAGCCCTATCTGTTTGAAGGCACCATCCGCGACAACATCCGCTACGGACGACTGAGCGCCACCGACGCCGAGATTGAACGCGCCGCCCACCAGGCCGCGGCCGACGATTTCATCCGCCAGCAGCCGCAAGGCTACGACACGCCCGTCGGCGAGAACGGCGTGACGCTGTCGGGCGGTCAGCGCCAGCGCGTATCGATTGCCCGCGCCATCGTTCGGCAGGCGCCGATCCTGCTGCTCGATGAAGCCACCTCGGCGCTCGACAACGAGGCCGAGGCCCGCGTCCAGCAGGCGCTGACCCATGTCATGGAAGGGCGCACAACCATTGTCATCGCGCACCGGCTGTCGACGGTGGTCAATGCCGACCATATCATCGTGTTGGAGCAGGGCCGGCTGGTCGAACAGGGCACGCATGCCTCGCTGATGGCCGACCCGCACAGCGTCTATACGCGGTTCCACCGGGTGCAAGGCAGGAAAGGGCTGGGGCTTGTCGATGACGGCAAGCCAATCCAGACTGCGGCGCAAAATGTTCGCGCGAAAAAGGCGGCCGGGAGACATTCATGAGTGACACGCCGACCGTTAGTGAAATGGGCCTCGTGGTCGTGGGCGCGGCCGGCCGCATGGGCCAGGCGCTGATCCGCGCCATCCACACGATACCGGGCGCCCGTGTCGCCGGCGCGATCGAGCGGGCCGGTTCGCCCCATATCGGCAAGGATGCCGGCGAACTGGCCGGCGTCGGCAGGCTCGACGTGGCGATCGGCGACGATCCGCTGCCGGCCTTCGCCAAGGCCGACGGCGTGCTCGATTTCACCACGCCGGCAGCGACCGTCGAATTCGCCGGCTATGCGGCGCAGGCGCGCATCGCCCATGTCATCGGCACCACCGGCTGCTCGGCCGAAGACAATGCCAGGATCGCGGCGGCGGCGCGCCACGCGACTATCGTCAAATCCGGCAATATGAGCCTCGGCGTCAATCTGCTGGCGGTGCTGGTGGAGCAGGCGGCGCGCGCGCTCGACGCCGACGATTTCGACATCGAGATCCTGGAAATGCACCATCGGCACAAGGTCGATGCGCCGTCGGGCACGGCGCTGCTGCTCGGCGAAGCCGCCGCCATCGGGCGCGGCGTATCGCTTGCCGGCAACGATGTGCGCGTGCGCGACGGCCATACGGGCGTGCGCAAGGCAGGCTCGATCGGTTTCGCCAGCTTGCGCGGCGGCTCGGTGGTCGGCGACCACAGTGTGGTGCTGGCCGGTACCGGCGAGCGCATCACGCTCGCCCACCACGCCGAAGACCGGGCGATCTTTGCCCGCGGCGCGGTCAAGGCAGCCCTGTGGGCGCGCGGCCGCAAGCCGGGCCTCTATTCGATGCGGGACGTGCTCGGCCTGACCAGCTGATCCACAAAATTTGAAGGAGCAAATATGTCGAGAACTCTCGTGCTCGTGCGTCATGGCCAGAGCGAATGGAACCTGAAGAACCTATTTACCGGCTGGCGCGACGTCGATCTGACCGAACTGGGCCATGCCGAGGCCAAGCAAGCGGGCGCCAAACTGAAGGCGCGTGGCATGAAATTCGACATTGCCTTCACTTCGTCGCTGATCCGGGCGCAAAAGACCTGCCAGCACATTCTCGACGCCGTCGGCCAGAGCGATCTCGAAACCATTCGCGACCCGGCGCTGAACGAGCGCGACTATGGCGATCTCTCCGGACTCAACAAAGACGATGCGCGCAAGAAATGGGGCGAGGAGCAGGTGCATGTCTGGCGCCGCTCCTACGACGTGCCGCCGCCCGGCGGCGAAAGCCTGAAGGACACCGGCGCGCGCGTCTGGCCCTATTATTTGCACGATCTGCAGCCACATGTGCTGCGCGGCGGCACCGTGCTGGTGGCGGCGCACGGCAATTCGCTGCGCGCTCTGATCATGGCGCTGGACGGCAAATCGGGCGAGGAGATCGTCAAGCTCGAGCTCGGCACCGGCGTGCCGATCATCTACACGCTCAACGCCGATTCGACGGTGGCGTCGAAGGAAGTGCTGGAGGACTGAGCCGGCGAGCGGGTTTCTTGATTGAGCATGATCTTTTCCGAAACCGGTTCCCCATTTTTCGCTGACGCGGACCTTCGGTTCGGGATCATGCTTTAAAAAAGCGCGTTGACACTCATCCCTCGCCCGCTTAATGAGCGCGCACCAGCCCAGATGGCGGAATTGGTAGACGCGCACGGTTCAGGTCCGTGTTCCGCAAGGAGTGGAGGTTCGAGTCCTCTTCTGGGCACCATTCGATCCCGACTGCCAACGGGATCAATAAGATAGCTTGTTCATTCGTTGCACTCGCACTGTGTATTGCAGAGGTGTACAATAATCGGCTGGTCCGTCCCACGCTTCTCATGCTCTTGGGCAGCACCAACTGCTCGTTTTTCATCAACGCCTCGATGAGGTCAAATCAGGAACGGCGATACGGTAGCTAACGTGCCGGCTAGCGGCAGCAGACATTGCGGACATAGGTGTTGCCATAAGTGACGTAGGCGTCGTCAGGGATCGCGCCGTTTTCCTTCATCACCCTGGCTAGGTTCTTGGCAACGTCCGTAGGTTCCGCGTAGCGTGATGGCGAACCAGCCGTTGGTGGCAAGGTAGGCGACAAGCGGGATCGATGCGGATCGCACATAGGCCTCAGTCTCGGCCAGATTGTCGAAACTCTTGACCTGGATATGGCGCTGTCCGAAGGGGCCGCTCTCATATTGGTCGACGTAGACCCAGGTATCATGCATGTAGCCGACCTGACCGTCCCTGGACACGGTACCATCGCCCGACATTGCCGAGGATCGCCACCGCGCTGCGGTTTCGCACATTGGTGAGCGTGGCGGATTTTACCTCTGGAAGCGCCTTCAACGGCGCCGCACCCTGGGAGCGGAGAATGCGGCCCGAGCGGGCCTGGGGAATCATGAGTGACGGATTCGCGGAAGCCGGCGGCAACGAGGCGACAGGAGGCTCAGACGGCACTTGCTTAGGCGATGGCGGCAAGGATGGTGCCTGGCTGGCGACTGGCGGCTGGCTTGCTCCAGTGTCCAAGGTGGTGACCCTGTATTTCGCCATCTCGCTCATGGACAGATAGCGAATGTCGTTACTGTCATATTGAAGCGAAAGTTGAAGCAGAGCCGGGTCGACGCCCATCTCGATCATGTAGGTGATGATGTCGGCGGTAACCTGCTGGACAGCGGAAACCGCATCCCGGGTGCCTATCGGGATGTCACCGCCGAAAGAAGACTTATGGACGCCGATGGAACCCGGATCGGCATAGCGCATGACGCCACCGAGGAAGGCCAGGGAGCACGCCGAGGCGCACTCGGCGGCCCTGAACTGAGCCGTGTTGAGGCCGAGCCTGCGGATGAGGCGGCCGAGCTCCATTGCTTTCTGGATGTTGCCGCCTGGCGACTGGAACGTGACAGCGACTGATGCATTGGACCGTGCCAGTGCCTCGAAAACCGACAGGTCGTCCTGAGAAGCGAAATCGCCCGATATCAGGATATAGCGGAATCCGGAATCGGTCTGCCCGGCTTGGAACTGCAAACCAGCATGGGCCGCGGTAGCTCCCAGCAGCACCGATGCAATAAACAACAGGACGCGAACGGAAGAGATGCGAGACATGGCCCAAGAGTACCCCGAAGGTTAGCCTAGCCTCGGCGAATGACACTGTCGAATCCTCGTTGCAGATTTGGCGAGAGCAATCTTAAGTTCATGCCAGGGCGGGATATCCGAGGGGTCTGCCACCTATCGTAGTAACTTGAGACGGCTGGCTGTTTGGCTGCAGCACGCAGCGCAAATATTGTGGGATCGTTCCAACTGGCGGTTGGTAGACGCAAGGCAGCTGGCGCGCCTATGAATACTCACGGTCCGCGCTCACCAGGCGCAGCCTAACCGCCCCCCGCCCAGCGCGCTTGGTGCAACGCCGTGATCGTCCCGCCGCACCGAAAGGAGCGGCGGTTTTTGTTTCTGGGATGAAACACTGGCTTGCGACGAAGGTTCGGTGCCTGCAGAACCGAGGCGCCGCGAGCCGGTCTCGCCAAACATAATCGTCAGTTGCCCGACAACCCAAACAGTCTCCCAGCCGGCACGACATCATCCACCCCGGCGAGCCGTAGGCAATGCCAGGCCATGGCGTGGTTGCTCGAAGTGACCGGGATGCCGATGCGCTGCTCGAGCCTTGCCGCGGCTTCGGCGACGCGCAGGCTTGTGCAGGATATGAAGATCGCATCCACCCCCGGCGTGGCAGCCATGCGCTCGGCTGCGGCCTCGATCGACGCGACCGAGATGCGGGCGGCGTCGCGGTCGTCGCGCCGGTCGAACGTGGCGACGGCTGATATGTCGAGGCCACGCCCATTGAAATAGGCGACGAGGTTTTCGTTGATCTGAGGCGCGTAAGGCGTCAGCAGGCCGATGCCCTTGGCGCCGAGAGCCTTGAATGCCGCAAGCGCGGCAGTGACCGGCGTGGTGCAGGCGACGCCAGGCCGCGCTCTCCTGATCTCGGCGAAAACCGCCTCTTCGCCGAGCACCATCGTTGCCGAGGTGCAGCCGAAGCCGACGACGTCGAGCGGGATGCTCGGCAGGATGAGGTCGACGGTGGGCGCGATCCTTGGGCCGATGGCGCGCAGCGTGTCCGGCGTGATGTCGTTGTCGCTGAAGACGCGAGCTTCGTAGAAGGCGACGCCGGGCATGCGCACCAGCGCACGGAATTCATGCTCCAGTGTCTGGTCGGTGGCCAGCACCACGAGGCCGATCGCCGCCCGTGAGGCCAGACCGCCGTCGAGTTCGGACGGCAGCACGCCGAGGTCCACCGGTTTGCGATTGGTCGATCCGGAAGACGGAACGGCGGCAACGTTGAGAGACATGGCGTTCCCTTTCAGTTCAGCAGACCATCCATGGCAATCGCCGGAGTCCGGCCTGCGATCAGATCGGCGGTGATACGGGCCGAGCCATGCGACATGGCCCAGCCGATATGGCCGTGCCCGGTGTTGAGGAAGAGGTTGCGAAAGCGTTGCCGGCCGAAGGCGGGAAGATTGTTCGGCGTCATTGGCCGGAGACCAGCCCACATTTCGGCGCGGTCGTAATCGGCGCCTTCTGGGTAGAGCTCTTCCGTCACGCCCTTCATGAAGGCAAAATCGGCAGGCTTGTGACTGGTGTCGTAGCCGGCGAACTCCGCCGTCGCGGTGACGCGGATGCGGTCGCCGAAGCGCGAAATGGCGACCAGATTGTGCTCGTCGACCGAGGCGATGGTCGGCGGCAGCGGGCGGTTGCCGATCGGGATCGTCAGCGAATAGCCCTTGATCGGATAGATCGGCAGCCGAATGCCGATCTTGCCTGCAAGCGTTGGGCTGTGCGATCCGAGCGCAAGCACATAGGCGTCGCCTTTGAAGGCGCCTTTGTCGGTGAGCACCTGGGTGATGCCGTCGCCTGAGGTCTCGACCCCGATGATCGTCGTGCCGGTGTGGATGGCACCGCCTCTGGCAATGATCTTGGCGGCGAGAGCCCTGGTGAACTTTGCCGGGTCTCCCGTCTCGTCGGTCGGACAGTAAATGCCTCCGGCAATGCTGTTCTTAGCGGAGGCCAGCGCCGGATCGAGCGCGACGATGCCGTCGCGGTCGAGCACCTCGATTTCTTGCCCGTCCGACTGGAGCAGCTTCATGTGCTCGACGCCCTTGTCGAGCGCCTGCTGGCTGCGGTGGAAATAGACGATGCCGCGATCGTTGCGGTCGTAGTCGATGTCCTCGTCCGCGACGACCTCGCGCAAGACAGCCTGCGAGTAGGCGGCAAGGCGATGCTTGAGCAGCGTGTTGCGGCGCGCCTTCGGAGCCGTGCATTCCATCAGAAACAGCCAGGACCAGCTATAGAGCCGCGGGTCGGCCGAGAATTTGAAGCGCAGCGCCTGGTCCTTGAGCAGCAGCGATTTCAGCAAGGTCATCGGCGCCTTGGGGGACGACCAGACGAAGGAATGGCCGGGCGCGATCATGCCGGCATTGCCCCAGCTCGTCTCGGCAGCGACCTGCGCGTTGCGCTCGATGAGCGCGACCTCGTGACCGTCGCGTTGCAGTTGATAGGCCGTCGTGACACCGACGACGCCGCCACCCAGCACCACTACGCGCATGACACCTCCGAACCGCTGGTCCGTCCCTTCGATCCAGAAGAGATTGGAGCACAATTATCCCAGGCATTGCTGCCTGGAAAGAGGCGCCATTTCCTGACTGTCACTGGTTCCTGGTCATGCTTATCCGTCCGGGTTAGGCAGCGATCTGTCGTTGCGACAGCGCGCTAGCGGAAGGATTTCGCCCGAGATCACCCTGGTGATCTTTTGCTGCTTGGCGTTGGTTACGACGGTCATGCACGCACATCCGTAGCCATGGCCCGAACCAGGCACATTGGTCTCGACGAATTGTCGCTCGTCGAAGGCCGGCACATTGTCGATGCCTTTGGGATCCGGGCGGCCCTGCATCTGGATCCACCATTCCCCGTCCCTGTCGGTGAGCATGAGGTTGCCGGGTGTCGAGCTGGAGTACCAGCCACAACGGCGCTCGGCATCGGCGGCCGCAGGTAAGGACATGACGGCCAGGCAGAAACAGATAGCGAACAGCAGGCGCATGAAAATCTTTCCTTCCCTGGAGTAAGTGAGCAGGTCATGCCGTCGACAATTTCTGCGTTGAAGCCGGTAACGAGGCGGCAGGAGTTTTTGTAGCCTTATGGCTTCAACTTCGTGTCCACGTTTTCTTCGATCAATCCGCAATGAAGCGTCACAGGTTCCCTTTGGACATCGCTTAGTGGACCGTCGATGAAATCGCAGTTGAGCAAATTGTCCGCACTGCTCTTGCGCGCCGACGCAACGTTGACGTTGACCTCGGGAGGGCCGGCAAGCCAGTCGAGACGCTTCGTATCGACCCTTGCGCCGCTGATGTGGGCGTGGCCAGCTGTGCCCGGAATCCCTACCTGCTCGTCCTGCGGCGTGAGATCGATCTGGCCGACTTCGTTGGCGTGCTTCTCGGCGCTCCGCTTTGGATCGCCGTAGTAGGAAGCGAAGACAACGATCCCTTCCTTTTCAGCCGCGAGCTTGGCGGCTGCCTTCTTGGAAAGCGTGACATTGACGTCGAAGCTCATGTCACCCTGGGCTGTTGCCGGCACCGCACATGCCAACAGCACAGATGCCGCAATCGTCATTGCGAGCGACGATCCATAGCGTTTCACAATCCACCTCCTTCAAGTCCCTCACGCAATGATGATGCCCCTCGCATCCTTTCATGTCTGGCGGCGACGTCACGCTCGCCGCCGGCTTCATCATGATCCGATCAGCTGTGGCATGTGTCAGTTCGCGGCCGGAACAGGGCAGCTCATGTCGCCTTCCTGGCATTTCAGATAGCCTTCGAAACCTTTGGCACGGGATTGCGTAAGGCCGTCCATGCACTGCGCGATGAGCATTGGCATCATGCTTCCTCCGGCCGCTCCTGCGGTCTGGAAACTGCATTCCGCGTCGCGAAACTTGCCCCAATCCCGCTGTGCCTGAACAAGAAGCTTCTTGGTATCCGCATCGTCCTTCAGGCGGGCTTCGATCTGCTTGTAAAGCTCATTGAGCTTCTTGTCGGATTTCTGGAACTCGGCACCGAAGCATTGGTTCATGGCGGCCTGATCCTTGGCATCGGCGCACTTGTCCTTGGCAAAGGCGAAAGTCGGCAGGGCCAGAACCACGGCAGCGATCAGTATTGCTGTTTTCATCGATTTCCCTTTCCGGTTGCAGTCAAGCTCTTAAGTTGCTCAGCCCCGCCCTATGTTCTCTTCAGCTGTCCGTCGTCGCCATGGTCGGCCGTGCCCATGGCCTGATCATCTGGTTGTCATTGGATCAGCTTTGCCACCTTCGGCGACCGTGATGCTGCCGACCTTTCCTGAGCCGGTCAGCCTGCCGCCTTCTTTGACCGTGACTTTGCCGGAGACCTCCCCGTCAACGACAAGCAGTCCCGAGACGGAAACGTCACCGGTCAAAGAGCCGATCACGTGCAACTCCGCTCCCGCCGCCACTTCGGTCATGCCCGAATATTTGTTCTTTCCGCTCAGCGTCAGCTTGCCACCGGCGATAACGAGACCGCCGCTGTCGCCGGCGTCATCATAGTTCGCGATGGTTCCATCAAATTGCCCGTCGGCTTCTGTCAGGATCAGTCTGCCCGCACCCAGATAGACCTCGCCTTTACCGCCAAGGTTGCGAATGGCCGTATCGTTCATGGAGCGCGCCGCCCCCCAGGGCTCCAGATAGTTTCCTTTCTGATCGAGGTTGAGCACACCGTCGACCACGACGCGCGAGGAATGCTCGATGCTGCCCGGCCCGGCCAGAGTAAGATACCCATCGGCCGCGATATGGGTTGTGCCGGTGTAGGCATTGGCCCCGGTCATGCGCACGTCCGCGTCCTTCTCGATCGTGAAATCGCCGGCGCCGGAGATGATGCCGGCCAGTCCGAGCCAGCCATCGCTTCCAGCATCGCTGGTCGCGCGATTCAGCTGCACTTCATCCTCGGCAGCCGCGTCTGTCGTAAAGTTAGCAGCGCTGACAAAATAGGGTGAATATGCGGTCGTCCTGTTTTCCAGATCATACATTACGGAATTTGACTCGAAGAATGGCAAGCCGAGAATGAGACCGCCGACTATTACCTCATCGCTTTGGCGGAGAATGTCGACATCATCATATTCCCGGTTATTTATACTATCATAGAATCCAAAAAACTTGAAGTCGATCAGCTCATCACCAAATTTATCAATATGAATTCCTCTCGTCCGAAGCTTATCTAAAGTAGATTCTGTGGTAATATAAATAAAGCTTGTCGTTCCTGTATCCAATAAAACAGGCCCCCTGAAATCAACCGATTGCTTCTTTCCTTTATGGTCAAAAGAAATTGTATAACGGTAAGAGCCTTCGTACTGATTGGATGCGTTCGCGCCTGATCGCGGGAATCGTCTCTGGACGAATTCGTAATCCAGTTCGCCCCACGGCATCAGGGCCGTAAACTGGGATCTCAGACTGGGGGACAAATTCAGCGTCAGGCAGGGAGCGCAGCCCGGTGTCGTCTTCTCTCCAAGATTGGCATTGGCAGAGACCACATAGCCGCTTTGCGTCTGACTGCCAGGAGCGGCGGTCTGGTCCCCCTCGTTGATAAAATCGCCGGCTCCCAAGACGCCGTAAAACGGCGCCTCGTTACCGGGTTCGCCGTTCTGCATGCTCTTGCGCGCATCAAGATCCGCATAAACCGGCGTATCGCCATGGTGGCCCACGGGCTTTTGCGTCACATTCGCATCCTCGAGGTCGCCGAAATCCTTGGTGAAGACGTAATCCACCACCCGACCGGCGGCAAAGCCGCCGTCGAGGGTTACGACAGGCTCCGAGGGATTATCCGGATCGTAATAGGACAGGCTGTCGAACCGGACCTGTTGTACCCAACCTCCATAGGTGCCGTTTCCATAGGGGTACATTTCGGGCTTGCTGCCGCGCACCGGCTTTACGCCAGGGACACTCGAATCGATCTCGGCGTTGAGCACATCCGACCCGGTGTCGAATTCGAACAGACGAGGCTTGGCACCATTGATGCCCATCATGATCCCGAGTTTGTGGTAGATGACTTCATCACTGCCGGTTCCGAACTGCCCACTAACATGTTGCAATGGAATGGGTATCGAGTCAGCAGTCTGGGCAAGGACAGCCCGGCCGTGCTCATCGCCCGCGGCAGGTACGGCAGGTGATGTGTTCGCTGCCGGAACGGGGCAGCTCAGATCGCCTTCCCGGCATTTCAGGTAACCTTCGAAGTCTTTGACACGGGATTGCGTCAGGCTGTCCAGGCACTGCGCGACGAGCGTTGGCATCATGCTTCCTTCGGCCGCTCCTGCGGTCTGGAAACTGCACTCCGCGTCGCGAAATTTGACCCAATCGCGCTGTGCTTGACCGAGAAGCGTCCTGGTATCCGCGTCGTCGTCCAGGCGGGTTTCGATCTGCTTGTAAAGTTCGTTGAGCTTCTTGTCGGATTTCTTGGACGCGGCATCGGCGCACTCGTTCGGGGCGGCCTGATCCTTGGCGTCGTCGTAGCACTTGTCCTGGCCAAAGGCGAAAGCCGGCATGGCCAGAACCATGGCAGTGGTCAGTATCGCGGTTTTCATCGACTGTCCTCTGTCTAGAACTGCCGGCAGGGTCCGCCGCTAGTTGGCATCGTCATCGTCCGATCCGTCAGCGTCGTCGGTACTGTCATCCGACGCATCGTCATTACCGTCGGTGCTGTTTTCGTCTTCACCATCTGCCGACGGGTCGTCATCGTCATTCTGATCGCTGGAATCGTCCTGATCATCGGAATCATTGTTGTCAGTGCTGTCATCCGACGCATCGTCATCCGCGCCGTCGTCGTCAGTGTCGGTGCTGTTCTTGTCACCATCACCGTCCGTTGAGTTTTCATCGTCGTTCTGATCGCTGGAATCGTCCTGATCATCGGAACTATTGTCATCGGCATCGGGAGAAAGCGCATTTGTGTTGGCGTCGCCAGGCTGCGAGTCGTCCTCGCGATAGCTTGTGTCATTGAGGCCCGTCTCCATCTCGTCGTCATACTCATCGACGATCTGCGTCCACTCCTCTCGATTGTCGACGCTCGTCCATTGCGAGATATTGTTGACCGAGATGTTGGTATTGAAGTTGTTGACGGTGATGTTGGTGTTGACCTCGACGACATCCGCGACTTCTGTCCCGCGGTTCACGCCAAACAGGAAACTGGTGGCACTCACGGCAAGGGCGGCCCAAACGAGTCTGTCGACATCGCCCGGCGTCGAAATCGGTTGATGCCGCACTGTGGCAAGCACGTCACCCGGTCGGATACCTTGCCGCGCGGCAACGCCATGCGGTGCAACGGCCAGGACATATACGCCGCGAAGCTTGGGCGGGATCTGGTAGCGATGCCGAGAGGCGTGGTTGATCGGTATCAGAACCGCATCAAGAGCCCGGGAAACATAGGGCTTCGGCAGATCATACTTGCTGGCATACGCAAAATTGATCGTTTGCGGGACGGCAACGCTCACAACAGCCGTCATTTTCACTGACGTTGCCAATGCACGGGTGAAATGCACGATCAGTCTGGATTTTCGAAGACTTTGCATTTTCCACATCCTGCAGCTGATGAACCTATGTCAGATGCCCGGCGCCCGGAGCGCTCTCCCGCTAGTTGTTCTCCTCCTGCGCCAACTGCGTCGACGGCAATCTCCAGCGATCACCATCATTCCGTAACTTGCTCGGCAAAACACTTTGCCAGGTCTTGCGGCGCTCCGAGCTTCTTCGCCCAGGATACCAGTTCAGGTTTTTCCGATGGCTCGGCATAGCCGCCCCACACGTCGCGAAACTGCTTCTTTCCGTCGACTGTCTGGAAGAACATCACGCCGTCGTCGCTCACGGGCGTGGAGACGTAAGCGGCGCTCCAGTTGCCGTTCTCCATGATCGTGATGAACTTCACCCGAGCGGGCTTGACCTTGTTGTCCAACGCCGAGGCGACGAGAGATGCATATTCCTGCCTGCGCGCCTTCGTCGCTTCGACCTTTATACCGTCGCAGGCGTACCCGCAGCGAAAGCGGATGTCAGCGTCATTCCCAGCCCCGTGAGGCCGACCGCAACGATTTTGGCATGTCGCCGGACCAGGCTGCTGAATTCAGACATGATTGGCTTCCTCCTTTTTCGCCCCGGAATCCATTAATCGGAATCGTCATCGTCCGATGAACTGTCATCGCCCGACGAACTGTCGTCGACCGGTGTATCGACCTCGCAGCCGATGCCGCGGCAGCCTTGGTAGTTGCCTTGCGTATCGAAGTTCGGATTGCCTTCTCTGTCGTACTGCGGTCTGTCGTCGATGCTTTGATCCCCGTCATCAGGATCGTCGACTTTACATCCGAGCCCATGACAGCCGATGTAGCGGCCCCGCGTATCGAAATTGGGATTTCCATTCCTGTCGAACTGCGGCCGATAATCAATCTTTCGGCCGCCTTTATGGGGCCGATCAGCCAGGCAGCCCTTTCCGCGACAACCGCCGTAGTCGTCGGTGGTACAACCGGCGATCGCCATCAAAGCAGTGACCAGCGTCGCATAGATTACGAATTTCATGATTCATTCCTCTGATTGGCTGGCGGCCGGGGATCGTCCGTCAGACGTGTAGTCGATAGCCGCTGACGACCCGAACAGGATCCCGGCGATCAAGAGCAGCTTGAGGGCCTGCCAGAAGCTTATGGTCTTCAGGCCAAAAACATCCGGCATGGTGGTGTTCCAGAGCCACAGAAGAAGGGCGGACAGGATCGCCACGACGACGATTACGCCGATCAAAACACCAACGGCAGTTGCCAAATCCGGCATGTCTGTCCCTCCATCCGAAGGCTATTGCAGACGCCCGTCTCCGCTCTTGTCGGCAGCCGCGAAGTCCTTCATGACCCGGTTCATGAATTCCTCCCGGCTGATACGGCCGTCCCCGTTCGCATCGGCCGCCGCAAACTGATCGGCGTTCAGGACGTCGGCAGTCTCGGCCTGGCTGAGAGAGCCTTCATTGTCGGCGTCCAGCTTTTCGAAGGCCTTGGTCATGAAGGCCTGATACTCCTGCCGGTTCACCGCGCCGTTGTTATTGGTATCGATCTGGTCTTGCTGCCCCTGGTACATGGACTGCTGTGCCATGGCCGCGCCGGTGCAAAGCAGGAGCAAGGAAGCTGTCGTCGCGATTATGGATTTCATTGTCTTGTCCCTTTCTTCTCGCCTCAGCGGCAGGCAAGACGATTGCCAAGGTAGCCACCACCGCCGATACCGACAGCTTCGGCCAGGACGCGGCCGCGGCCACCGCCGATCGCGCTGCCGACAAGACCGCCCACGATCGCACCACCGACCGTACCGGCGATGCAGCCGAACTCGCTGTTGCGCGCCTGGACTTCCGGGTTGGATGACGACTGGCACGCCGTAAGCGCGAAAGTGCCTGCGAGCACGATTGCCAAGATTGATTTTCTCGTGGCTCTTTCCTGATCTGATTGCGGGTTGGCGCCAATCCGAGCAAGACAGAGCTTCGCTGGCCATCGAATGAGCCAGGCTGTGGCCCATGCATTCGACGACTTAGCCGCCGGCTGTCGTAAATCTCTTGCGTCGAGGGGAACTACGTCGAGGGAAACGTTCCCCGCAGGGGCCGCATTGGCGAATGTCAATTTTCCTCTCCATGCCTAGCGCCCCGTCCGCCCAAGCATGCCCACGATCCGCTGACGCGGCTGTGTTGCTAAAAAGTGGCATCCGACGTCAGCCTATGGCAAGGAAAAAGTACAATATCGCTGGATTGAATTTTGCAAATGCTTAATAATTCGGAACCAGTGCCGGTTATTTTAGCAGATACTGAAATTGAATCGACAGCAAGATCCTAGCATGCAACCTCAGTTTTATTCTCTGGTCACGCGTTGTTGCAAGTAACATGTCAAATTGTTATGAATTTACGCCGGCTACCAAAAAGACGCGACGAAAACTGCTTCTTATATGATGGCATGAATCTTGATCTAGTGTCTTATTTTTTCGAACCCAACCAACCCGTTGCGCAGGCCGAAAGAAATGCCGCTCACTCATTCGAGTTGTTCAACACTGCGGCGTGCCGCAAAGAGGTGCAGTTGGGGGCGCGGCGACCGCGTCGTGAGCATCTTCCCAGTCGGATTGTCATCGAGTAGCGTGCAGGGCGGCACGTGACGGCGCTCTCTTTGGCGAATGCACTGCGGCACCTTCAGCAGTTGCCCGTCAGAAGATGGGACTGGTGTCACAACCCGGTGCTCGCCGTGACAGATTGTTTCCGTCCCGGTTCATTTCAGCACCGAAGCGAGGGGGAAGAAAATGCACAACCGATTTCGGCGGTGCCTGCGGAAAATGTCGCTGGCGGCATTGATGATGCTGGCGGTAAACATCCCGGTCCACGCGGCTGATCTCGTCATTGCAATGCCGAACTGGCCGTCGGGCCAGGCAACGGCAAACATCCTCAAGGTCAGCCTGAAGGAAAATTTCGGGCTCGATGCCGATGTGCGCGAGATGGGGACGCTTATTGCCTTTGCCGGTCTCAATTCGGGTGAGGTGGATATTCATCCCGAAATCTGGCTGCCCAACCTGGACAATCTGGTGAAGAAGTATGTGGACGGTGCCGGCACGGTGGCCATCAGCCCCATCGGTGTGCCGGCATGGCAAGGCATATGCGCTACGCGTGAGGCAGCCGACAAATTTGGAATTCACGACGTTTCGGACCTCAGCGATACGAAGAAAACCGCCGCGTTGGATACTGATGGCGACGGACGTGGCGAACTCTGGATAGGCGCTGAGGGTTGGTCCTCAACCGCTATCGAGCGCATCCGCGCCAACAGCTATGGTTATGCCAAGACAATGACATTGCTGGAGACGCCCGAGGATGTCGGAATGGCGGCTGTCGATGCCGCGGTTGCCACGGATCACCCGATGGTGTTTGCCTGCTACGCGCCGCACTACGTCTTTGAGCTGCACGACATTGTCCGCCTTACGGAGCCGCCCTTCGACCCGGCAAAGTGGAAGATCGTGCTGCCGTCCGAAGACCCGCTCTGGGTTTCGAAGTCCAGCGCGCCGGTATCGTGGGATACGGCGCGTTTCCATATCGCCTACGCCACCTCGCTGCGCAAAAAATATCCGAAGGTGGTGGCGTTCCTGGAACGGGTCGACCTGAAGCCCGAGGAAATCACCAAGATGAGTTATGCGCTCCAGGTAGAGCGTCAGGATCCTTACGAATACGCCAAACAATGGGTTGCCGCACAAGGCGCCCGGGTGCACGGGTGGGCAAATCCATGAACCGAAAGCTGATGATCGCGGGACGCGCCACTTTCCAGCGGAGCTCCCTTACAACAATTGTCGCGGTAGCGTTCGGTCTTGTCGCGGTGGCGGCGCTGGCTGCGGGAACACAGGTTTTCGATCCGAAAACCCACAAATGGGTGGACTACGACCGCACCAAGGCGCGCAAATACTATGCCGCGCATAATGAAGTGCCCGAGGCGTTCCGCCCGCAGATGGTCAAGTTCCGCACCGCGGAAGTGCCAGGCACGATCATCATCGATGGCAACCAGCACTTTCTCTATCTTGTGCAGCCGGATCAGCGGGCGATGCGCTACGGCATCGGCGTGGGCCGGGAAGGATTTGGATGGGCCGGCATCGTGCGCGTCGGCCGCATGGCGGAATGGCCGACCTGGACGCCACCGGCCGAAATGGTCGCTCGTGATCCGAAGGCGGTGAAATACGCCGGAGGCATGAAGGGAGGGCCCGACAACCCGCTCGGCGCGAGGGCGCTCTACCTCTATGAGCGCGACCAGGACACGATCTACCGGATACACGGCACCCCGGAGCCCTGGACGATCGGGCTCGACGTGTCATCGGGGTGCATCCGTATGAGGAACGACGACATCACCGATCTCGCATCCCGCGTCAAGGTCGGGGCCAAGGTCATCGTTCTCATGCAAGGGGCAGCCCTCTACAAGGGTGTGTGAAGCGGCGTTCGGAGAGGGCCAAGCAATGTCGGCAAAACGTGCAGTGAGAACTTCGATCCTGGTGACAGCAATTGGATTCCTGGCTGAAGCCCTGAGCGCGTGCGTCAGCGCGCCGCCGCCGCCTCCTCAGGACCAGATGTCCAGGACCAAGGTCGAAACGGCCCCGGCGGACCTTCAGCTTCTTTGCGCCAATGCGGTCGCCAAGGCGAGCGGCGTCGACAGCACGAAGATACTTCCGGTTTCATCGAGCAAGCTCGATTCCAAAACCTATCAGGTCGAACTCGATGCCAGCGGCAAGAAGACAAGCTGCCTCGTGGATGACGACGGCAACGTCAAATCGGTTGAGCCCGTCTGATCCGCTCTGGTCGATGAGCGGCCAGCCGCGATGAACGGTTTAGAACGCCCGACTAACCGCGCCTTGCCTCACCCCAGCCCGATCCGCCTGGCGCCTTGCCGGAACAGGGCCTCGGCGTCCGGCTCGAAGCGGAAGGTGCCGATGAAATCATCGGCGCAGTAGTTCGGCAGCGTCTTGCGCAGCGCGGCGGCGAAACTTCGCGCCTCGTTCAGCCGCCCCGCCAGCGCAAGGCAATGCGCGGCAATCGCCAGGATGATGGCATGAGCGTTGGGACGGGCGGCTGCTTTCAGCGCCCATTCGGCGGCCTCGTCGAACTGGCCGAGCCGGACATGCGCCATCGCCCTCGAGCCCATCATGCCAAACAGCAGCGGATCAAACGGGCTCAGATGCCTGGAGTGGTCGGAGGCGTCGATCGCGGCCTCCGGGTCGCCCGACTGGCACTGCACGAAAGACAGCGCATAGTGGCCAAGCGCAAAATTCGGGCTGAGGTCGACGGCGCGTTCCAGCTCGATGAGGGAGCCGTCCTGCTCGCCGCGCAGCCACAGCGCCCGCCCCATGGCCCAGTGCGCGGCCGGATTGTGATCGTCGACGAGTAGGCTCTGGCCGGCGGCCTCGAAGGCCATGGCGCTTTCCTGATCGCGGTCCCCCCAGCGCTGGAAGGCGTTCTGCCAATGGGTGAAGGAGAGGCCGGCATAGGCGCGGGCGAAGGTTGGGTCGAGCTTCAGGGCCATGTCGAAGAAATGCCGGGCCTGCTCGTTTTCCGCGCGGGTGAAGCGATACATGTGCCACAGGCCGCGATGGTAGGCTTCCCAGGCATTCAGCGAATTCGGCGCCTTCAGCATGGCGCGGTTGCGCTCGACCGTTTCGATCTCGGCCGAGATCGACGAGACGATGCTGTTGCCGATATCATCAAGCACGGCAAAGATGTCGTCCGGCTTGCGCTCGAACGTCTCGGCCCAGACGATCCTGGCCGTGCGTACTTCGATCAGCTCGACCGCGACGGTGACGCGGCCCGCCTGGCTGCGCACCGTGCCGGTGGCGACATAGTCGACCTTGAGCCGCCGGCCGGCATCCTCCGGCGCGATGTTTTTCTCCGCTAGCGCAAACACCGAGCCGCGCGCGATGACGAAGAAATCCCTGAGCTTGGCCAGGCGGGTGATGATGTCGTGGGTCAGGCCATCGGCGATTCCTCCGCGCGGGCCGCCCAGAGGACCGGTGGGAACGCCGCCGATTCCGGCCTGTTCGACAAACGGCATCACCGCGAGCGAAGCCTTGCGCGACGTCGCGGCATTCGGATCGGCAAGCACGATAGCCGCCTGGGATCCCGAGCGCGGGACGGCTGACTGTGCCCATGAGGACTGGCCCTGCTGGCAGCGGATTGCCCGCCATGCGTCGCGAACGGATGCGAAATCCAGGTCTTCGGACCCGAAGTGCCGTGCGGCGGCCGCAACATGCTCCTCGGCCGCGCCGAACTGGCCGCGCTGCGCGAGCCTGGCCAGCAGAGCCAGATGCGCACGGCCGTCGAACGGGGCGAGCTCCAGCCATTTTTCGAGATGCGAGGACGCATCATCGGAATCGCTGGGGAGACGCTCGACAAGTTGCTCGAGCACTGCAGCGTGGCATGAGCTGAAGCGGCGGCGCTGAGCGGTCAACCAGCTGTTGAAATGCGGGCTGCGGTCGATCTCCAGCCCGTCGAGGAAATCGCCGGCGAACAGCCGGGAAAGCGCCAGCAGGCGTTCGAGCTCGAGCGTCTCTATTCCCTTCGTCGCGGCCGAGGCAATCTCCACGGCATCCACGGATACACCGTTCAGGTCGAGCGCGACCGTGTCACCTTGCGCCCCAATCCTGGGGCGATCGGGTTCGTCGAGAACGCCTCGAACCTTGCTGAGGCACCAGCGAAGCTCGCCGCGCGGGTCGTTCGGCACATCCCACAAAAGCTCGCAGAGCCGGCTGCGGCCGACAGGATGCGGCGCCAGCGCCAGATAGGCGAACAGCGCGCGCAGCTTGCGCGACTTCGGAAGCGCGACGGAGGTGCCGTTGCGGATAATCGTAAGCGGGCCAAGCAGGCGCACGGAAAAGCCGACCACCCCGCCGTCGAGGCTCGATCGGGCAGATTCCACGTGCGTTTCCACGCCTGCTCCCACGCTGGCCAGTCGGCCTTTGTTTTATCACCAAACGCGACACGGTGCATCCGGCAGCGAATTTCCGCGCCGGATGCTGGCATTGCCACATTGCCTGCGAGGCAACCGTAGCGCGGCAAGGTCTCAAAACCTCGCCGCCCAAGCCACCGGTCTGTAACCGGCCCGTGACGACAAAAGACAACGACAAAGCGAGGAGATCGACATGTTGCATCAACAGAAAATCAGAACCACCGCCGGGCGCGGCCGCCTGTTCGACAGCATTCTCGACACGGTCGGCGATACGCCAGTGATCCGGATCAACAATCTCGGACCGGACCACGCCACGATCTATGTGAAGGCCGAGTTCTTCAATCCTGCCGCCTCGGTGAAGGACCGGCTAGCGCTCAACATCATCGAGGAGGGCGAGCGCAGCGGCGCCTTGAAGCCGGGGCAGACGGTCGTCGAGGCGACCAGCGGCAACACCGGTATCGGCCTGGCCATGGTCTGCGCCCAGAAGGGCTATCCGCTGGTGGTGACGATGGCCGACAGCTTCTCCATCGAACGCCGCAAGCTGATGCGCATGTTAGGGGCCAAGGTGGTGCTGACGCCGCGCGCCCAGAAGGGTTTTGGCATGTACAAGAAGGCCGTGGAACTGGCCGAAGCCAACGGCTGGTTCCTTGCTCGTCAGTTCGAGACCAGGGCCAATGCCGCCATTCATGAAGCGACGACGGCGCGCGAGATCATCAACGATTTCGCCGGGTCGCGGCTCGACTGCTTCGTCACCGGCTATGGCACGGGCGGCACCGTCGTCGGCGTCGGGCGCGTGCTGCGGCAGGAGCGTCCGGAGACCCGGATCGTGCTCGCCGAACCGGCCAACGCGCAGCTGATCGGCAGCGGCAAGCCACAGCAGCGCGGCGCCGGCGGCGCGCCTGCCGCCAGCCATCCGGCCTTCGAACCGCACCCGATCCAGGGCTGGACGCCCGACTTCATTCCGGACGTGCTGCAGGAGGCGATCGACGCCAGCCTCTATGACGAGGTGGTGCCGATTGCCGGGCCGGAGGGCATGAAATGGGCCAAGGCGCTGGCGCAGAAGGAAGGGATTTTCACCGGCATCTCCGGCGGAGCGACCTTTGCCGTGGCGCGGCAGATCGCGGAAAAGGCTGCACCCGGCTCGGTGATCCTGTGCATGCTGCCCGACACCGGCGAGCGCTATATGACGACGCCGCTGTTCGACGGCATCGAAGCCGAGATGGACGCCGAGGAGACCGCGCTTTCGCAGTCGACGCCCGGCTGCCAGTTTCCGGCATGACGGCGGCACATCGGGAGCGGCCTGCATGGACACGAAGCCTGGATTGGCCGTCACGGCCCCCGAGGAAACGCTTGACCCCTCGAACTGGGCCGACGTGCAGGTCCTGTCGGATCGGATCGTCGACGATGCCGTCGCTTACCTGCGCGATGTCAGAGAGCGTCCCGTGTGGCAGGAGATGCCGGTTGAGGTGACGACGTTCTTCACGGCACCGCTGCCGCGTTCGCCGGCGCCGCTGGCCGAAATCTATGGCGACGTCACCAGGAACTTGATGCCCTACCCGATGGGCAACGTCCATCCGCGCTTCTGGTCCTGGTATATGGGCTCGAGTAATTTCACCGGCGCGCTCGGCGATTTCCTGGCGGCGATCCAGGGCTCCAACCTCGGCGGCGGCAACCATGCCGCCGCGCTGGTGGACAATCAGGTCGTCGACTGGTGCAAGGAGATGATGGGATTCCCCGCCGCGGCCAGCGGCACGCTGGTCAGCGGTGGCTCGATGGCCAACATCATCGGCCTGACCGTGGCGCGCAACGCCAAGGCAGGCATCGATGTGCGCGAGCACGGCGTTGCCGGCATCGACAAGCCGCTGCGCTTCTACGGCTCCGACCAGCTCCACTCTTGCCATCGCAAGGCAATGGAGGCCCTCGGCCTCGGCAACCGGGCACTGCGCCGCATCCCGAGCGATGCCGGGCTGCGCATCGACATCGCTGCGTTGCGGGCGGCGATTGCCGAGGATCGCGAGGCCGGCTTCAAGCCCGCCTGCGTGATCGGTACGGCCGGCACGGTGAACACCGGCGCGATCGACGATCTGCAAGCGCTGGCAGACTTGGCGACAAAAGAGGACCTCTGGTTCCATGTCGACGGCTGCATCGGCGCCCTGCTCGCCATTGCACCGGAGAACTCGCATCGTGTCGCCGGCATAGAACGAGCCGCCTCTATCGCGCTCGATCCGCACAAATGGCTGCATGCGCCGTTCGAGGTCGGCTGCGCGCTGATCAGGGATGCCTCCGCGCATCGCAGCACGTTCGCGGTGACGCCGGAATATCTGGAATCGACGCCGCGCGGCCTCGCCTCCGGCCATTGGCTGCACGATTTCGGCTTGCAGACGACGCGCGGATTTCGGGCGCTGAAGGTGTGGATGGCGCTGAGAGAGCACGGCATCGAGAAGTTCGGCCGGCTGATCGACCAGAACATCGCGCAGGGACATTATCTCGGCGCGCTGATCGAGGCCGAACCGGCGCTTGAACTGGCGGCGCCAGCGAACGTCAACATCGTTTGTTTTCGCTATCGCGCGGACGGGCTGGACGGCGGGCGCCTGAAGGCGCTCAACACCGAGATCATGCTGAGACTGCAGGAAGAAGGCATCGCCGCCATTTCCGACACGACGGTGCATGGCCAACATTGCCTCAGGGTGGCGATCAACAATCATCGTACCCGGCGCGACGATCTGGACCTGCTGGTCCGGGAAACGGTGCGCCTCGGGCAGGAGATTTCAAGGGCGGGCACCGCCGGCTGATCCGCGTGGCGCGAAGATCGACAACGCTCTGGCAGGACAGGCGATGTTCTTGCCATTCCGGGGTTAGGCTTCACGCGGCCCTCCCTTCTCCCCTTGTGGGAGAAGGAAAGACCCGCGATCACGCCTCGAGCCAGACCTTCTCGAAATGCTGCTCGAGCGACTGGTGCTGCTCGCAGCCATGCACGCCCTTGCGGTAGGTGCGGTAGACCGAGCGCCAATAGGGTTGGATGATGATGCCGGAATCGCGCAGATTCTGCTCGATCTTCGCCATGATCTCCTTGCGGGCGCCGGCATCGGGCATTGCCAGCGCCTTGTCGAGCAGGCTGTCGAATTCCGGATTGGCATAGGCGCTCTCGTTCCAGGCGGCACCTGATTTATAGGCGAGCGCCAGCACCTGCACGCCGAGCGGCCGGCCGAGCCATTCGGTGCAGGAGAAAGGATATTTGCTCCAGTCGTTCCAGAAGGTGGCGGCCGGCAGCACGGTGCGCTTGATCTTCAGCCCAGCCTCGCGCATCTGCGCTGCGATTGCGTCGCCGGTGCTCTTTTGCCAGTCGACGTCGACCGAAATGAGCTCGTATTCGTGATCGGCCTTGCCGGCCTCGGCGAGCAGGGCCTTGGCTTGATCGATGTTGCGCACGGCTGGGCCGATATCGGCATATTCGGGATGCATCGGCCCGACATGATGGTTCTCGGCCGGCTTGCCGCGGTTGTCCATGCCGATCTTCAGCACAGCGGCGTTGTCGACGGCGAGCTGGGCGGCGCGGCGCACCTTGATGTCGTCATAGGGCGGATTGGCGACATTGAAACGCGCGACGATCGTCGAGCCGGTGGCGATCTCGGAATTGCTCAGGCCCATGGAGTCGGTCTGCGAAACCGTATCAGAGGCGGTTTCGTGGTCGGTGTCGATCTCGCCCGATTCAAAGGCAGACAGCATGGCGTTGGGATCGGAACCGTAGTCGACCCATTTGATGCCGTCGAGGTAGAAGTCGCCCTTCCACCATGGCTTGTCCTTGCGGCGGACTTCGGCGCCGACCTCGGCGTCCCACGCGACGAGTTCGCATGGTCCGGTGGTGATCGCCAATGCCTTCAGCGGATCGCCATCGCCTTCATAGCTGCGATGCATGATCAGCGCCGGATAGTCGGCCATGCCGGCAATCAGCGAAATGTCGGGCTTGGGCAGGTTGAGCCGCACGGTGAAGTCGTCGACGCGCTCGATGCCGCCGTCGACGGCCTTCTTGGTATCGGCGTTGACCAGCGTGCCCATGCGCGCGGCGACCGAATTGCCGGCGACGGACGCATCGCACCAGCGCGTCAGATTGTGAATGACATCGTCGGCGTTGAAGGTGTCGCCATTCGACCAGTTGACGCCTTTGCGGACATGCAGCGTCAGCACGCGGGCATCGTCGCTGGTCTCCCAGCTCTCGAGCAGCCATGGCTCGAAGGTGAAGTCGCGGTTCCAGCGCACCAGATATTCATTACACTGGCGGGCGACGTTGGACATCTCAACGCCGTCGAAGGTGCGCGGATCCTTCCAGCCCTTGACGTTCATGGCAACGCGCAAGACGCCGCCGCGCTTCGCCTCCTCGGCCCTGGCCGGTGACGGCGCAAGCCCGCCAAGTGCCAGCGCGCCAGCAGCGCTGACACCAAACGCGGCCATGGTGGCGAGATATTCGCGCCGATTCATCTGGCCCTTCTTGAAGCCGTCGGCGACGGGCGCGGCCTGCGGATGCAATTTCCGATCGGTCAGCATGAACTTCATCGTCGTTCCCTCTTTGTTGGGCGCCTCCGACCGACCGCGCCGCGGGGGTGGATGCGTTTCGCAGGGGCGCCTTACGTGAGGTGATGATAATGCTGGCCTGCGCGGGGAAGTGTTCGGGTTTCCGCAGTTGTTGTGCGCTGTTCCGCAGATCGGAGGATGGGAGATCTTATGCTTTCTGCACCGTGCAGAAGCCTTCGAGAAGCTAGCGGGACAGCGCCCCTCTCTGTCCTGCCGGACATCTCCCCCACATGGGGGAGATCGGACGTCATCACGGCTTTCGCCAATCTTCAACGTTGCAGCAGGAGTGCAGCGCCGAAGCTGCCAATCTCCCCCCTCGTGGGGGAGATGTCCGGCGGGACAGAGAGGGGCGCGAAGATCGCCGGCGTTTGAATCAACCTTGGTCCCCGTGGCCGGACCCACACAAAGCGGAACACCGTCACTCCGGCCACTTACCCCCACCCAGCGCGGCTATAGCCGCGATGATGCGCTCGAAGGCTTGGCCGGCGCGCGGCACGGTCTTGCGAGCGCGCAGGAAACTGTGCACGAGGCGCGGCTCCTCGCGCCACCATGCCTTGCCGCCGCCGGCGAGGATGCGGTCGCGATAGGCTTCGCCGTCCGATGACAGCGGATCGCATTGCGCGGTGACGATGACCGTCGGCGGCAGGCCGGAGAAGTCGGTATCGCTGAGCGGCGAAAAGGTCGGGTCGTCCAGAGACTGTCCCTTCCCTGACCGGATATGGCGATAGAATTCGATGTCCCGCAACGTCAGCAGCGGCGCTCCGGCGTGCTCGACATAGGAGCCGGCGCTCTCGTCTCCGCCCAGCTCGGGATAGATCAGCACCTGGCCGATCGCGCGGCGGGGATTACTGCGTGTTGCCTGCGCCACCGCGGCGGCAAGGTTGCCGCCGGCGCTTTCGCCGCAGAGCACAATCGGCAGGCCGATCGGCGCCGCCGCCCATTCGAACACCGCCAGCGCATCCTCGAAGGCCGCCGGATGCAGATGTTCGGGCGCCAGCCTGTAGTCGGCGGACAGAACCGCAAAACTGGTGCCGGCGCAGATCTCGGCGCAGATGTCGTCATGGCTGTCGAGCCCGCCAAGCACGAAACCGCCGCCGTGGTAGTAGACGACCATCGCCTGAGGTTCCGTGCCCGCCAACTGGTAGCGCCGGACCGGGATCGCATGATCGGCTGCTGCGACGGTTTTGTCGTTCGCCTTGACGCCGGCCGGATAGGGCTCGCGGAACGCCCGGCACATGGCGTCATAGATCGCCCGCTGCCTGTGGATCGGCATGAAAGCGATTTCGGGCGGATACCACTCGTTGACCCGGTCGATATAGGCCCACAGCTCAGGCTCAAGCAGCGTCTGGTATTTTCCGCGCTCTGCTGTTTCGGGCTGGTCGGCCTCAGTGATCATCGCTGCGCGGTCCCGCTCAGAGCTCGGCGTACAGCCGGGCAGCGTTTTCATAGCTGAAGCGCAGCGGCACCGAGCCCTCGACCTGCCAGGCGTCGACTGTCTCGCCTGCCAGCAGCCGGCAGGCGCCGTCGGTAGTGGTGACGGCGCCGCCATAGAGCCGGTTGGCAAGGTTGAGGATGGCCGTCTGGTGCATCGCTGTGCTGCCGCTGCCGCAGGCATCCTTGACCAGCAGCACACGAAAGCCCGACGCCACTGCATCTTTGACGGTGGCATCGATGCAGGCCTCGGTCCAGACGCCGGCAACGACCAGCCATTCGATGCCCTGGGCCTTCAGCCGCTCGGCGGCGGGCCCTGCACCAAAGGCGCTGGCCTGCGTCTTGACCAGCATCGTCTCGCCGGCTGCAGGCGCCACTTCCGGACAGATAGCCGTCAGCGGATCGTCCTTGTCGGAAAAGGCCGACTTGCCGTCCGCTTCGACCGGATGGAACGGCCGCGCAGTGGCGAGATCGACGATATAGGCCCAGTGATACAAGGGCACGTGATTGGCCCGGGCCGCTGCTTGCAGCCGCTGGACATTGGCGAGGATGTCGCCATAGCCTTCGACCAGATAGCGGTTGTCCCGCCGATGCTCCTCCTGGAGATCGATGAACACCGCCGCCACTGTGCCGCGCTTGATCGAGATCGGGCTTTTCATTCGAAACTGCCTGTCAGCACTCAAACCTGCCTGTCAAGGAAATCGTCCTCATAAGGAAAGCGCGACAGGAGTTCGGTGCCGGTTTCGGTGATCAGGATCTCGTCCTCCAGCTTGACGCCCTCGCGGCCGCCTTTCTCGCCGATATAGCTTTCGACGCTGACCACCATGCCGGGCACGACAAAACCGTCGCGGCCATAGGTTTCATAATCCATGGCATGCGCGATGAACGGCGTCTCGCCATGCATGCCGACACCGTGCATGACCGAGGTATAGCGCTGGTCGACGAAGCGGTCGGGAATTTTCCAGGCCTTTTCGGCAATCTCGCGAAACGCCATGCCCGGCTTGACGATCGAGATGTTGTGCTGAACCTGGTCGTGCGCCATCTTGTAGAGCGACTTCTGGTAATCGGTCGGCCTGCCCGGGCCGCAGCGGAAGGTGCGCGAGAAATCCGAATAATAGCCGTAGCAGCCGATCGTGTCGGTATCGAGCGCCAAAAGTTCGCCAGGCCTGATCTTGCGGCCGCTCGCCTCGTTGAACCAAGGATTGGTGCGCTGGCCCGAGGTCAGCAAACGGGTTTCGATGAACTCGCCGCCTTGGCGGATCACCTCGCCATACATGATGGCGAACAGGTCGTTTTCGGAAACGCCGGGCTTGATCGCCTCGCGCACGGCATAGACCGCGGCCTCGGCGCCGGCCATCGACACCTGCAGGCATTTTACTTCCTCGGGCGTCTTGACCGCGCGCACCGCCAGGATCTCGCCCTGGCAATCGCGGACATTGCAGCCGCGCTTTTTGAGCGCCAGTGCCTGCAGATGGCTGCAGCGGTCGAGCCCAAGCTTCGTCGAGCCGCCGCCATGCGCCTTCAGCAATTCGGCGATCTCATCGGCGAACGGGCCGGCGGTTTCGTCGTCGCGGCCCGAGACCGAAGACCAGACCAGCTTGGACGGACGCGCCTCGTCGATCGTGTCGAGCACCATCGAGACATGGTAGCTCTGCGGATACTCGAACAGCACGATCGGCCCTTCGGTCGGGATGAATAAATAGCGCGTCGAGTTGCGCAGGAAATAACCGAACATGTTGCGCGAGCCGGTGGCGTAGCGCTGGTTGTAGGGGTCGAACAGCACGACGCCGCCATAGCCGGCCTCGCGCATCCAGGCGCGCAGCTTGGCAAGGCGCCCCTTGCGCAGCGCGTCGGCGTCGATGAAGGACGGCTCGGTATCGGACAGCCACATGCCGCCGGCCGGATCGGCCGCCGCCGGATGGCGCATGCGGTCCTTGAAGTCGACGTCCTCGGTGCTGTCGGGGTCAAAAACGACAATGCTCATGGGTGCCTCCTGGAAGCGGCGAGGATGGGCTATGCATCGATCAGAGGCTGTGCGAGATACCGCAGGTGTTGTGCCGGATCCCGCTGCCCCGACGCGCCGGCGATCCTTCGCGCCCCTCTCTGTCCTGCCGGACATCTCCCCCACGAGGGGGGAGATCGGCAGCTTCGCCGATGGCGCTACTCTTGCGACGTTGGCAATTGGCGAAAGCGGAGGCGACGGCCAATCTCCCCCCTTGTGGGGGAGATGCCCGGCAGGGCAGAGAGGGGCGCTGTCCCGCCAACGTCTCGCAAGGGACTACTGCCTCCGCATCACCTTCGGCGCATGCCCATGCTCCTCCCGGAACGCCCGCGCAAAGCTCGACATCGAGGCGAAGCCGCAGGCGAGCGCCACGTCGCGCACCATCAGCGTCGAATGCGCCAGAAGGTCGGCGGCGCGCTTCAGCCGCAGGCGGCGGTAGTAGCCATTGGGCGAGATGCTGAGCTCGGAGCGGAAATTGCGTTCGAGCTTGTCGGAGGAGACACCAAGCCGCCCCGCCAGCTCCGCCATGCCGAGCCGCTCTTCGACCGCGTCCTCCATGATGGCGATGGCCGACAGCACCAGCTCGTTCTGCACGCCGGTGCGCAAGCGCAGCGGCATCAGCTTGCGGTCGACGCTGGAGCGCAGCGGGCTGTGCACGAACCATTCGGCGACGCCGGCCGCAAGTTCGGCGCCATAGTCGTTGGTGACGATTTCCAGCATCATGTCGAGGCTGCCGACACCGCCGGCGGAGGTGAAGCGCTTGCGGTCAATGACATAGAGGTCGCGCCGCAGCTCGATGTCCGGGAACGCCTCGGTGAAGGCCGCCTGGCTGGTCCAGTGCAAGGTGCAGGCATGACCGTCGAGCAGTCCGGCCCGCGCCAGGAAGAACGCGGCGTCCGCCACCGCGCCGATATGGGCACCGCCGCGCAGGCTCCTGCGGATCCAGCTCACGGCATCGTCAGCGACAAGATGATCGGCATTGCCGCCCGAGCAGACGACGATGCGATCGACCTTCGGCGCATCAGCGGCGGAAAAGCCGGGCTGGATGACGACGCCGTTCGAGGCTTCGACGGGGCCTTTGGCGGCGCCGACGATGATCCAGCGATAGCAGTCCCGCTTGGCCAGCACGTTGGCCGCGCGCAACGGCTCGATGACCGAACTGAACGCCATCATCGGAAAGCCGGGGAAAACGAGGACGGCGAAGGTGAGCGGGGTGTCGGTTGGTTTAGATGAGTTGCGCGCGAGGGTGTTCATGGGTCAATGGTGCTCGTCGACATCTGGAGAGAGCGCACAATTCTGCCGAATGCGGTCGAGGTCAACTGGCGCTGGCGTTCCATCCAGGTAATCATTCATGCCAACCGTATCGGCTCGGTGAAAGCCTACGACGCATCGGCAGTCTATCGGTTTTGTTGGTCGATGCTGACGGCGTGGCAGATAGCCGCTACCGCGGAGCATAGGTCGTAACCCCGTCGACCAAACGTCCACATAGGTCATGCGCCGGCGAGCATCTCGGCGATAGGACGCCCTACACGGAGGCCCCAAGGCAGTTACCACCGTTGTGGTGGACGCGTAAAATGTGTTGCTGCTCCCCCTTTTGTTCGGTCTTGTCGACTAGCTGTGCAGCTTCAACCAGTAATATCAGTGGGCGGTAGGGTCGTAGGAAACCACCATATCGATTTCGGCTTTGATCTCGTGTGGGCGACCTTTCATTATATAGGTCATGCCCATACGCTGCGCGATCTGGGCAACTCCAGGATCCCTATGAACCGAATAAAGCATTACTTGCCGATCACGATAGCCAAAATTCCTAGCTTTGTCCGCAATATACAAGCCAGGGAAAGTTTTATACTCGATTCCTGCTGCTGCAACCTCTTCTTCCAGAGGGGGTAATACTGGGAGATTTAGATCTATAACGAGAGCCCTATAGATCTCTTTTCCGATTAACTCTAATGCATCGTTCACAGATTCGGCAGTAAGAACACGAAATCCTTTGGCCTCCAAATAATCTATTAGCCAGAGCATGTTGTGTAGCTCGTCGTCAACGACGACAATCGTTTTGTGATCGGTTGTTGTAGCCATTTTACAGCATCCTATTCCGGCGTGCCGTGCGGAAGCTTAATCAAAAACTCTAGGTCGTTAGGCAATCGAGGTTGTATTGTGAATATGCCACCATGAACGTCCTCCACAATTCTCTTGGAAATATGCAGGCCTAACCCTGTCCCAGAAGCCACTATCCTCTTAGCATTTTTGCCGCGGAACCCGAGATCCACAAACCTAGGCACTTCAAGCAAGTCCAGTGGCAAGTGCGATCGGCTTAAAACCGAAATCATCGCATTACCCGTATTTTTTTGAATCCATTGGTTGACCTCGATCTCCTGCCCCCGCGCACCATACTTTATACAGTTATCGAAAATATTCATAAGAACCTGTTTTATTAGCTCTGGATGTCCAACAACCCTGTTCTGTGTATTTCGGTCTTTAAGAGAAATTCGTATTTCCTTTGAGGCTCCGTCCTCCTGATAGAACATCGCAGATTCAATAATACTCTGCGGGAGGATCGTTATCCGCCCTTCTGCAGGGTCGATTCGGGTGAAGCTTTGCGAAAGAAACGCTAAATTCCTCATAAGGGTAATGCATTGTTCGATTTGTGCACGAGCCAGTCGAAGTCGTTGGGGCCTTCTGTGTTCCGCAATCTCACCGTTCTGCAAATTATCGAGCGTTCCGGCTACACCGTTCAACGGATTCACCACCTGATGTACGAAGTTCGAAAGAAGCGCGAGGTCTACAAGTGTTCGTCCTTCTTGTGCTAGGGACGCCGGTTCTGCCTCAGACATGTTAAAACACCTTATTTTCTTTTGCTTATTCTAAGACTCTGATCGACTTGGATCACGAGTTCCAAGTCTGACCAAATTGCTACGACCGACATGAGCCGGTTACCGGCGCTTCCTATCTTGATGCGGACCGCATCCGGAATGGCTACCAGCCAACCGCCCTGTCGCTCAAGTTGCAAGCTGAGTGCCCCAGTTATTAACCTAAACGTAGACAGGCTTGCTCGAATGGCAACATCATTAGCATCGATTGCCTGTCCGCAACGCACCCATGGATAAATTTCCAGTTGCTGCATCAACGGTAAGGGGATGAATCGTCCATATTCAGCCATATCGCGCGCTCTTACCGAGAAAAGTTCCGAAAGTGCAGACGAAGCTTCAATCGCGGGCGTCGCGTCTGTACCGAGAGTCACGGCAGCATACGCGGCCTGAGAAATTTTGCTGATTTCCAGCGCGAGATCTAAGAATTCGGCCACAGTGGAATCTGGCGACGGGCGAAGGCCATATTTGGCAGCAATTGCTGGAAAGCGGTTTGCAAGAACGTGAAGCTCGTAACCTCGCCATACACGAATGCGCGGAGAGCGTCGCGCTTCATTCCAGATGCTTATCTGCGTTTCGCAAGCTGGTGATGGGTTGGAATTGGTTACAACTAGGAGAAAGTCTGCTCGATTGGTGTCGGCGTGGGCGATTTTGCCGTAGATAAGCGGCCAATCCAGCGAGGCCGCGTACCGTTTGCACTCGACATACCAGCGCTCTCGATTCGTAAATCCACTGTAGTCGCAAGTGAACACATCGCCTTCCAAATCCCTGCCGCCGTCGGCGCCTGGTGTACGCCAAGTTAGATGTCTCATCCCGCCGGCGCTTAGAATATCGTATGTGAAATTCTCAAATTCCAATGGAGATATATCGGCAAAAGTCCTGATTTCGTGCCCCGACATGCTTATTCCCGCTAAATGGCAAATGCCATGGACCTTAGCTAGGAATCGAGGAGCGCAATACCCCCCGCGTCCGATACCCTCTTGAAAGCTGAGAGGCTAAGTCTGCAAGGATAAGACATCGAGCTTCTGCACCTAACTCGGAATGGCTAGGCGCGAAGGATTCGCCTGCGCAAAGTCGTGCAGTCGACCTGCATTTGGGACTATCGCGAAGTGATCGCTACTTTCCGCTAATCTTTGACGTGTTTCTAGAGATCGCTATCAGCGCCCATCCCATGACGCAGGTCAACGACCGAAGAGCGAGATTTGGGTTTGCGCGAAGCCTGCCGTGGTCAGGTCACTCTCATCAATGATGTGACCGGCATCGCTAGGCGGATGGCCGAGCCCGAATCCGACGCCTCAGTTGGTCGCGCTCGCGAAAAGGAAAGCCACAATTCCGCCGCTCTACGGGCTATCCGCGCGGATTCCCTTCAACTCGCCAGCGCCTGATCCAAATCCGCGATCAGATCATCGCCATCCTCGATCCCGGCCGACAAGCGCACCAGCGAATCGGATATCCCGATCTCGGCGCGTTTTTTCGCCGGGATCGAGCCGTGCGTCATCAGCGCCGGGTGCTCGATCAGGCTTTCGACGCCGCCGAGGCTTTCGGCCAGCGTGAACAGTTGCGTGTGTTCGAGGAAGCGTTTTGTCCCCGCAAGGTCGCGGTCGAGCTCGACCGTGATCATGCCGCCGAAGGCATGCATCTGCCGCCTGGCGATGGCGTGCTGGGGATGGCTGGGGAGGCCGGGATAGATGACGCGGCGTATGTCGGGGCGGCTTTCCAGCCAGTGCGCGATCTTCTGGCCGTTCGACGAATGGCGCTCCATCCTGAGCGCCAGCGTCTTCAAGCCGCGCAGCGCCAGGAAACTGTCAAATGGCCCGGAAATGGCACCGATGGCGTTCTGCAGGAATTTCAGCCGGTCGGCGAGATCCTTGTTGTCGCCGACCACCGCGACGCCGCCGACCATGTCGGAATGGCCGTTTAGGTATTTCGTCGTCGAATGCACTGATATATCGATGCCGAGTTCCAGCGGCCGCTGCAGATAGGGGCTGCAGAAGGTGTTGTCGGCGACTGAGAGCACGCCTTTGCGCCTGGCCAGTGCGGCGACGCCTTCGAGGTCGACGACACGCAGCAGCGGGTTGGTCGGCGTCTCGACCCAGAGCATTTTGGTTTCCGGGCGAATCGCGGCTTCGACCGCGGCAAGATCGGTGAAGTCGACGAAGTCGACCTGCAAATTGGCCGAGCGCTTGCGCACCCGCTCGAGCAATCGGAACGTGCCGCCATAGATGTCGTCGGTGGCGACGATATGCGCGCCTGAATCGAGCAGTTCAAACACCGTGGCGATCGCCGCCAGCCCCGAAGCGAAGGCGAAAGCGGCTGTGCCGCTTTCGAGGTCGGCCACAGCGCGTTCGAAGGCAAAGCGGGTCGGGTTCTGGCTGCGGGCATATTCAAAGCCCTTGTGCACGCCCGGGCTCTGCTGGCCATAGGTCGAGGTCGCGTAGATCGGCACCATCACCGCGCCGGTCGTCGGGTCGTGGCTCTGGCCGCCATGGATGGTGCGCGTCGAGAAGGCGAGGCGGTTTTTGCCCGTTATGGTGGCTTTGACGGTCATCGGGCGCGCCTCAGATGGTTGATCAGGTCGATGCGGGTTATCAGGCCAATGAACTCGTCGCCGTCGAAGACGATGGCGACCTCGTTGCGGTCGAACACCGGCAGCAGCGCGTCCAGCGTCTGGCTGGCCTGCAGCGTGTGCAGGGTAGAGGTCATGGCCGTACTAACCGGGGCCTTGAAGCGGTCCCAGCGGCTGTCATAGGGGCCTTCGACCTTGGCCAGGATATCGCTTTCGTCGATGATGCCGACGAGCTTGCCCTCGTCCAGCACCGGCAGTTGCGAGACATCCGAACGGCGCATGCGGCCATAGGCGTTGAGCAGGCTTTCGTCCGGGCCGACAAACACGGTGTCGCCGGTGCGGTGCGAGCGCATCACCAGATCGCGCAGATCGCCATGCTGCTCCTGCTCGGCAAGGCCCTGCTCGGCCAGCCAGAAGTCGTCGAACACTTTCGACAGATACTTGTTGCCGCTGTCGCAGACAAAGGTGACGACGCGCTTCGGCACGGTCTGCTCGCGGCAATAGCGCAGCGCCGCCGAAAGCAGCGTGCCCGACGACGAGCCGGCAAGGATGCCTTCCTTGGAAAGCAGGTCGCGGACCGCCAGCATGCTCTGCTTGTCGGGGATGGAATAGGCCTTCCTGACCAGCGACAGATCGGCATTGGGCGGGACGAAATCCTCGCCGATGCCTTCGACGGTCCAGCTTCCGGCCTCTACCATCTTGCCGGTCTTGATCAAGGGCGCCAGCACCGAGCCGACCGGATCGGCGAGGATCATCTCGGTCTTCGGCGAGACCTTTGCGAAATAGCGGCCGAGCCCGGTCAGTGTGCCGCCGGAGCCAACTCCGACGACAACCGCATCGACATCGCCTTCGAGTTGCTGGAAGATTTCCGGCCCAGTCGTGGTCTCGTGGGCGTGCGGATTGGCCGGGTTGGCAAACTGGTTGGCATAGAAGGCGCCGGGCAGCTCGGCGGCGATCTTCTCGGCCATGTCCTGATAATATTCGGCATGGCCTTTGCCGACATCGGAACGCGTCATCCGCACCTCCGCGCCGAGCGCCCGCAAATGCTGGATTTTTTCGCGCGACATCTTGTCGGGGACGACGAGGATGATGCGATAGCCCTTGGGGATGCCGACCTGGGCGAGACCGAGACCGGTATTGCCGGCAGTCGCCTCGACGATGGTGCCACCGCGCTTCAGTCTGCCCTGTCTTTCGGCGGCGGCAATCATCGACAGCGCGATGCGGTCCTTGATCGAGCCGCCGGGATTTTGGCTTTCGAGCTTAATGAACAGCCGGCACTTGCCGATGTCGAATTTGGTCAGCTCGACGATCGGCGTCTGCCCGATCAGGTCGAGAACCGAGGCATAGGGCGGGCGCAGGCGAGACGATGCATCGTCCTGTGCCACGATCTTGTGCTTGCTCATGTCAGATGCTCCGTTGCCAGGATGAGCAACCGCCCTGGAAGACGGCAACCTACCGTCTTTTCCAGCCGTTTGCAGTTGGAAAGAAGATAGATCGTGCCAATCCGACGGCCAGACGAGGAATGGGATTCCAGTTATTTGCCAGGCGCGCAGTAAGGGGTTGAGATTCAGGTCAGGCCGAGCCGAAAATGGTGGGTTTCGAGAACCGGAGCGGAGCGGACATTCGGGTCCGTGAGCACCGGAAGCGCAGAAAACCGCCGTTTGCAGGCCGGCATCACCTGAATATCGACCCGTTAGCCCAGCAGCTGCTTGCTCAGCCGCGCGCACTGCACGCGAATGTCCGGGATGGCGTCGATCTCGAAGAAGGTGCCGCGCGTCAGCGGCCCGACGGCGAGGATCTTGGCCGATACCGTGCCGTCGCTGGCGATGACCTCGCAATTCGCGCTTACGTCGAGCCCGAGCCGCAGCGGATCCGGCCGGGCCAGCCCGCGGTCGACCAGCGACCGCACCAAGCTGTTCGAGGTTGCCGAGATGTCCCGGGCGATGCCGGTGCAATCATAGATGCGGGCAACGTCGAACCTTTCGAGGCGCTGCGTGTGGCGGGACTGGACCTGCAAGGTGAAGCCGTCGCCGGCGGCGATGTCGACGACGCGCCCGGCGACAAGCCGGATGCGGCCCGCTTGCACCGCCTCGGTAACGCGGGCGTAGACTTCCGGCGCCATGCGATGGCGATGGATGTCCCACCAGGCCTTGGTGTGCTCGACAAAGCGGCGCTTGGCCGAGGACGGCCAGTTCTGCCAGATCTTCTGGTTGAACGGCCTGAGACCGTCGACAACGTCGCGCCAGTCGACGCCGGCCTTCTGGTTCTCCCGGATCAGGTCGCGGAACCAGCCGACGAAATAGGAAAGCTGGGTGCCGAGCGGGATATCGGCCACGTCGAGCCTGATCGGGTTGCCCTTGCGATGCGGCGACGGCAGCAGGCCGCGCCTGGAAACCGCGACGATCTCGCCGCGATGACCGCGCTGTTCGAGCGACAGGAAGGCGTCGACCATGCTCAAGCCGGTGCCCAGCACCATGACACGGCTGTCGGGGTCGAGCGCGGTGTCGGCCTCCGACCCCATCCTGATCGCGTGACCCTGCCCGGCCCCCGGCTCCTCGTCATGGCCGGTGGCAAGCACGGCAAGATGGGCGACGACGCTGGTGCCGTTGGCCAGCGCCACCTCGACGCCGGACGCGGTTGGCGAGATCGACAGGCTCTCCTCGCGGATCAGGCGCAGCCGGCCTGTCTGCTGCTCACGCGCCTCGAGTTCGTCGAGCAGCTCCTTGAGATAGCGGGCGTAGACGCTGCGCGGCGCGTAGACCGGCGCCTGCTCGGGCGTTGCCAGGCCGCGTGCAAGCAGCCAGCGCGAGAAGTTGCCGGGATCGTCGGCATAGGCGCTCATGCCGGCCGCGCTGACATTCAGCACATGCGCCGACAGCAGCGTTGAATAGGCGATGCCCTGTCCGAAATGCGGGCGTTTTTCAATCAGGCTGACGCGGAGATCGGGATTGGGCGATTTCAGGAGATGCGCGGCAAGCACGACGCCGCTGGCGCCGCCGCCAACAATGATAATTGAATTTGCGCGGCCGGTCATGCGCGCACCAATTGTCTCGGGGGCCGTTGGTTCCGGAATTGTCGGGTCAGGCTTTGTTGATTCAGGCCTGGATTTTCAACGCAACCGAAAGATCTTCGTCGCCGGCGATATCGCGCATCTCGGCGAGGCTGCGCTGGTCCAGCACCTCGGCGATCGCCTGCCGGACCTCGAGCATCAGATGTCGGACTTGGCATGTCGCCTCGTTGCAATCTTCACAGCGCTGATACTGGGTGCGGCTGGCGCAGGGGATCGGTGCAAGCGGCCCGTCGAGCACGCGCACGACGTGGCCGACCTTGATCTCGTCCGCCGGGCGCGCCAGGCGATAGCCGCCCTCCTTGCCCTTGCGGCTCTGGACGAAACCGGCATTGCGCAATTCGCCAAGGATGGCATCGAGGAACTTTTTCGGAATGTTGTTTCCGCGGGCGATGTCGTTGACGAAGGCGAGCTGTCCAACCGGTAGGCGCGCCAGATAGACGAGCGCCTTGAGACCGTACTTACCTTTTTTCGTGAGCATAACCCGAACGTTTCTCTGTCATGCGATGGCGCAAGGCCACCGGTTGCGAAACGCCTGGCGTGCCTCCCCGCCGCGTCCAAGCTGTCACTACAGATAAATTCTAGTGACATGATATACAAGCCGGGAAACGTTGATTTTGCTTCGTTTTCAAGCCGCAATGGCCATTTTGGCCGGGGCTTGTGCCCTTGGGAGCACAGAAGCCTCCGCCAATGGCACACCGGCAAACCGCCCGGCGACAGGAATGTCCCGATCGGCGAGAATACCGGCAGCGGCTTCTACCCGTGAATTTGAAGGCCAATGCATGCTGCGCGCGGCAATAAGGAGGGTGTCGTCGCTCATCGTCCTCTCCATCCTTCAATGTCGATAAGAATACTAGACTTATCCCTTAACACAGGAAATTCGTTTTCAATTACTCGGCCGTTCGCAGCATGGATTTGCCGGTGAACGCGCCAAAACGGAAAATTCTTGTTTGCGGCTGACGGCGCATTCGCCGGTCGCCCGAAAGACGCGAAGCGCCAGTGTGGCGAACGTCGATCGCTCCTTTCGGGGCAAATCGCAAACGTTCGACATTGCCGAGGCCTCCCTCCGTCCCCGTGGTTCGAACAGGTGCGAAGCACCGGAGCTTCGGCACCGTTCCCGTCCGCTACCGACTGCCGGCCGTCATGGCAGCAGAGCAATCCCCAGCCGCCACATCCGCCTTCGCGCCGCGTTACCGACGGCTTTTTTCTAACAAGCCGGCAATGGTTGGAAGGATTTTACTCTACAAGGATTATAGACTTAGCTGACTATGAAGGCCGATCCGGTTTTTCTGTTTTCAAGGAGCCTTTCATGTCCACCATTTCGCGACGCATCGTTCTCCTGTCCTCGGCGGCTCTGGCTGGTGCCGCCTTTCTCGGCCCAGCCCATGCGCAGGACCTCAAGATCACCATCGGCTACCAGACGGTCGTCGAACCCTCCAAGGTGCCGCAGGCCGACGGCGCCTACGAGAGCGCGACCAAGGCGGTCATCGACTGGCGGAAATTCGATTCCGGCGCCGATGTGATCGCCGCCGTCGCTTCCGGTTCGGTCGACATCGGTTACGTCGGATCGAGCCCGCTGGCGGCGGCGGCGAGCCGCGAGCTTCCCATCCAGACCATCTTCATCGTCGGGCTGATCGGCGATTCCGAGGCCCTGGTCGCCCGCAACGGCGCCGGCATCGAGAAGGTCGCCGACCTTGCCGGCAAGAAGGTGGCGGTACCCTTCGTCTCGACGACGCATTACAGCCTGCTTGCCGCGCTGAAGCATGAAGGCGTCGATCCGAAGTCGGTCGAGATTCTCAATCTGCGGCCGCCGGAAATCGCGGCGGCATTCGCGCGCGGCGACATCGATGCCGCCTATGTCTGGGATCCGGCGCTCGGCCAAGTCAAGACGTCGGGCAAAGTCGTGCTGGACTCCTCGCAGGTCGCCGCCTGGGGCGCCCCGACCTTCGACGCCTGGATCGTGCGCACCGATTTCGCCGAGAAGAACCCGGAAGCGGTACGCGACTTCGTCAAGGTGACGGGCGCCGCCTATGCCGAGTTCCTGGCCAAGCCGGACGCCTGGTCGGTGACGTCGCCGCAGGCGGCGAAGATCGCCACGATCACCGGCGCCAAGCTGGAGGACGTGCCGCAACTGCTCAAAGGCTATGTCTTCCCGACGCTCGAGGAGCAGGCATCGGACAAGTTCCTCGGCGGCGGCACCGTCAAGGCGGTCGAGGCGACATCCGCCTTCCTCAAGGAGCAGGGCAAGATCGACGCCGTGTTGCCGGATTATTCGAAATACGTGTCGTCGAAATATGTCAGCGAGGCGCTTGCCTCGAACTGACGCCAATGCGCGCGGTTCTCCTTCCCTGACGCCGCGTGCTCCCTGCCCCGAACCGCTTACGAGGAGCGGCTTCGGGGCAGACAGATTCGGAATATCGACGAGGTTCTCATGACGCATCTCGTGCTCGACAAAGTCTCGGTTCGCTATGACGGTCAGCCGGCGCCGGCGGTCGAAAATGTGTCGATCGATGCCGCCAAGGATGACTTCGTCGTGCTGGTCGGCCGTTCCGGCTGCGGCAAGACCTCGCTGCTCAATGTCGCGGCGGGGCTGGTGGCGCCGGAGCGCGGCAGCGCCGCGATCGGCGGCAGGCCGATCATCGCGCCCGGCTCGGACCGCGCCGTCGTGTTCCAGAACGATGCCTTGTTTCCGTGGCTGACCGCGCGGGAAAATGTCGCCTTTGCTCTCAGGCTGCGCGGTGTCGGGCCAAGTGAACGGGCGCGGCACGCTGACAAGCTTTTGGCCCTGGTGAAGCTCGACGGTGCCGGCGACAAGCGCATCTGGGAGCTTTCCGGCGGCATGCGCCAGCGCGTCGGCCTGGCCCGGGCGCTGGCCGCCGAACCGCAATTCCTGCTGCTCGACGAGCCGCTCGGCGCGCTCGACGCGCTGACACGCGAACGCATGCAGACGACACTGCTCGATCTGTGGACCGCCAGCCAGGTCGGCGTGCTGATGGTGACACACGGTATCGAGGAAGCGCTGGTGCTCGCCACCCGCATCATTGTGCTGGCGCCCGGCCCGGGCCGGGTGGTGCGGAGTTTCGAAACCGGCTTCAGCCGGCGCTATGCAGCCGGCGAGGCCATTCGCAGCGTCAAGGCCGATCCCGCCTTTGCGGCGGCGCGCAGCGAACTGACCGACGCGATCTTCGAAGGAGAGGCGGCGTGACCATCTCCTCCTATAGCGAACGGCCGGCCAGCAAGCTCGCCAAGGTTGACGATGAAGCCGACGCCCTGTCGGTGCCGTGGTCGCGGCCGCGCCCGAAACGCAGCGGGGTTTCGGCACGCGTGGTCAGCGCCGTCACCATTCTGGTGGTGCTGGCGGCGTGGGCGCTGTCGGCCCGCCTGCAATTGGTGTCGCCGGTTTTTCTTCCGTCGCCTGTGGCGGTATGGAGCAAATTTGTCGTCGTCGCCCGCGACGGCTTTGTCGACGCGACGCTCGCTCAGCATATCGCCGCCAGCCTAGGCCGAGTATTCGCGGCGCTGATCGCCGCCCTTGTCGTCGGCGTTCCCATCGGGCTGGCGATCGGCATCAGCACGATCGGGCGCGGCATCTTCGATCCGCTGCTCGAATTCCTGCGGCCGATCCCGCCGCTTGCCTATCTGCCGCTAGTCATCATCTGGTTCGGCATCGGCGAGCCTTCCAAGATCCTGGTGATTGCCATTGCCATGCTGGCGCCGGTCGCACTGTCGACGGCATCGGGCGTTCGCGGCGTCTCGCAGGAACGCATCAACGCGGCCCGCTCGCTCGGCGCGACGAGCATGCAGCTTGTCCGGCATGTGATCCTGCCCAGCGCGCTGCCCTCGATCCTGACCGGTCTGCGCATTGCACTCGGCGCCGGCTGGTCGACGCTGGTCGCCGCCGAGCTGGTGGCGGCAACGCGCGGGCTCGGCTTCATGATCCAGTCGGCGGCCCAGTTCCTGGTCACCGACGTGGTGGTGATGGGCATACTGGTGATCGCGGTGATCGCCTTCGGGCTCGAATTCGTCATCCGCAGGATCGAGCGCGGGCTCGTGCCGTGGGCGGGACGGGAATGACTGGGGGCCAGGAGAGACACACCAGGAGAGACATATGACGATGACCCATTCCACCGCTGTGCTGTTCGCGCATTTCGGCCATTGGCTTCGCCTGGTCAGGACCGGGGACAAACAGCCGCCTGAAGACGAACGCAAATCGCCGACGCCGGTCCAGCTGGATGCCGAGCGCAACCGCCTGCCGCCGCGTGACGAAAGTTTCTACTGGGGCTGGCAATACTGGTCGCGGTAACCGGCTCGGCATGTCTGTGCCGCAGCGGCTCCCGAGGATCGACGTCCTCTCAAATCCGCGAACGGTTCGCCCAGGCCAATCCCGCCAGGCCGACCAGCACCATCACGACCCCGGTATAGAGCCATTGCGACTGGCCGGTCATGAAGCTGCCGCCGACAAGGCCGATGCCTTGCAATGACCACAGCACGCCGATGGCGAGCACAATCAAGGCTAGCAGATTTTTGATCAATCTCATTGCTAAAACTCCTTTCCAAGTCGATCATCAGCCGCGCTCCGGCCGGAATGGAATAGCGAGAAGAAGTGGCTCGGTCACGCCAGCTTCTACTTAGATGCTAACCTCCGATCTTCCGCAAGACATCCGCAGATCGATGCAAAGATCATCAAGGAAGCTGTGCTGCGCTGCGGAAACTCTCTGACAAATTGTTTCGCGCCGACTCCAAACGTGTAACATTGCCATGGAACCGACAGATCATTGCCGCATTTGCTGCCTCATTCGCCCCTAACCGCTGCGGGTCTGTCAACGGAGCCAGTCCCCAACACATGAACAAAAGCAATCAGACCGCGCTTGTCGCGGCCACGATCGCGGCTGGCCTGATGGTCGGCGCATCCACTGCCAGCGCCGCCGCGCAGTGCGGCCGTGCCTCCTGGTACTCACTGCATTCCAGAACCGCTTCCGGCGAACGCATGAACCCGTCGGCGCTGACCGCAGCGCATCGCAGCCTGCCGTTCGGCACCAAGCTGAAGGTGACCAACCGCAACAATGGCCGCAGTGTCGTCGTGCGCATCAACGACCGCGGCCCGTTTATCAGGGGCCGGATGCTCGATCTGTCGAAGGGCGCCGCCAGTCAGCTCGGCTTCATCAGCTCGGGCCATACCGCTGTCTGCATGGCACGCGTCTAACGGTCCGGTCGCCACGGCCGGACACCTCCTCCGATGATCGTACCGATAGCCGTACTCTCTGCTACGCCTTCGCAGGTGCACATTGAGCCGGCTGTTGCCATTGAAGGCGGATTCTCAACGTCTTGGACGAAAGAACGAGCATAAATCACGCAAGTTGACGTATTGCATCGCAGCAGATTGTTGCTAACCTCCCGCAAGACACAAGGCTCGGCGCTGCTCGTCGGCCCTTCGATCGCAGTCGGCAGCGGGGTTCTCGATGTTCTACCAGCTTTACGAACTGAACCATGCCGCTTTGCAGCCGGCCCGCCTCTATGCCGATACGGTGCGCCTGTTCTACTCCAATCCGCTCAATCCGATTTCACACACGTCCTGGGGCCGCTCGATTGCAGCAACAGCCGAATTGTTCGAGCGCACGACGCGCCGCTATGGCAAGCCGCAATTCGGCCTGACCAAGACCGTGGTCGACTGGAAAAACGTCGAGGTCAGCGAACACACCGTCTGGTCGCGACCGTTCTGCAACCTGGTCCGTTTCGAGCGGGCGGTTCCTGCCGGGCGCCGGCCGGATCCGAAGCTGTTGATCGTGGCGCCGATGTCGGGCCACTATGCGACGCTGCTGCGCGGCACGGCCGAGGCGATGCTGCCCTATGCCGACGTGCATATCACCGACTGGGTCGACGCCCGCATGGTGCCGCTCGCCGACGGCAGCTTCGACCTTGACGACTATATCGACTACATCGTCGACATGCTGCATGCGCTAGGCCCCGACACCCATGTGATGGCGGTGTGCCAGCCTTCGGTGCCGGTGTTGGCGGCGGTGGCGCTGATGGAAGCCAAGGGCGATCCTTTCGTGCCCTCGACGATGACGCTGATGGGCGGCCCGATCGACACGCGCCGCAACCCGACGGCGGTCAATCTCTTGGCCGAAGAAAAGGGCATCGACTGGTTCCGCGACAACGTCATCATGCGCGCGCCCTGGCCGGTGCCGGGCTTCGGCCGCGAGGTCTATCCCGGCTTCCTGCAGCTTTCGGGTTTCATGAGCATGAACCTCGACCGCCACATCATCGCCCATAAGGACTTCTTCATGCATCTGGTGAAGCATGACGGCGACAATGCCGAGAAGCACCGCGAATTCTACGACGAATATCTCGCGGTGATGGATCTGACCGCGGAATTCTACTTGCAGACGGTCGACACCGTCTTTGTCCGCCAGGCCTTGCCCAAGGGCAAAATGACGCATCGCGGTGTTGCGGTCGACCCTTCGGCGATCCGCAATGTCGCCCTGTTCACCGTCGAGGGTGAGAACGACGACATCTCCGGCCTCGGCCAGACCAAGGCCGCGCACGATCTCTGTGTCAACATCCCGGCCGACCGGCACGCCCATTACATGCAGCCGGCGGTCGGCCACTACGGTGTATTCAACGGCTCGCGCTTCCGCTCCGAAATCGTGCCGCGCATCGTTGATTTCATTACCAGCTATGGCCGTCAGAACCGCGTTGCGGTGAAGCCAAAACTGGTCCGGACCGGCAAGAAATAGGCGATCGACGATGATGCTGCGCCCGCGACTTCGCATCAGGTCGGCCAACGCTAAAATTACCGGTTGGAACCGGTGTAGTCCATTCGAGCTGTTGCACAATAGTCGCGTTGGCGCCACGCGGGTAACCATGCCGCAAAATCAATCCATCCTCATAATTGACACGGACTGTAAATACCCCTTAACGTTTCGTTAATAACAAGGGACAAGCGGGGACAATGATTTCCTCACCAATGGCGAGAACGCTGCGCCTGTGCGCGCTGGCTGGGCTGACAATGGCAGCAGGTTGGGCCAGTTCGGCATCGGCAGCCAGCCCGATGGTGACAGGGGGCCCGACCTCGCAGCCGATCGGCCATTATGATTTCTGCAAGACCTACCCGTCCGAATGCTCGGTCCGCCCGAAGGACCTGTCGCCCGCCAGCATGACCGGCGCGCTGTGGCGCAAGCTCATGAGCGTCACCGCTCGGGTCAACGCCGCCGTCAAGCCGATGAGCGACTTCGACATCTATGGCAAGGACGAGGTGTGGGCCTATCCCGACAAGGGCGTCGGCGACTGCGAGGACTATGTCTTGGAAAAGCGCCGTGAGCTGAACCGGCTGGGCGTGTCGTTTGCCGATCTGCTGATGACTGTCGTGCGCAAGCCCGACGGTGAAGGCCACGCGGTGCTGACGGTGCGCACCGACAAGGGCGACTACATCCTCGACAATCTGACCGACCAGGTCCGTTCCTGGGACCAGACCGGCTATCGTTTCCTCAAGCGGCAGGCGATTGACAATACCGGCCGCTGGGTCTCGATCCGCGGCGGCCAGCAGGTTCTGGTCGGCTCGGTCCAGTAACAAAGCAACTCATTTCGGCTGTGCCAGCGCGGCGCGGATCGACGCAATGATGCGGCGAAGCTCGGCTTCGTCGAGCTTTTCGATGTTGTCGGCCAAGAGATTGGCAAGCTCGGTCGCCGCCGGGCTAAGGCCCGACGTGTCGAGCTTGACGCGCGGATGCGAGGTTTCGGCCAACCGCGCCAGTTCCTCGGCCTCGTCCCAAATGATGTTGAAATAGCCGATGATCTTCTGGATCAGCGTCCAGCTCGGCGCGCCGCGGCGGCCGTGTTCCAGCGCCGACAGATAGGCCGCACTGACGCCGATCGCCTTGGCCATGTCCTTCTGGCTGACGCCGCGCTCGCTTCTCAGCACGCGAAGTTTTTCGCCGAACGGGGTCACAAGCGCATCCTCATAGGTGCATCCTCATGGGTGTGTCCTCATGAGCGCGCCCGCCGCAAGCGGATATAGAGCGCGCCCGAGCCGCCATGGTTGCGGGCGGCATGGTCGTGGCTGGAGACGAGGGGCCGGAAGGCGGGCGTCGACAGCCATGACGGCACGGCGCGCCGCAAGACGCCATCGCCGCCCGACGAAGAGCCCTTGCCGGTGATCACCAGGACATAGCGGATGCCGCCGGCATGCGCCCGGTGCAGAAAGGAGAACAGCAGCGAATAGGCTTCGTCCTGGGTCAGGCCATGCAGGTCGACGCGGCCCTCGATCGGCAGCCGGCCCTTCGACAGTCTGTCCAGCGTCGGTTCGTCGAGTGCGTGGGAAACATGTTGCGCCTTCGGTTTTGCGGCCGCGGCAGGATTGGCCGCGACCTGTGCCGGCGGCGGCGCGTGCCTGGCCTCGTCGATCTCCGGCCCGACGTGTGGAATTTCGACGGCGGTTTTGCCCTTCAGCGGTTTTGCCGTGCGCGCCACCAGGTTCCATAGAATCCGGTCGTCCTCGCTCAGCCTGTCGATGTGCCGGGTCATCGGTCTGCTCCTGAAACCAGCGACCGGGGGATCAGCGCATAAAAATCGGCGGCGTTGCGGATGACGCCGGCGATCTCGCCGGCCGCGTCGCCCGACCCGGCAAACAAATCGCCGCGGGCCGGCCCGGTAATCGCCGAGCCGGTGTCCTGCGCGATCATCAGCCGCCGGAACGGTTTTTCGTCGAAGGCGGTCAGCGACGGCGCATCGATATAGAAAGGCGTGCCGAATGTGTGCAGCAGCCGGTCGACGGCGATCGAGCGGCCGGGTGTCAGCGGCACCTTGGCGGCAGCGATCGGGCCGAGCTCCCGGTCGTCGACGCCCATCTCGCGGAAGAAGATGTAGGAGCGGTTGCGCCACAGGATCTCGTCGATGCGCTCCGGATGCGCCTTGAACCAGGCGCGGATCGACTGCATCGTCACTTTCTCCAGCGGGATTTCGCCTATGTCGCTCAGGATCTTGCCCGGCCCGGTAAAGTGCTGGCCGGATTTGGCGGCATAGGTGATGCGGCGAAGCCTGCCATCGGTCATGTTGAGCCGTGCCGCGCCCTGTACGTGGATGAAGAAGGCGTCGACCTTGTCGGCGAGCCACGCGATCTCCAGGCCTTTTCCAGCAAGCGCGCCGCGTTCGATTTCGCCGCGGTCGAAATATTCGACCGGGCCGTTCGGCGCCTGGCGAGCGAAGGCGAGATAAGGGTCCATGCCGGAAGGACGATTGGCACCGTCGATATCGACAAGGTCGGCCGGGCGCGACAGCAGCGGCACCGAAAATCGGTCCGTGCGCACCGGCGAGGCTTCGACGTCGGGCTCGTAAAAGCCGGTGACGAGGCCGAAGCCGCCGTTTTCTGCTTCTATATGGGCCGGCACAAAGTGGCGCTCGAAGAAGCTTCGGGCCTCGAATCGATTCGCCGGCGAAACGGTGCGTGCTTCGGCATAGGCTTCAGCAAAGGCGTTGAAATCGATGCCGAGCGCGCCGGAGCGGTAGGGTTTCGTCAGGACATGAAAGGCCGAGCGGCGAAAGGCGGCGAACACCGGGAGATGGTCGTCCTCGTCCCAGCCGGGCAGCTGGTCAAAGGATTTTCTGCTGAAAGAGGAAGATAGCGACACCGGAGCCTCGCCGTCGCCTAACGCGCGACGCGCTTTAGGCCTTTGTTCTTATGCACGTCGTTGTCCCAAACCGCTGTGCACTTTTGGGCGACATGCATTCAATCTTCTTCTTCGGTGGCGACGAGCTTCCAGTTCGGATCGCGCGAGCGCGCGTCGCGGGCGAAGGTCCAGACGTCCTTGACTTCGGCGACGGTCTCGGGATCGCCGTCGATGACGGCGCCGGCCTTATCGCGGGTCGCCGAAATCAGTTCGCTGACGATGCGCAGCGTGATGTGCGCCTCGCTGCCCTTCATCTCGGCCGAAACGATGTCGGCCTTGTCGATGCCGACGAAGGAGGACTGGATCTTTTCGGCCTTTGCCTCGCGGTCGCCGATGGCCGCGACGAAGCCGTCATAGACCTCGCGCGACAAAAGGTTCTTCAGCGTTTTGCGGTCGCCATCGGCGTAGGCCATCACCATCATCTCGTAGGCCATCTTGGCGCCGTCGACGAAGGTCTTCGGGTCGAAGGTCGGATCATTGTCCTTGATCGCCCGCAGGCCCCGGTTGAGATCGGTGTCCGGCTTGGCAAAGGCATCGATCGCCACATAGGCATCGGCCGCCGGCTCTCCCGCCAGGCGCTTGCGCGGCAGCGAAACCACGTTCTCGGGTTTCTGGGCGGCATCCTTGTCGTTTTTGCGCCCTGCCGTATATGGATCGAAGGGCGGGCGTTCGTTGCCCGTGCGTCGGCCAAGCACGTTGCGCAGTTGGAAGAAGATCACCACCGCCGCAATCAGAAAGAAAATTGTGCCGAAGTCGAAGAAGCCCATATCTTGCGCCAATCAATCCCTGCTTTGGCCGGACCAGCGGCCAAGCAAGGGCCGCGATCACATAGCGTTCAGTATCCAAAGCATATAGAACGCATGCCGCAATCATTCAAATCAAAGGCAGCCATACCTATCTAACAGCTCTGGTGCCAGCGGCGATTGCTCGCCGGCCGGCAAAACATCGAAACGATCGGTCAAGATTTGCGTATTTCGCTGCTTCCCCTGTTCATTCTCGCGCTTCCGCTGCTGGAGATAGCCGGTTTCGTCATTGTCGGCCGCCAGGTCGGCGCGCTGGCGACGGTCGGTCTGGTGTTGGCCTCGAGCGTGGCCGGCGCCCTGCTGCTGCGGCACCAGGGTTTTGGCGTCATGGCCAGGGTCCGTGCCGAAATGGATGCCGGCCGTGATCCGAGCCGCCAGCTTGCGCATGGCGCCATGATCGTGCTGGCCGCGATCCTTTTGATCATCCCCGGCTTCATCTCGGATATTTTCGGCATTCTGCTGTTCCTGCCGCCGGTACGCGATCTTGCCTGGCGGATGCTGAAAGGCCGCATCGTGCTGGCCACCGATTTCGGCGGCGGTTTGCGGGCAAAGCAACGCGGCAAGACCATCGATCTCGACGACGGCGACTATTCGCGCGGCGACGACCATGCGCGCGGACCGGACTCTCCCTGGCGCCGCCTCAAGGACGAGTAGCCGCAAGGCAACCGGCAAAGCCCGCCCTTTGCAAACTTGTCTTGTCGTGCCGGCCATGATAGCGAACGCCCGAATTTCAATCCGGTCAGCAACGCTGCCCAGGCAAAAGGATCACAGCTTATGGCCAGCAAAGACGACGCGCCGACCGGCGCGGCCAACGGTAATGGAAATGCGGCGCAGCCTTCGCTCAACGTGCTCGCGCAATATGTGAAGGACCTGTCCTTCGAAAGCCCCGGCGCACCGAACTCGTTGCGCGGCCGCGACAAGGCTCCCGGCATCGCCATCAACGTCAACGTCAACGCCAACCCGCTTTCGGACAAGCAGTTCGACGTCAATTTGACGCTGAACGCCAAGGCGTCGTTCGACCAGGAAGTGCTGTTCAACGTCGAGCTGGTCTATGGCGGCGTCTTCGCCATCAGCGGCTTCCCGCAGGAGCACATGCTGCCGATCCTGTTCATCGAATGCCCGCGGCTGTTGTTCCCGTTCGCCAGGCAGATCATTGCCGAGGCGACGCGCAATGGTGGCTTCCCGCCGCTGATGCTCGACCCGATCGATTTCGCGCAGATGTTCCAGCAGAAGCTGGCCGAGGACCAGGCCGCCGCCGGCAAGGTCAAGGCGAGCTGAACCTGCTATTGTGAAGTTCTGAAAAACCCGGCCTCGCGCCGGGTTTTTGTTTGAGGCGCCGGCGGCATTCGGTGCCGCGCTGCGCTCTCAATTTCCAGCAACCCTCAACCAAAGCGCCTTTTCGCCGAGGCTGCCGACGAGGCCCGCGTGTGCTGCGCGCTCGGAATCGGTCAGGCGCGGCGGCAAGGCGATCGGTCTGACGCCGATCGAAATGTCGATATCGTCGACATTCTGCCTTCCACCCGCCGGCGTCATGATGCTGTCGAGGATGAGGCTAGCCTGCTTGCCGCCGATGAGCTCGATATAGACCTCGGCCAGCAATTCCGAATCGAGCAACGCGCCGTGCTTGGTGCGACGGCCGTTGTCGATGCCGTAGCGGCGGCAGAGCGCGTCGAGCGAATTGGGACCCATCGGATGCTTGCGGCGCGCCAGCGCCAGCGTGTCGATGATCCGTCCGGGATCGATGACCGGATGGCCAAGCCGGCCGAATTCGAGATTGAGGAAGCCGATGTCGAAGCCGGCATTATGGGCGACCAGCTTGGCGCCGTCGATGAAGGCCAGAAAATCCTCGGCGATCTCCATGAAAGTCGGCTTGTCGATGAGATCGGCGGCGCTGATGCCGTGCACGGCCTGCGCCTCGTGATGGATCGGGCGGCCTTGCGGGTTGATGTACTTGTGGAAGGTGCGGCCGGTCGGAAAGCGGTTGACCAGCTCGACGCCGCCAAGCTCGATGACGCGGTCCTCGCGCGTGTCGAGGCCGGTGGTTTCCGTATCGAAGATGATCTCGCGCATCGAATCGGTCCGTTGGTTCCAGCGTCATTCTAGCCGAATCACACCCGGAACAAAATGGCAACAGGTAATTTCGGCTGCAAGCCTCTTATCCAGGCCTAGCTGCCTTATCCCCGACTAGTTCGGCAATAATCGCCTTGACAGCCGCGCGCGCCGCATCGAACCCTTGGCCGGTGTCGATGACGAAATCGGCGCGTCGGCGCTTTTCGGCGTCGGGAACCTGCCTGGCCAGGATCGACGCCAGTTTCTCCTCGCTCATGCCTGGCCGCACCAGCACGCGGGCGCGCTGGATCTCAGGTCGTGCGGTGACGACCACGACCTTGTCGACGCGATCCCGGCCGCCGGTTTCGAACAGCAGCGGGATATCGAGCACGACAAGCGGCGCGCCGGCGGCACGGTTTCGAGCCAGAAAGGCATCGGCGTCGGCCCGGACCAGCGGATGGATGATCGCTTCCAGCCGTTTCAGCGCGGCGGCGTCACCGAGCACCCGCTCGGCCAGCTTTGTGCGATCGACCGCACCGGATCTGGTGGTTCCGGGAAAGGCCAACTCGACCAAGGGCGCGGCCTTGCCGGCATAAAGGCGATGCACCGCTTCGTCGGAATCATGGACCGGCACGCCGGCCTCGGCAAACATCTTGGCCGTGGTCGACTTGCCCATGCCGATCGATCCGGTGAGACCAAGCACGATCATTTTATTGCGCCGATATCGGCAATGATCATTTGCCGCAGTTCGGCGGTGACCTGCGGCCTGGTGCCGAACCAGCGCTCGAAGCCGGGCACCGCCTGATGCAGCAGCATGCCGAGCCCGTCGACGGTCTTCAATCCGCGCGCTTTGGCTGCGGCAAGCAGCGGCGTCTCCAGCGGCACATAGACAATGTCGGTGACGATGGCGCGGTCGGGCAGTTTGCCCGGATCGCCGGGCAGGCCTTCATTGCCATGCATACCGAGTGCCGTGGTGTTGACCAGCAGGCCGGCATCCTTGAGCAATTCGCCGGTCGCCGCGATGTTGTGGGCGGAGACGCCGGCGACGAAGCGCCGGCGCAACCCCTGCGCCCTCGCGAGCGTCCGGTTGGCGATGCGGATATCGCTGACGCCGCGCTGCTTGAGCGCATGGACGACGGCGCGAGCGGCGCCGCCGGCGCCGAGCACCACGGCCGGGCCGTTGGCCGCCCAGCCCGGTGCATACTCGTCCAGATTGGCGGCAAAGCCATAGGCGTCGGTGTTGCCACCCCACAATTCGCCATCCTCCAACCACAGCGTGTTGACGGCACCGATTTGTTCGGCGTCGTCGTCGCGGCGCGCTGCCAATGCAAAGGCGGCCTCCTTGTGCGGGATGGTGACATTGCCGCCGCGAAAGCCACCGGCCTGCAGCGTTTGCAGGAATTCGGCAAAGGCCTCCGGCGCGACGTCAATGGCCTGATAGCTGCCGTCGATGCCGTATTTCGCCAGCCAGTAGCCGTGGATTTTCGGTGACCTGGAATGCGCAATCGGGTGGCCGGTGACAAACGCCTTTTTCGAGGCCTCAGCCATCGATCGCCCCGAGCTCGCGCAGCGTGGCCAGCACCGGCAAAAGCGGCAGGCCGACAATGGTGAAATAGTCGCCTTCGATTTTTTCGAACAGCTGGATGCCCTCGCCTTCGATCTGGTAGGCGCCGACGCTGGACAGCGCCTTGGCGCCGACGCGCGCCAGATGGCGGCCGATGAAGGCCGGATCGAGCTTGCGCATGGTCAGGCTGGCGATGCCGACATGCCGCCACAGAACCGCGCCGTCGCGGGCGAGCACGACAGCGCTGTTGAGGTGATGGGTCTTGCCCGACAGCGTGAGCAGATGGCGGCGCGCGCCCTCCATGTCGGCCGGCTTGTGGAACAGCTCGTCGCCGAGCGACAGCGTCTGGTCGCAGCCGAGCACCAGGGCGCCGGGCTTGCGCTCGCTGACCTCGGTGGCCTTGGCCTCGGCAAGCACCAGGGCAACGTCCTCCGGCGACACGCCACTGTTTTGCAGCGGCGCCTCCAGCGCACGTTCGTCGACAGCCGCCGGAACCGCTTCGACCGCGATGCCGGCGTTGACAAGCAGCGCCTTGCGGAATGGACTGCCCGAGGCAAGGATGATTTTTTCAGCCATTTTTGTCGCCTGATTCCTGACCCTCACAAGGGTGAGTCGAGATTCAGGTCAGGCCGAGCCGAAAATGGTGGCTTCCGAGAACCGGAGCGGAGCGTACTTTTGGTACGTGAGCACCGGAAGCGCAGGAAGCCGCCGTTTGCAGGCCGGCATCACCTGAATATCACACGCCCTAGCGCGTCTTGCCGCGCAGGGCAACGATAGCCGCCGCGGTCTCCTCGATCGACCGGCGGCTGACGTCGATCATCGGCCAGCCATGCCGCGTGCAGATCTGGCGGGCATAGGCGAGCTCTTCGGCGATCGCGGCACGGTCGACATAGTCGGTCGGTTCGTAGGCGCTGGTGCCGAGAACGCGGTTTTGCCGGACTTGGGAAATGCGCTCGGCAGTGGCAACCAGGCCGACGATCAGCGGCCTCCTGGCGTCGACCAGGCTTTCCGGCACCGGCACGCCGAGCACGATCGGGATGTTGGCGGTCTTGATGCCGCGATTGGCGAGATAGATGCTGGTCGGCGTCTTCGAGGTGCGCGAAATGCCGACGAGCACGATGTCGGCATCATCCATATTGGCCGGCAGCTGGCCGTCATCATGCTCCATGGTGAAGTTGAGCGCATCGATGCGGCGAAAATATTCGGCGTCCAGCACATGCTGGGCGCCGACGCGGCGACCGGCCGGCGTGCCGAGATAGGACTGGAACACAGTCAGCACCGGTTCCAGCACCGAGACGCAAGGCAGGCCCATCGCCGCGCAGCGTTCGTCGATGCCACGGGCAAGCCTCTGGTCGACGACGGTGTAAAGGATGATGCCCGGCTCCTCCTCGATGTCCTCGAACACTTTTGCCACCTGCTTTTCAGTACGGATCAGCGGGTAGATATGCTCGATGGCGCGCGCATCCTTGTATTGCGCGGAAGCCGCGCGGCCGGCGGCCAGCAGCGTTTCGCCGGTGGCGTCGGAAATCAGGTGAAGGTGAAAGAAGCTCTGCGGTTTGTTCACAGGATACATTCCAGGCTGTGGGCCGATGTGGATAAGCCGGGCGGAAAACTCGGCCACCGCCAAGCGACTGTATCAGATGCCGGGTTGTCCACAATTCGATGCGCTGTCGGCTTCTCCGGGCGATTGGGGACAAGTCCGGGGACGGAGCCTTTTGCCTTCGCTTCATCCACAGGGGCAATTTCTTTGGCCTGGCGGCAACGCGTTGACTTCAGTCGGAAATTCGCGGCTTTCCACAAAGTTCTGCAATCCCGTTGGAGAAGCGCGCGACAATATGCTGGCTGGTCTTTTCGCAGGCAAAGCGGGACAGGAGACAACCACCACAACCAACAGACTCTTAGAATCATAAGATTCCTAAAAATAATATATTTAATTATAGGGAAGCCTGGAAAGGCGAGCGCTCAATGCCCCAAAACCGCATCGTGCTGGACGTGTTGAGAGGCAAGGCAGCATTTCCGCCGCCGCTCTGGATGATGCGCCAGGCTGGCCGCTATCTGCCGGAATATCGGGAGACGAGGAAACGGGCCGGATCGTTCCTCGATCTTTGCTACGATCCCGACCTTGCGGTGGAAGTGACGCTGCAGCCGATCGAACGCTTCGGCTTCGATGCATCGATCCTGTTTTCCGATATCCTTGTCGTGCCGCATGCGCTCGGCCGCGACGTACGCTTCGAGGAAGGACGCGGGCCGCTGCTGACGCCGATCTCGGCGGCGGAGATCGAGGCTCTCGACGGCGAAACGTTTCACGTGAATCTCGAACCGGTCTACGAGACGGTGCGGCGATTGCGCGCCAGACTGCCTGGGGAAACGACGCTGATCGGCTTCTGCGGAGCGCCATGGACGGTGGCGACCTACATGATCGCCGGCCATGGCACGCCCGACCAGGCGCCGGCGCGGCTTTTCGCCTATCGCGAGCCGGCGGCCTTTCTTCGGCTGCTGACGGTGCTCGCCGATCATTCGGCTGCCTATCTGATCCGGCAGATCGAGGCCGGCGCCGACATGGTGCAGATCTTTGACTCGTGGTCCGGCGTGCTCGACGAAGCGTCTTTCGAATTATTTTGCGTCCAGCCGGTGGCCGAGATCGTCAGGCAGGTCCGAGCCGTTCATCCCGACGTCCCGATCATCGGCTTTCCCAAGGGTGCAGGAGATCACTACCGGAGCTATCGCCAGAAGACCGGCGTGACGGGGCTGGGCCTCGACTGGACCGTGCCGCTGGCCGTGGCGCGGGAATTGCAGCGTGATGGCGCCGTGCAGGGCAATCTCGATCCGCTGCGGCTGGTAGCCGGCGGCAAGGCGCTTGCCGACGGCGTGGGGGCGATCCTGGAGGCGTTAGGGGGCGGACCGCTGATCTTCAACCTTGGCCACGGCATCACGCCGGAGACGCCGCTCGCGCATGTCGAGCAGATGGTGAAACTGGTGCGGAGCGCATCGTGACGATGATGGGCGCGGACGATACGAACAGCGGCGCCAATAGCGGCAAGGCGGCGATGCGTCGCGCGGCAATTGCGGTCGTCATTTTCGTCGTGCTGGCTGGGCTGCTGTTTCTCTTCGGGCCCGATGATTTCTATCCCTGGGCGAAGGCGATCCATGTGATTGCCGTCATCTCCTGGATGGCGGGCATGCTCTATCTGCCGCGCTTGCTGGTCTATCATGCCGATGCAGAAAAAAGCTCGGTTCAGTCGGAGACTTTCAAGGTGATGGAGCGTCGCCTGCTGCGCGGCATCATCAATCCGGCAATGGTGATCACCTGGGCATTCGGCCTGTGGCTTGCCTGGAAAGGCTTTGGTTTTCAGGGTGGTTGGCTGCATGCCAAGATCGCGGCGGTGCTCTGTCTTTCCGCTGTGCATGGCTATCTTGCCGGCGCGGTCCGCAAATTTGCCGAGGACCGCAATGAAAAACCGGCAAGGCACTGGCGGATGGTCAACGAAATCCCCACATTGCTGATGATCGTCATCGTTGTCCTGGTTATCGTGAAGCCATTCTGACGCCTCGACGATCCGCAAAAGGCGGCTTGCTCTTTCAGTCGACCGACGATAAAAGACGGGTCTTCCTTCCCGTCATGCGCCGCCCATTCATCGCTTCGGCCGCGCCCGGCATTTGTCGCATCCCGCCGATATTTTTCCCAAAGCTTACTCAGAGTCCGTCTAATGATGCAAGAAATGAAACTCACAGAGTTCAAGAACAAGAAACCGCCAGAGCTGATTGCTTATGCGGAATCGCTCGAAGTCGAGAATGCCAGCGTCATGCGCAAGCAGGAGCTTATGTTCGCGATCCTGAAGAGGCTGGCGACCCAGGATATCGAGATCATCGGTGACGGCGTCGTCGAGGTGCTGCAGGACGGTTTTGGTTTCCTGCGCTCTGCCAATGCCAATTATCTGCCGGGTCCGGATGATATCTATATTTCGCCGTCGCAGATCCGGCGGTTCTCGCTGAAGACCGGCGATACCGTCGAAGGCCCGATCCGCAGCCCGAAAGAAGGCGAGCGTTATTTTGCGCTGCTCAAGGTCAACACGATCAATTTCGACGACCCGGAAAAAATCCGCCACAAGATCCATTTCGACAATCTGACGCCGCTTTATCCGACGTCGCGGCTGAAGATGGAAATGGAGGTTCCGACTTCGAAGGACATTTCGGCGCGCGTCATCGACCTGGTGGCGCCGCTCGGCAAGGGCCAGCGTGCCCTGATCGTGGCGCAGCCGCGCACCGGCAAAACAGTGCTGCTGCAGAACATCGCCCACTCGATCACCACCAACCATCCGGAATGCTATCTGATCGTGCTTTTGATCGACGAGCGGCCGGAGGAGGTCACCGACATGCAGCGCTCGGTGAAGGGCGAGGTCGTCTCCTCGACCTTCGACGAGCCGGCGGTGCGGCACGTTCAAGTCGCCGAAATGGTCATCGAAAAGGCCAAGCGCCTGGTCGAGCACGGCCGTGACGTGGTCATCCTGCTGGACTCGATCACCCGCCTCGGCCGCGCCTACAACACCGTGGTGCCGTCATCCGGCAAGGTGCTGACCGGTGGTGTCGACGCCAACGCGCTGCAACGGCCGAAGCGCTTCTTCGGTGCTGCCCGCAATATCGAGGAAGGCGGCTCGCTGACCATCATCGCGACGGCGCTGATCGACACCGGCAGCCGCATGGACGAGGTCATCTTCGAAGAGTTCAAGGGCACCGGCAATTCGGAAATCGTGCTCGACCGTAAGGTGGCGGACAAGCGCATTTACCCGGCCATGGACATCCTCAAATCCGGCACCCGCAAGGAGGACCTGCTGGTCGCGCGCCAGGACCTGCAGAAGATCTTCGTGCTGCGCCGCATCCTGGCGCCGATGGGAACGACCGACGCCATCGAGTTCCTGATCGACAAGCTGAAGCAGACGAAGACCAATGCCGATTTCTTCGATTCGATGAATACGTAAGGGGTTGGCCGGCGCCGTCCTTCCCTTCTCCCCTTGTGGGAGAAGGTGGATTGGCGCGCAGCGCCAAGCCGGTTGAGGGGTGCCGGACGGAACTCCGTCGGCGCCAAGCTGGAACACCCCTCATCCGACCGAGCTTCGCTCGGCCACCTTCTCCCACAAGGGGAGAAGGGGAGCCACGTTGGACTCATTGCCGGTGCAACAGCCGCTCAAGCTCCTCGGCACTAGTCACCACCGGCAGGCAGACCTGCCCCGTGCAGAGCCAAGCGCCTGGCTTATCGGTTGGAGGCAGGACACCGCCCGGCAGAGCGGGCAGGTTGGTCGCCGCGCCGACCGGTACGACTATGTCGACACGGCGCGGATCCGGGTTTCGATTCGCTACCGGAACGAGCTGCGGATTGGCCAGATCATCCACGATCACCAGTTTCAGCGGCTCGAGCGCCAGGGCACAGGCATTGACGATTCCCGCCTGGCCGTAAGGCTGATGCTCCGCCCGCCCGGCTGCGTGCTCGGCGACTGTCCAGGCTTTTTCCCAGAGATCGAGATCGCCGGAAAGCGAGGACAATCGGACCATGGCTTCGATGATCTGGCCGGTGGCTGAGGGAATGGCTTCGTCGACATCGCCCCTGATGCGGATAGGCACATCCGTGCTGTCCGATGCGGTCAGATAATAGCCGGTCTTGTCGCTGTCCTGATGCCAGAGGTCGAGCTGTTCGAGGAATTGACTGGCCCGATCGGCATAGCTGGAACGGCCGGTCGCCTCGAATAACGAGACCGCCGCATTGGCCATGGCGGCATAGTCGCTCGACAGAGCCGGAAACAGCTTCTTTGCGCCGAGCATCGAATGCGGCAGGCGGTTGTCACGTCCGGCACCCGCAATGGCGGCAAAGGCCGCTTCCGCCGCTTCGATCAAGTCGGCACGGCCAAGCGACCGTCCCGCCTCGGCAAGGGCTGCAATCATCAGGCCGTTCCAATCGGTCAAGGCCTTGCCGTCACGGCCCGGCCGGATGCGCTGTTCTCTTGCCGCCAGCAATTTTTCCTTCAGCGGAACGAGCTGCTCGCGGTGAGCCACGTTTTGGGGCTGCTGGGTTTCGGTCCGGTGGATGATCGGCTTGCCTTCCCACCCATGCGGGCTGGAAAGCGTGAAGTGCTTGAAAAACAAGGAGGATTTGTCACCGAGAGCGGCTTCTATCTCATCCCTGGTCCAGGTGTAGAAGAGCCCCTCCTCGCCTTGGCTGTCGGCATCGAGGCTGGCGGCGAATGCACCGCTCTCGACGCGCATTTCGCGCAACAGCCAGGTGACGGTCTCTTCGATTCGCAACCGGAACAATTCATTGTCGGTCGCCGCATAGGCCCAATTGCACAGGCGGACGAGCTGGGCATTGTCGTAGAGCATCTTTTCGAAATGCGGCACCAGCCATTCGGCGTCGGTCGAGTAGCGGCTGAGGCCGCCGCCTATGTGGTCGTAGATGCCTCCGGCCAGCATCTTTTCGAGGCTGAGGAGGACGGCGTCGCGGTGCGATGCGGTGCCGTCGCGCAGCCAGGACAGCCAGAGGCTCTGCATGAACGGCGCGTTGGGGAATTTGGGCGCGCCGCGCAGGCCGCCCAAATCCCTGTCGATCATGCCGTCAATGCCGTTGGCGAGCTTCGTCAGCGTGTCGCGGTCGAGCACGGCCTTGCGATGTATGCTCGCCAGCCGCGCCTCGACATGCGCGGTCAAGCCATCGGCGCTTTGCCCAACGCCCTGTCTTTTCTCTCGCCACGCCTTGTCGACCGCCTCCAGCACCTGGACAAAGCCCGGGCGGCCGTAACGGGCTTCGCGTGGAAAATAGGTGCCGCCCCAGAACGGCTTGCCATCCGGGGTCAGGAACATGGTCAGCGGCCAGCCGCCCTGCTCACCCATAGAGGACAGCGCCGCCATGTAGATCTGGTCGATGTCAGGGCGCTCCTCGCGGTCGACCTTGATATTGACGAACAGACGGTTCATGACGGCGGCGACGTCGTCGTTCTCGAAGCTCTCATGCGCCATGACGTGGCACCAGTGGCAAGCGGCGTAGCCGACAGAGAGCAGGATCGGACGCTCCAGCGCCTTTGCTTCGGCCAGAGCGGCGGGCGACCATGGCCGCCAGTGCACCGGATTGCCGCTGTGCTGCTGCAAATAGGGACTGGCCTCTTCGGCAAGCAGGTTTTGTGCAGGCAATGTCACGGCGCAACTCGATGGGCGGATTGAACAGGCATAGCTAGGGCGCTTCGGCAGAGCGGGCAAATGATTTCAAAAGACTCCATCGTAGCGCTGTCGAGCGGGCGCCTGCCGGCCGGCATTGCAGTGATCCGGATTTCGGGGCCGCAGAGTCGATTCGCAGTCGAAACGATCGCCGGGTCGATGGTGCCGAACCGCGTCGCCACCTATCGCAAGTTCCGCGCGCCGGACGGATCGGTGCTGGACAGCGGCCTCGTCGTGTTCTTTGCCGGTCCCGACAGCTTCACCGGCGAAGACATTGCCGAGTTCCATGTGCATGGCGGACGCGCCGTCGTCGGGAAGATGCTGGAGACGATGGCCGGCTTCGATGGCGTCCGGCATGCTGAGCCGGGCGAATTCACCCGCCGCGCTTTTCTCAACGGCAAGCTCGACCTGGTCGAAACCGAGGCGCTGGCCGATCTCATCAACGCCGAAACCGAGGCGCAACGGCGCTTTGCCGTGCACAACGCCGAAGGTGTGCAGAGTGAGCTCTATCTGGGCTGGCGGCGGCGGCTGATCCATGCCCGCGCGATGGTCGAGGCCGAGATCGATTTTGCCGATGAGGACGACGTGCCCGGTTCGGTCGCCGATACGGTGTGGTCGGATGTTCAGGCCATGATCACCGAGATCGAGCGTCACGTCGAGGGGTTCCGTGCCGCCGAAATCATCCGCGACGGGTTCGAAGTCGTCATCCTCGGCGCACCGAATGCCGGCAAGTCGAGCCTGTTCAACGCTTTGGCGCGGCGTGAGGCGGCGATCGTCACCGACGAGCCGGGAACGACGCGCGATCTGCTCGAAGTGGTGCTGGACCTTGAAGGGGTGCGGGTCAGGGTAACCGATACTGCCGGTCTGCGCGAGGCGCCTGGCAAGATCGAGGCCATCGGCATTGAGAAGGCCAAGGCCAAGGCGCATAGCGCCGACTTGTTGCTGGTCTTGGAGGACATGGTCACCCCCTTCGCAATCGGCGCGCCGCCGGCTGATATTCCGATATTGAGGGTCGGAACCAAGGTGGATTTGCTGGGAGACAAGTCACTCTCGCCTGCCGGGCAATATGACATCGCTATCTCAACGCGAGACGGCACAGGCGTGACGGAACTGCTGGGCGAGATCGGGCGTCGCGCCGCGGCGCAGATCGGCCAGGCCGGCGATGTCCTGCCGTCGCGCCTGCGTCATGTCGAGCTTCTTAACGAAACGAAGCGCTTCCTGCTGGCGGCCCTGACGGCGGACGAGCGCGGGCAGGAGCTGCGGGCCGAGGAACTGCGCCTGGCGGCGGACCGGCTCGGACGAATCGTCGGCGCCGTCGATGTCGAGGACATGCTCGACGTGATCTTCTCGCAGTTCTGTATCGGGAAATGACTCACGTGAAACATTGCAAGGCTGGCCGGCTTTGGATGATTCACGTGAAACGTTGAGCGTTGACGGCAGGAGGAGACCGGCCCGGTCAATCTCGAACTTTGGGATTGGAGCAGGCCGTCACGGCTTCGTCATCCCAGGGTCTTCGCGACGTCGCTTCGCTCCTGCTCCGCCCTGGGATGAGGAAGCGGGGATGCTTTGGCCAATCTCGAAGGCTTCGCGATGCTCAGCTGAGGGAGCGATGAACTCTGGTTGCCATCCCGCCAAATCACGGTGCCACCGCACCGATTGCATTGTTTCACGTGAAACGATTCGTCGTGCGTCCTTGACAGCACCGGCTCTCGGGGACATGTGTCGACCACTTTTGAGTCTGGAACACTAAAATGACCGATCACTACGATGTGGTTGTGGTAGGCGGCGGCCATGCTGGTTGCGAGGCGGCCAGCGCTGCCGCGCGCGCCGGTGCGAACACGGCTTTGGTGACGCTGCGCTTCGACACGATCGGTGTGATGTCCTGCAATCCGGCGATCGGCGGCCTCGGCAAAGGCCACCTGGTTCGCGAAATCGACGCCATGGACGGACTGATGGGCCGCGTCGCCGATGCGGCCGGTATCCAGTTCCGTTTGCTCAACCGCCGCAAAGGGCCTGCCGTGCGCGGTCCTCGAACGCAAGCTGACAGAAAGCTCTACCGGCTCGCGATGCAGGCGGCAATTCGCCAGCAGGCCGGCCTCGATGTCATCGAAGGCGAGGTGCTGGACTTCGAAATCAACGACGGGCGCATCGCGGCGGTGCTGCTGGCGGATGGAGGCAGGCTCGCCTGCGGTGCCGCGGTGCTAACGACCGGCACCTTTCTGCGCGGGCTGATCCATATCGGCGAGAAGAAGATCGTCGCCGGCCGCATGAATGAGCAGGCGAGTATTGGCCTGTCGGCGACGATGAGCCGCGCCGGCTTCAAGCTCGGACGGCTGAAGACCGGCACACCGCCGCGGCTGGACGGCCGGACGATCGACTGGGCGTCGCTCGAGAGCCAGGCGGCGGACGAGGATCCCGTGCCGTTCTCGCTGCTCACCGACCGTATCGAAAACCCGCAGATCCATTGCGGGATTACGCGCACGACCAATGCCACGCATGAGCTGATTCGTGCCAATCTCGGCCGCTCGGCTATGTATTCCGGGTCAATCGCAGGTGTCGGGCCGCGTTATTGCCCGTCGATCGAAGACAAGATCGTCAAGTTCGGCGACCGCGAAGGCCACCAGATTTTTCTGGAGCCGGAAGGGCTGGACGACGACACGGTGTACCCGAACGGCATCTCGACCTCGCTGCCCGAGGACGTGCAGCTGGATATTCTGAAGACCATTCCGGGGCTGGAGCGGGCAACCATGCTGCAGCCGGGCTACGCCATCGAATATGACCATGTCGACCCACGCGAGCTTAAGCCAACGCTGGAGACAAAGCGGATCGCCGGTCTTTTCCTCGCCGGGCAGATCAACGGCACCACCGGCTACGAGGAGGCCGGCGCGCAAGGGCTGCTCGCCGGCCTCAACGCCGCGCGCAAGGCCTCGGCGAGCGATGAAATCGTGCTCAGCCGCACCGAAGCCTATATTGGGGTGATGGTCGACGACCTGACCAGCCGCGGCATTGCCGAACCCTACCGCATGTTCACCTCGCGCGCCGAGTTCCGGCTGTCGTTGCGGGCGGATAATGCCGACGAGCGGCTGACGCCTCTGGCCATGAGACTGGGGATCGCCTCGCCGGAGCGAATGCAGCGGTTCAACAATGTCGTGCAAAACCTTGAGAAAGCGCGACAGCTCGCCCTCAGCACCACGATGACTCCCAATGAGGCGGCGCGCCATGGCCTTGAGATCAACCGAGACGGGGTGCGGCGTTCGGCCTATGAGTTGCTGGCCTATCCCGGTGTCGACATCGCCTGGCTGGCGCGCATCGAACCTGCTTTTGGCGCGATCGACGCTAAAACGGCCGAACGTCTTGAAACGGAAGCGAAATATTCCGTCTATCTCGACCGCCAGCAGGCGGACGTCACGCAGATCAGGCATGAGGAGAGCAGGCTTATACCCGAATCGCTCGACTTTGCCTCTGTTCCCGGCCTGTCCAATGAATTGAAGCAGAAGATGCTGGCACGCCAGCCACGCTCCATTGCCGATGCGCAACGCATGGAAGGCATGACGCCGGCGGCGCTGGCGATCATTGTCGCACATGTGCGCAACGCCGAGGCGGCAGCGCGAAGGGATGTTGCGTGAGCGCTGCGTCCTGGGCGAGCCTGCTAGAGGCAGCGGGCCCGGTTTCACGTGAAACATTCGATCGTCTGGTCGAGTTCGAGACCGTCTTCCAGAAATGGAATCGGCGGATCAATCTGGCCGCGCAATCGACGCAGGACGATGTCTGGCGCCGCCACATCCTCGACAGCGCGCAGCTGGCGCGAATCAAACCAGACGCGAAACGCTGGGTCGATCTGGGCTCCGGCGGCGGTTTTCCCGGCCTTGTGCTGGCCTTTCTGCTAGCTGAGCGCGAACGAGCCAGCATCGATCTGGTTGAAAGCAACCGGAAAAAAGCATCGTTCCTGCAAGCGGTCGTCGGACAGTTCAACCTGCCTGCCAAGGTCATCGCGCGCCGCATCGATGACAGCTACAGGCTTGTTTCGGCACCACAAATCGTCACGGCCAGGGCGTTGGCGTCGCTGCCGGCCTTGCTCGACTTGGCGGCGCCGTGGCTGACGAAGGGTTCGCGCGGCCTGTTTCACAAAGGCCGGGATTACCGCGCCGAAGTGGCAGAAAGCGCTCAACGATGGTCGTTCGATCTGGTAGAACATGCCAGTGTAACCGACGCGCAGGGCGTCATTCTCGAAGTGTCTGACTTGCGGCAGCACCCTGGCTTGTGACCGGCGACCCCCGAATGAATTTCTGGCATAAACCCATGATGAAGAACGGCCCCCGCATAATCACCGTCGCCAACCAGAAGGGCGGCGTCGGCAAGACGACGACCGCCATCAATCTGGCCACCGCGCTGGCCGCCATAGGCGAACAGGTGCTGATCGTCGATCTCGACCCGCAGGGCAACGCCAGCACCGGGCTTGGCATCGACCGGCGGGACCGCACCGTCTCGTCCTATGACGTGCTGACCGGCGAACTCGACCTCGAAGCGGCGGCAATTCCGACGGCGGTGCCCGGCCTGTCGATCGTGCCGTCGACGCTCGACCTGCTCGGCATCGAGATGGAGATCGCATCGGCGCCGGACCGGGTGCTGCGGCTGCGTAATGCGCTGCGGGCTTCGGCCGAGCGCTCGGCCAATTTCGGCTATGTGCTGATCGATTGCCCGCCCTCGCTCAATCTGCTGACGCTGAATTCGATGGCCGCGGCGGATTCGGTGCTGGTGCCGCTGCAGTGTGAATTCTTCGCGCTGGAGGGCCTGAGCCAGCTTTTGGAGACGGTGGAGCAGGTGCGCCGCTCGATCAACCCCGGCCTGACGATCCAGGGCATCGTGCTGACCATGTTCGACGGGCGCAACAATCTCGCCAACCAGGTGGTGCAGGATGTACGGGCACATATGGGCGACAAGGTCTATGAAACCGTCATCCCGCGCAATGTCCGCGTTTCCGAGGCGCCGTCCTATGGCAAGCCGGCGATTCTCTACGACCTCAAATGCTCGGGCAGCCAGGCCTATCTGCAGCTTGCGTCGGAAGTGATCCGCCGCGAGCGCAAGTTGCGTGCTGCCTAACAGTTGTAAACAATAAAGCCGATTCGACACCGAAACGATCTGGACGGACGATGAACGAAGATCCTTCGAGAAAAAGACTGGGACGGGGACTGGCGGCATTAATCGGCGAAATCGATCGCCCGGCCGCACCGGAAAAGCCGGGCCTGGCAGCCGACGGCAAGGTGCCGATCGAGTTTCTCAGCCCAAATCCGAAAAACCCGCGCCGGCATTTTGGCGACGCCGACCTGACCGATCTCGCCCAGTCGATCCGTGAGCACGGCGTGGTGCAGCCGGTGGTGGCGCGGCCGTCGAAAACCCAACCGGGCCGCTACGAGATCATCGCCGGCGAGCGTCGTTGGCGTGCGGCGCAACGCGCCGGCCTGACCGAGATCCCGATCATCGTGCGCGACGTCAACGATCGCACGGCGCTCGAGCTGGCGATCATCGAAAACGTCCAACGCACCGACCTCAACCCGGTCGAAGAGGCACTCGGCTACCAGCAGCTGATCGACGATCACGGCTACACCCAGGCCGATCTCGGCCAGGTGATCGGCAAGAGCCGCAGCCATGTCGCCAATACGCTGAGGCTGCTCAAGCTGCCCGACGTCATTCGCGACATGCTGGTCGATGGCGCCCTGTCGGCCGGCCACGCCCGCACCCTGGTGACGGCCGACGACCCGGCGGGGCTCGCCAAGCGGATCGTCGACGAAGGGCTTTCGGTGCGCCAGGCCGAAGCGCTGGCGCAGATGCCGGTCGGCACTCCGGCAGCTAAGCGACAGCCCGCAGCACCGCCGCAAAAGGATGCCGACACGCTGGCGCTGGAGAAGCTGATGACCAACACGATCGGTATGATCGTGACGATCGAGCACAACCAGCGCGGCGGCGTGATTAGCGTCGCCTACCGGACATTGGAGCAGCTCGATGAACTTTGCCGGCGGCTGAAGCGAGAGTAGGTAGGTTGCTAAAATGCCAAGGGCTTTTAGCCGGCAAATAAAGTTTGGGCTTAAGATCGGCAGTTCCGTCTTTTAATAGGAGAAGGGCCGCGCCGGTGATTGGCGAAATCGTCGAAGCGGTTAATCTCCCCCCTTGAGGGGGAGATGGCCGGCAGGCCAGAAGGGGTCGTCTCACATCAAGCGCCGGCGCCTTGCGGAAGCGAAGAAGATGTCGGCGTTCCACGCGCTGCGACCCCCTCTGTCGCCTTCGGCGACATCTCCCCCTTGACGGGGGAGATCAGTTGCGCTGCGCCAGCCTGTTGCTCTCCACGGCAATGCCGAGCAGTGCCTGCCGCGCCAGCGCTACCGACAAATCCGGTCGCCGGCGCGTCTGCAGGACAGCCGTCTGCAATCGGGTCAAAGCACGGCCAAGGGCCTCGCTGCTCCAGCGTTCGAGTGCTTTCTCGACCAGCTTTCGTCTGGAGAAGAAGACCGGCGGGCGCGCCGCGGCAACGACCGCCGCCGCATTGCGGCCGCCGGCGTCCATCAGGCCGCGCATGGCCTGAATCGTCTGCAACTGCCGCATCGCCGAGGACAGCACCAGAAAAGGCTGGCCGCCGGACTGGCAATGGCGGGTGAAGGCGGTGTCGAAGTCGGCGATCCTGCCTTCGAGCAGGGCGTCGACCGCCGCATCGAAGGACAGGCCGGAGACATCGCCAGACGTCGCCTTGACGTCGTCGAGGCCGATTTCGGTCTGGCCATGCGCATAAAGCACCAGCTTTTCGATCTCGCCGCGCGAGGCCAGCCGGTCGCCGCCGAGATTGCGGCGCAGCGCCTGCCGGGCCTCCAGCGTCATCGACATGCCGGCCTTGCGCAATTCGTCGTCGATGACCGTGTCGATGTCCCTGGTTTCGTCAGCATAGCACGGCAATGCCATGGCATTGTCCGCCGCTTCGACAACTGCGCGCAGGCCGACGCCCTTCTTCAGGTCGCCGGCTTCAATGAGTATGATCGCGTCCCGCGCGGGCTCGGCGGTCAGCGCCTTGATATCGTCGGCAAGCGCCTTCTGGGCGCCGGCATTGCGCACCCATAGCAGGCGCCGCTCCGAAAACATCGGCACGGTGCGCGCTTCGTCGAGCAGGCGGCCCTCGTCGCGATCGACTTCCGAACCGTCCAGCCTGACCACCGAGAACGGATCGTCGAGCGGCAGGCCGGTCTTGGCGGCGAAGACCTTTGCGCGCTCGGCAACCAGCCCGCGATCGGGGCCGTAAAGCAGGACGATCGAGACGCGCGGATCCGGCCGCGCCAGCCATGAATCGACCTCGTATGCTTTCTTCTGTGCCATGGGTGCTGGTTAGCATGATGTGGGCGCCGGGTGAACGGAGGGTTGGCGGGATTGTTCCGAGACGCCGGAGGGGCAGAGGGGGGCGCAAAGGAAGGCCGGCCTCGCAAGACCTGGGTTCCTCGCCCTCGCGAAGCGGGGAGAGGTGGCCGCGCAGCGGCCGGCGGGGGGGGGTTGGGATGGGGGCGGGTACCCCAGTCTCGTATTAACAAAACCGCGCCCCCGAGCCACGCAGCAATATGGGTTGGCGGGGGGT
>NZ_JAMYQT010000015.1:0-171658 GCF_040320985.1 Mesorhizobium sp. M0571
CCCGGGCGTGGTCCCCCACCCAGGCCCGGCCGGCCAATCGCGGGGGTTTGCGGGGGCCCTAAAATTCCCGTTGGGGGGGCGGGGGCTGCCCAAAACCGGCAAGGCGCGCAAGGGAGGAAAACATGGCAAAGGTCCCGGTTCAGTTCACGCTCAATGGCGCCGAAAAGGCCGAATTCATCGACAGCGGCACGACACTGCTTCATGCGTTACGCGACAAGATCGGCGATACCTCGCCGAAGGGCGGCTGCCACCAGGGCACTTGCGGCGCCTGCTCCGTCATCATCGACAGCGAGCTCCGGCTATCCTGCCTGACACTGGCCGAGACCTGCAACGGTGCTGCCATCACCACGACATCAGGCCTTTCGGAAGGCGGCGTTCTGCATCCGCTGCAGCGCGCCTTCCTCGATGCGTTCGCCACGCAATGCGGCTTCTGCACGCCAGGCATGATCATGGCGGCCAAGGTGCTGCTCGACCACACGCCGGAGCCCAGCCGCGACGAGGTGGTCGAGGCGCTGTCCGGCAACATCTGCCGCTGCACCGGCTACGAGCCTATCATCCAGGCGGTGTTGACCGCCGCGCGGTCCAATTCGCAGAACGCGGCTTGAGGGAGTCAGGAAAATGGAACTCCGCAAAAGCTATTTCGCCGACCAGCGCAAGGACGATCTGCATGAGATCGGCCAACCGCGGCCACGTTCGGATTCACCTGGCCATGTCACCGGCAAGACGGCCTATTTCGCCGATCGCAATTTTCCCGGCATGCTGCATCTGAAGATGGTTCGCAGCCCGCACCATCATGCGCGCATCCGCAGCATCGACACGTCCGAAGCGGAAAAGCACCCGGGCGTCGTCAAGGTGCTGACCGCCAAGGACGTGCCGCACAATGTCTACACCATCCTGATCCTGATCCAGATCGGGCCGGAGGACGAGACGGTGCTGGCCGACGGCAAGGTGCGCTGGAAGGGCGAGGCGGTGGTGGCGGTGCTGGCCGAAACCGAGCGCGCCGCACAGGAGGCCGCCGCCAAGGTCAAGGTCGACTACGAGGTGCTGCCGGCCGTGTTCGACATGGAGGAAGCGCTGAAGCCCGGCGCGCCGATAGTGAACGAATATCACGGCCAGAACTATTACCTCTATGACAGCGGCGAATGCCGCAAGGTGCGCTTCGGCGATGTCGAGGCAGGCTTCGCCGGGGCCGACCACGTGCTCGAACAGACCTATCAATCGTCGCCGATCGAGCATGCGCCGACCGAGACGACCGGCTGCATCGTCGCGCCCGAGGGCAATGACCGCTTCACCTGCTACACCAACACGCAGGCGATGTTCTTCACCCTCGACAACGCCTCGATCATCCTGCAGATGCCCGGCAACAAACTGCATTTTGTCGGCGGCACCGTCGGCGGCGGTTTTGGCGGCAAGGTCGATGTCATCGTTGAGCCAATCGCCATCCTCGGCGCCAAACTAACCGGGCGCCCGGTTTGTTTCATCTACAGCCGCGAGGAGGAGATGCAGATTTCCTCGCCGCGCGCGGCGGAAAAAGTCGTCATCAAGGATGGCGTCATGAAGGACGGTCGCATCGTCGCGCGGAAAGTGACCGGCTACACCGATGCCGGCGCCTATTCGCGCCATTCGCCCTATGGCGCACAGAAGGGCGCCGGCCATTATCCCGGGCCGTATACGATCCCGAATGTCTGGATCGACACCTACTGTGTCTACACCAACCGCACCCCCTCCTCCGCCATGCGCGGCTTCGGCGTCACCATCGGCGATTTCGCGCTTGAAGTGCAAATGGACAAGCTCGCCCGGCTGATCGGCATGGACCCGCTCGAATTCCGCTTCGTCAACGCCTATCGCGACGGCGACATGAAGGCGCATCGCCAGCCGACCGAGGGTGCGGCGCTGATCGAGTGCATGCAGGAAGCCTCGCGCGCCGCCAACTGGCCGGTGGCGGAAAAATACCTCTCCATGTCGTCTTACGCGAAGGGAGCTTGAGATGGCGATCAGGCGCGGACGCGGCGTCGCCGCAATCAACTACCCGACCGGCATGAATCTCGGCGGCGACCCGACCCAGGCGCTGGTGCATTCGACGCCGACCGGCAATTTCATGGTCACGCTGTCCAGTGTCGATCTCGGCCAAGGCATGAAGCAGATCATGGCGCAGATCTGCGCCGAGACGATCGGCGTGCCGACCGATCGCGTCGTCGTCGACACCGCCGACACCGACACCGGCCCGCACTGCATGGGCACCTTCGCCTCGCGCGGCACCCACCGCGCCGGCAACGCCGTCATCCAGGCCGCCAGGGAAGCCCGCCAGGTGATGCTCGAAGTGGCGGCCGAGGAGCTGGAAGTCAATGCGTCCGACCTTGAGACCGACGGCCAGGGCAACATCCTGGTCAAGGGCGCGCCGCAGAAATCGATCTCGATCTTCGATGTCGCGCTGTCGGCGCATTTCAAGCGCGGCCGCTCGATTTCCGGCCGCGGCATGTTTTTGATCCCACGCTCGTACCCGGAGAAGGAGACCGGCGCGATGAAGCCGTCGACCTGCTATGCGCATGCCTGCACGGTGGCCGAGGTCGAGGTCGACGACGAGACCGGCGAGGTCACCGTGCTGACGGTGAAGAACGTGTTTGAGATCGGCCGTGCGCTGAACCCGAAAATGGTTGAACAGCAGCTCGTCGGCGGTTCATGGATGGGCATCAGCCATGCGCTCTACGAAACGACCGAACCCTATTATCCCAACCGCGACCATGGCGGCACCGATTTCAACCAGTATCTGATGCCGGGGCCGGGCGATCTTGCCGAAACCGAGATCATCGTGCTGGAACGGCCCTCGGCGGACGGGCCGTATGGCGCCAAGGGGCCGGGCGAGATGTGCGCCAACCCGCAGATCCCGGCGGTGGCCAACGCCGTCTTCGACGCGGTCGGCGTGCGCATCGATACGCTGCCGATCACGCCGGAACGCATCCTGCGGGCGCTGAAGGCGCAAGCATCGAACTGAGTGTTGGAAATGCCCAAGAGAAGTGCCGAGACAGTCGCGACCTCGCCGGAGGCGGTCGCGTCGCGCCTCGCCGCCTCGCGCTATCTGGCCGATGAAAGCCTGGCGACCGCTATCTTCCTGGCGATAAGGCTGGGCAAGCCGCTGCTGCTCGAAGGCGCGCCCGGCGTCGGCAAGACCGAGGCCGCAAAAGCGATAGCTGACGTTCTCGGGCGCGATCTGGTTCGGCTGCAATGCTATGAGGGCATCGACGCAGCACATGCGCTCTACGAATGGAACTACCAGCGCCAGCTGCTCGCCATCCGCCATGCCGGCGAGCACGAGATCGACATCTACGACGACCGCTTTCTGATCGCGCGGCCGCTGCTGCAGGTGCTGAAGGCGCCGGAAAAGCGCGTGCTGCTTGTCGACGAAATCGACCGTTCCGATCATGAATTCGAAGCGCTGCTGCTGGAGTTCCTGTCCGATTTCCAGATCAGCATTCCCGAGCGAGGCACCATTCGCGCGACGGCGCAGCCGATCGTCATCCTGACTTCGAACCGCACCCGTGAGCTGGCGGAAGCGCTGCGGCGTCGCTGCGTCTATCACTGGATCAGCTATCCCGATGCCGGGCGCGAGGCCGAGATCATCATGCTGCGCGCTGGCGACGTCGCCAAGGCCACGGCGCGCGCCGTGGCCTCTGCCGTCCGCGACATCCGCGCCCGCCCGCTGGCCAAGCCGCCCGGCATCGCCGAGGCGGTCGAATGGGCCAATGCCGCCACCATCCTCGAAAAGGGCGGCAGCCCGTGGCCGGAAGCGTTTCGCCGCGCCATCGGCGTGCTGATCAAGGACGAGGAGGACCTTTCCTGCATCGCGCCCGAGCTCGGCAAAATTGTCGAGGAGGCGCTGGCGTGAGTGCCGCAGCCCTGCCTCAAGGGGCGAGGCCCTTCCTCGGCTTCGGCCGGCTGCTGCGCCGCTACGGCTTCCCGGTGGCGCCCGAGCAGGTGTCCGGTTTCATGCAGGCGGTGACGCTGCTTGGGCCGCGCTCAATGAGCGACATCCATGAGGCGGCCCTTGCCATGCTGGCGCCACCGCCCGACCGCCGCGACGAATTCGAGGCGTATTTCCAAAGCCATTTCTATGGAAGCAGCGCGGTCCTGGCCGAAGGCGACAGCGACGAGGAAACCCGGATCAAGGACGATGGCGGATCGAGCGAACAGGAAATCAAAGTGATCCGCCAGGAGGAAGGCGGCGAACTGTCTTCGGCCAGCGAACAGTTGAGCGTCCGCGAGTTCCAGCGCGACAGCGACGGGCTTGCCGCCTTCCGCCGCAAGCTCGCAACCGCTTTGCCCGCCCGCCGCTCCTTCCGCACGGTGCGCACGCATTTGCGCGGCAAGCTCGATCTGCGCCGTTCGCTTAGGGAGATCGTCAGTGCCGACGGCGATGTGCCGTCGCCGCTGCTGCGCAGGCGGCAGAGCGTGCCGCGCAAACTTCTCATTCTGATCGACGTGTCCGGCTCGATGAAACTCTACACCGCCGACTACCTCAAGCTGGTGCATGCGGCCGTGCAAGGCGCCGACCGAGCGGAGGTATTCACTTTCGGCACACGGCTGACCCGCATCACCTCGGCGCTGCGCATTCGCGACCGCGACCAGGCGCTCGCCCGCGTGGCCGCGCAGGTCGACGACTGGGACGGCGGCACCCGCATGGGGCCGACGCTGCTCGCCTTCCTCTCAGTACCGCGCTTTTCGGCATTTGCACGCGGGGCGGCGATCGTCATCCTGTCGGATGCGCTGGAGCGTGGCGACCATGCCGAGCTGGAGATGGCGATGCGCCGGCTGAGCGCCCGCGCCTATCGGCTTTCGCTGGCAACGCCATTGGCCGGCGATCCGCGTTTCCAGCCGGCCACGGCAGCACTTCGCGCCATCCTGCCGGTGCTCGACGATCTGGTCGACGGCTCGTCGATCGCCGGCCTCACCGATTTCATCCTGTCGCTCGCCCGCCCTGCCCCGGCGGCCGCGGCAATCTGGACGAGGGTTTCATGATGCAGAAGGCGATCGACGCGCATTTCCACATCTGGCGCCGAGAGGACCAGCCCTGGCTGCGCGGGCCGATGGTGCCGCGCATCTTTGGCCCTTACGAGCCGATCCGCCGCGACTATCCGATCGAGGAATTCCTCGCGGACCAGCAAGGCTCGGGCGTCGAGAAGGCGGTCTATGTGCAGACCAACTGGGCGAAGGAGGATTTCGAGAACGAGGTCGCCTTCCTGCAGAAGACCGCGGAAGAAACCGGCTGGCCGCACGCCATCGTCGGCTATGCCGACATGACGGTGGACGACGTGCGTCACCAGATCGACCGGCTGATCAAGTATCCGCTGCTGCGCGGCGTGCGCATGCAGCTGCACTGGCACGAAACGCCGGCCTTCCGCTTTGCCCCGTCCGCCGATCAGGTCATCGACCCGAAGGTGCGGGCCAACGTGGCGCGGCTGAAGGACTATGGCCTGTCCTTCGACCTGCAGCTTTTCCCGGCCCAGATGAGAGACGGGTTGACGCTGGTCGGCGACAATCCGGAGACCAATTTCATCCTCACCCATGCCGGCATGCTGACCGACATGGAGCGGGAGACCACAGAGGCCTGGAAGGCCGGTCTGCGCACGCTGTCGGCGGCGCCCAACCTCTATGCAAAACTGTCCGGCCTCGGCACCTTCGTCCACCGCAACGATCCGGCGCTGATCGCCTATATCGTCGACAACGCGATCGACATCCTCGGCAGCGATCATCTGATGTTCGGCTCGAACTTCCCGATCGAGAAGTTGTGGACCAGCCATTCCGAGCTGATCAAGGCGCACCGGGAAGCGGTGGCGAAACACGGCGCGGCGGCCGAGGCGGATATTTTCTGGAACACGGCGGAGAAGGTATATCGGCCGGCGTGAGACGCGCAGACCTCCCCTTCTCCCCCTGTGGGACAAGGTGGATCGGCGCGAAGCGCCGAGACGGAAGGAACGCGACGGAGGAAATATAAAGCAATTTAAGCACTTACGCTTCAATGTTGCGATCCTTCCGGCACCCCTCATCCGACCGAGCTTCGCTCGGCCACCTTCTCCCACAAGGGGAGAAGGGAAGGCGCCGCGTCTCGCCTCGCCTCACCTCACCTCAAACTCTGGATCGACCGGAACCTGCATCGCCGTCACCAAATGATTGGTCTGCCCGGCCAGCCCGATGATCGCCACCAGTTCGCCATGCTGCGCGTCGGTCATGCCCTTGGCGCGGGCCGCCGCCGTGTGGGAATGGACGCAATAGGAGCAGCCATTGGCGGTCGAGACCGCGATGTAGATCATCTCCTTGGTCAGCGGGTCGATGACGCTGTCCGCGATCATCACTACCTTCAGCTGTTCCCAGATCCGCTTCAGCGCTGGGGGATCATTGGCCAGCCCACGCCAGAAATTGTTGACGAAATCGGATTTGCGCGTCGCACGGATGTCGTCGAACACCGCCTTGACCGCCGGGATTTTTTCCACCTCGGCATCGCTCAGAAGTCTTGTGGTGGCCATGGCATTTCCTTTCGCTTGATCGTCGTGTGAATTGAATCAGGCCTTGAGCAATCGCTGCCAATCCATTCGCTGATTCACTTTTCCGGCGGCGACGTAGAGATTCAGGTCAGGCCGAGTCGAAAATGGTGGATTCCGAGAACCGGAGCGGAGCGTACTTTTCGTACGTGAGCACCGGAAGCGCAGGAAGCCGCCATTTGCAGGCCGGCCTCAGCTGAATCTAGTGAACCGCCGCATACATGATCTTCTCCTCCGTCGCCTCGGCCGGCGAGAACTCCTCGACGATGCGGCCCTGCCGGCAGACCAGGATGCGGTCGGACAGGTTCATGATCTCAGGCAGGTAGGACGAGATGACGACGACTGCGAGGCCTTCATCGGCCAGCCGGTTGATGATCTGGTGGATCTCGGCAATCGCGCCGACATCGACGCCGCGCGTCGGCTCGTCGAAGATGACGATGCGCGGTTTCTGCACCAGTCCCTTGCCGATCACCACCTTTTGCTGGTTGCCGCCCGAGAGCTCGACCACGCGGGCATTGTCGTTGATCGCCTTGACATTCAGCGTCTTTGTCCATTCGGCCGAGAGCGTCCGCATCTCCTGCGCGTTGATCACCCAGCCCTTTTCCCGCCCTGCCGCCAAAAAGCCGCCGAACAGGTTCTCGGCGACGTCCATGGTCTCGAAAATCCCCTCGCTCTTGCGGTCTTCGGTGACATAAACGATGCCGTCCGCCACGGCCTCGCTGGGCACGAGATAGCGCACCGGCCGGTCGTCCAGCTCGATAGTGCCGCCGCGCAGGAAGTCGCGCTTGTAGATGCCGGAGACGATCTTGAACGTCTCGGTGCGGCCCGAGCCGATCAGTCCGAAGACGCCGGTGATCTGGCCCTCGAAGATCGAAAAGGAATTGTTGCGCACGACATTGCTCATCGAGATGTCCTGCACCGACAGCACTTTCTTGCCGGGCTTGCGCAGTTTCGTTTCGTCGCGCTGGCTGTAGAGCTGTCCCGAAAGCGTGCGCCCGACCATGGCGGCAACGATCCTGTCGCGATCGAAGGCGGCGGTATCGTCGGTGATCACCAGTTCACCGTCGCGCAGGATGGTGATGCGGTCGGCGATATCAAGCGCCTCTTCGAGCGCATGACTGATGAAGACGATCGACACACCCCTTCCCTTGAGCCGGCGGATCAGTGCGAAGAAGTGCCGCTTTTCCTCTGGTGTCAGCGTCGCTGTCGGCTCGTCGAAGATGATGATCTCGGCATTGTGGTGGACGGCGCGCGCGATCTCGACCATCTGCCGCTTGGCCGCACCCAGCGTCGCCACAATGGCGTTCGGATCGACGGGAAAGTTCAGCGATTGCAGGAACTGCTGCGCCGAAATGTAGGTGCCGCGCAGTCGGTTGAGAAAGCTTTCGGTACCCAGATAAAGGTTCTGCGCCACCGTCATCGACGGCACCAGGCTGGTCTCCTGGAACACCATGGCGATGCCGGCTTGAAGTGCCGCATGCGGCGAGGCGTAGGCGATCTCCTGGCCCTTGTGGAACATCTTTCCCGATGTCGCGTCGACGACGCCGGCGATGATCTTGGTCAGCGTCGATTTTCCCGCACCATTCTCGCCGAGCAGCGCGTGGATCTCGCCCTTGCGCAGCTCGAAGCTGACACTCTTCACCGCGGGCACACCGCGATAGGTCTTGGTCACGTTCTCCAGGCGGACGATCGGCTCCATCAGCGATGCCCTCCTGAAGCCAGATCGATGGCCAGCAGGCAATCGCCGCCTTTCGAAGCGATGAACAGACGACCGTCCCGTTCCATCGCGCTGCAAATGCCGTGGCGCGTGCCGTTGGCGCGGCTGTGCAAACTGTGCTGCGGCTGCATGTCCCGGTCGAGCTTGACCACCAGCCCGTAGGAGCGGCTCGGCGACCACGGCTTGTGGATGCCCATGGTGCGGATGCCGCCGCATTGCAGCGGCTCGAGGAAGCTTCGGTTGGAGGCGAGCGCCGGCGCGATCCAGTGTTGCGGCGGCACTTGCGTCAGCATGTCGTTTCGATAGTGCGTTTCCTGCAGTACGAATTCGATCAGACGGTTGCGCGGCGCAAACAGCGTCAGCCAGGCGCCGCCATCGGCGGCAGGCGACAGCCGTGCGGGATAGCCGGGCAGATGCGCCAGCACCGTCGAGCGGCTGCCTGTCGCGCCATCGAAGCGGACAAGTTGATGGCGCCAGCTCTCGCTGACCAGCACATCCTTGCCGGCAGGATGCAGCCCATAAGGAAAGGCGATGTCGCCGGCGACCTTGCGGAATTCGCTGCCCGCCGGTTCACGCTTCCACAGCGAACCCGATGCCCCCTTCTTCATCAGGTCGGCAGCCCATTCCGACGGCGCATGTTCGGCCGAGCCATTGGCCAGCCAAAGTGCGCCATCTGCCGCATAGGCGAGTGCTGTAATGCAGCGGATCTCTGCCGGCAGGGGAGCCTCCTTGCCGGCAATCAAAAGCTTGCCGCTTTCGAGCCCCACGGTCAGTTCGCCGGCGGGCGAAAGCGCAAGCGCGGTAACGCGCGAGGGAAATGTCTCAACCATCGTTGGCGCGCCAGCGGCGGCGGCCGTGTAGACGGCATTGCCGCTGGAGGCCATCAACCGGCCGTCGGCGAGCAGCAGATTGTCGGGCTCGGTCAGATCGGCAAAATCCGGCGCATCGTCCAGCAGCGTATTCGGCCTGAAGGCACCGTCAAGCGGCGGGATTGTCACCGCCTTGCCGCGAAAGATGTCGAGGATCGGGTCCAGCATCATGGCTTGGCACCCCAATAGGAAGCGGGGCTGGTCCAGTTCGGATCGGCGCCGGCAATCCTGTAGCGGCCGATGCGGTTGTTCAGGATACCGCCGACGAAGAGATAGCCCTTGTGCTCGCGCATCGAGGTCACCATCGGATGCGTGGCGCCCGACAGGTCGCCCATCGCTTCGACGATGCCGCCCGTCTCGTTGAATTTCACCACACCTCCGGTGTTGATGTTGGGGAACAGCCATTCGTCCTGCGGCAACCGGCGCGTCATGCGCTTGCGCATGTCTGGATGGCGCAGCGACAGGTCGAAGCTCGGCGTGCGCATGCCAAGCCAGGCCATCCAGTAATTGCCGTCGGAGGCACGGTTGATGTTGTCGGGGTAGCCAGGCATGTCGCGGATGACGCATTCAGCGGTGCCCGCCTTCGGCCCTTCCAACCAATAGCGGTGCACGCGGCAGGCCCAGCTTTCGGCAAAAAACAGCGACTTGCCGTCATGCGCCATGCACACCCCGTTGGTGTAGCGGTAGCCGTCGAGCAATGTCTTCGTCGAACCGTCCTTCGGGTCATAAACGAGCAGCCGCCCGGTGGCGCGGTTCTCGATCGAATCCAGCGCCCAGTCGTGCGCGTCATAGCGCTTGGTGGAGTCGGTGAAATAGATGCGGCCGTCCGGCGCGATATCGCAATCATTGGGATCGCGCAGCCGCGCATCGTCGACGATCGAGGTCCAGGAGCGCGACGTTTCCGCCGAAAGCCGCTTCACCTCCCGCTCCGGTGAGACCGAATAAAGCCCCATCGCGCCGACGCAGCTGATCAGATTGCCTGTTTTGTCGAAGGCCAGGCCGAGCGGAAAGCCGCCAATATGGGCAAAGACCTCGGAGCGTTTGTAATCCGGTGCGAAGCAACGGACGATCTCGCCATGCCTGGTGCCGCAATAGAGATGATCGTCGCGGTCGAGGATGACGTCTTCCGGCCCTTCCAGCTCGCCGAGCCCGATATGGTCAGCCTCCGAGAGCCGGTTGTCGAGTTCGAAAGGGGTGCCGGAGCCCGGTGCCGCCGACTGCGTTGCGCCCATCTTCAGATAGACCGGTGCGACGTAGACCTCGTCCAGCACCTTGTGTCGGTTCTTCAGCCAGCGAATGTCGATCGTGACCGCGACCGCCAGCATGATGCCCAGCACCATCTGGTTGGTGCCGGTGCCATAGCCCAGCCGAATCAGCCCGTTGGTCATCGTCAGCACGATGATCGCGCCCATCAGCCCCTTGATCACCGAACCGCGGCCGCCACCCAGACTGACGCCGCCGACGACCGCCGCCGTCAACGCCATGACCTCAAGGTTGAGGCCTGTGCCCGGCCCTGCCCCGCTCAGCCGGCAGGCAATAAGGAAGCCGCCGAGCGAGGCGCAGAAGCCGGAGAACACATAGGTCATGAACACGGTGCGGCGCACGCGGATACCGGCATTGTGGGCCGAGCGCCGCGACCCGCCTACCGCCTGCACATGCCAACCGGGCCGCGAGCGCGTCAGCGCGACGTGGGTGATGATGGCCAGGATAATCGCCGCCCACACCGCGACCGAGAGGCCCCAGAAGGTATCGTCGCCGATGAAGTCCAGCACATCCGATGTGGCATTGGAAAGCTGGACGTCGGCGGCATAGGTGGTGACCAGTATGTCGAACAGCGCCCGGCCGAAAATGAAGGTGACCAATGTCGTCAGAAAAGCGCGCAGCCTGAAATAGCCGATCAGATAGCCATTGATCGCGCCGAACAGCAGGCCGGAGGCGATCGAGGCGGCCAGCGCCAGCCACACCGATTGTTCGAGGATGAAGAAGACAAAGACCGCGGAAAAACACGACAACGCGAAGATCGAGCCGACCGAAAGGTCGATGCCGCCGCCCAGCATGACCACCGTCATGCCGGTGACGACCAGCGAGAACTCGCCGAGCTGGCGGGTCGATTCCTGCAGCGACATCGGCTTGAAGAAGCCCGGAATGATCGAACCGAACGTCGCCAGCGTCGCCACCAGCGCCAGGAAAGGAATGGCGTTGTCGGTCCAGCGTTTGCTCAGTATCTCGCCGACGAGGTGGTCGGGCACGAGATTGTAGCGCCAGGACTGAAGGCGTTCGCGAAAGGACATCGGTTGCTGCTGCCACTCAAGAGAGAAAGAGGCGGCCGAACCCGGTCCGGCCACCTCGTCGATGCGTGCAACGGACCGCGGTTTACTTGGCCGCAGCTTGGGCTTGCAGTGCTTTCAAGTCCCAGCAGCTGTCTGGCTTGAGGTCGGCCTTGGTTGTCGCCTTCTCCAGCGTGTAGATGTAGGTGTGCGACGTGCCGGCCGGCTGGCCGCTCTGCAGCAGGAATTTGATGACGGCATTCATGTCGCCCGACTGGCGGGCAAGATCGGTCATCACCACCGCGCCATAGGTGCCGTCCTGCAACTTGTCGCAGTCGGCGGTCTTCTCACCACCGCCGGTGGTGACCAGGAACACCTTGCCGTCAAGCTTGGCGTCGCGGATCGCAGCCGAAGCACCGGTCGCGTCGCCGTCCCAGAAATCGATGATGGCGCAGATGTCGGGGTTCTGCTGCAGCATCGTCGTCGTCACATTGCGCGAGGTCGTCGCATCCCAGTTGGAGTCCGGCTTGGCCACGACCTTGAAGTCGGGGTTCTTGTCCAGGACCTTCATGATGCCGGCATATTGGTAGAGGCTCGACGAGTTGGCCTGGTCGCCCTGCACCAGCCCGATCTTCTTGGAGGAGTTCGGCCCACAACCCTTGATTGCCGCTTCGGCTTCGAGCTGGCCGAGCCGATCCCAGTCGCTGCCGACAAAGGCATCGGCCGGGAAGTTCGCCGGATTGTCGACCAGCAGGACATAGGTGCCGGCGGCCTGCGCCTTCTTCATCAGCTTGGCATAGGAGTTGAGGTCCGGCGAGTGGATGATCAGCACGTCCGGCCTGGTGTCCGACGAGATCGCGTCGGTTATCGCCTGCGCGCCCGCATCGACCACCCAGTTCGGATCGCGCGTTTCGAAGATGCCGCCCCAGGCCTCGACCTCCGTCTTCAGGAAATGCGCCCAGCCCTGTGCCAGGTCGAAGCCCATGGCCATCGGAACCAGCATCACGCGCTTGCCCTTGAGCGCTTGCGAATAGGCGGCCGGACCCGGATCCTCGGCGGCGAAGCTTGGCGCCACGAAGGCGGAGACAGCAAGCGCTGCCGCGGCAGCCATAAATGTCCCGATGATTCTCATGTCACATCCTCTGGTTTGGTTATTGTCGTTCGCGGCCGGCCCCCAACCGTCCGCCTCAGTCTAAATGTCGCCTTGCTGGGCGGTCTGCTCGTCGCGCGGATTGATGAAGCCGTCGACGATGATCGCCGCCAGCAGGATCGCCGCCTTGATCAGGTTCTGATAGAGCAGCGGAATGTCGATGATGGTCATGGCGTTGAGCAGGATTCCGATCAGCGCGGCACCGACCAGCACGTTGCGCACCCCGCCCCGCCCGCCCGACAGGCCGATGCCGCCGATCACCGCCACCAGCACGATGTCGTAGAGCAGCGTGGAGTTGACGATACGGGTGTTGATCGAATGCAGGCTCGCGGCAGTGAGCAAGCCGGCCACCAGCGAGACCAAGGCCGACAGCACATAGCGCAGCACCAGCATCGGGCGCACCGGAATGCCGATGTTGCGCGCCGCGACCGGATTGTCGCCGGCGAAATAGACGTAGCGGCCCCATTTGGTGTAGCGCAGGAACAGGAAAAAGGCGAAAGCCAGCCCGGCGAAGACAAAGACCTCGACCGGGATGTCGAGGAAGCGCAGCCCGCCCAAAAGCTCGACCCAATGGCCGGGCGGCACCGGCACGGCGTCCTGCGTGATCAGTTGCGAACGCACATAGCCGAAGACGAAGGACGCGGTCGCCAGCGTCACGAAGATCGCCGGGACCTCGGCGTAGGCGACCAGGATTCCGTTCAACAGCCCGATGGCGAGAACACCGGCGAGCACATAGGCGAAGGCCAGCCCGTCGGACGTCCCCGAATTCAGCAGTTGCAAATACCACGCGACCGACATGGCCATGATCGCCACCGCCGACAGATCGATGCCTCTGCCGATAATGACGACCGCCATGCCGAGGGCCAATATGCCCAGCACCGAGACCGAGCGCACGATGGCAACGAGATTGTTCGAGTTGATAAACCCGGGCAGCCCGATCGCAGCGGCAATGAACAGCACAACCGCGATGGCAAAGACAATGCCCTCCTGGTTCAGGCTTCTCCAGTTTAGCCAGCCGATCGCGTTCATTGCCCGCTTTCACCCGCGATGGCTACGCCCTGCTCCCTCTGCGGCCATCGGAACGAAAGCTAATCGGCTCAAGACCAATTCGTCAAATGAATCCGCGCATTGCAGGCCGGCTTGCGAGGAAATTCTGCTGTTGGGCGCATTGATTGGCGACGCCGGCGCAATGCCCGGAACTCAAGCACTTTTGCAATTGATCGTGCCGATCGAACCGCTGGCGAAGGTTCGCTCCAAGACGAGCGGAGCAAGCAGAATTTATGTCCGCGCTCGCCGCGGAGTTCCCGCGTCAAATCCGCAAAACATGGCCCGAGACCTCGGCGCCGGCGGCCTTCGGCAACGCCAGAAGCGAAACGAGGCGACGAGCCCGATTGCGCCGATCACCAGGAAGGCAAGGCGGAAGTCGACGAGATCGAGCGCCGCCACGCCCCTGGCGATCTGCGACAGGTTGAGCAGTGCCGCCGCGACCGCTACGCCGAACAGCATCGCCACCTGCTGCAGCATACTGGACAGCGTTGCCGCCGAACTGCGCTGCGGCGAGGCCACGTCGGCGAAGGCCAGCGTGTTGAGCGCGGTGAACTGCATCGAACGCGACAGTCCGGCGATCAGCATCAGCACCACCACCAATGCTTGCGGCGTCTGGGGCGAAAGCGCTGCGCAAGCCATGATCGACAAAGAGGCGATCACCCCGTTGACGATCAGCACCGAACGGAAGCCGAAGCGCCTCAGCGTCGGCGTCGTCACCGCCTTCATGCCGAGATTGCCGAGGAAATAGGCCAGGATCATCATGCCCGCATCGACCGGGCTCAGGCCGAAGCCGACCTGGAACAAAAGCGGCAGCAAGAATGGCGTGGCGTTGATGGCGATCCGGAAAATCGTGCCGGCCGACAGCGTCGAGATGGCAAAAGTCTGCACCTTGAACGCTGTGAGATCGAGCAACGGATGGTTGGCGCGTCCCAGATGCCGCGCCGCCAGCCAGCCGACCAAAATGCCCGTGCCGAGCAGTGCCACGGTCGGCAACACACCGTCTTCCGGATGCGCGATGCGCTCGAGGCCATAGAGCATCGAGGCGAGCCCGACGGAGGTCAGCAGGAAGCCCGGCCAGTCGAGCGGCTTGGCCCCGGCTTCGCGGTCGCCAGGAATGAAGCGGGCGACCAGCAACAGGCCGGCAACGCCGAGCGGAATGTTGATGAAGAAATTCCAGTGCCAAGAGAGATAGGTGGTGATGAAGCCGCCAAGTACCGGCCCGACCACCGGCGCAAACAGCGCCGGCCAGGTGATCAGCGCGGTGGCGCTGAGAAGCTCGGATTTCGGCGCATTGCGCAGCACCAGGATGCGGCCGACCGGCGTCATCAGCGCGCTGCCCAGGCCCTGAACCGCGCGCGCCGCGACGAATTCGGTCAGGTTCTGTGAGATGCCACAGGCGATCGAGGCCAGCGTGAACAGGGCGATCGCCACGAGGAAGATGTTGCGCGCGCCGAAACGGTCCGCGAGCCAGCCGGACAGCGGCACGAACACCGCCATGGTCAGCATATAGACGGTGATGCCGATGCTCATCGCCACCGCCGGCACGCCGAAGGATTCTCCCATCTGCGGCAGCGATGTCGAGATGATCGTCGAATCCAGAAGCTGCATGAAAAAGGCGACGGCGACAATCAACGCCACCCGCCGGGCTTGCTGCGCCGCCGTCGTGGCTTCGGGCAAGGGGTCGTTTTCGGGAATGGCGGTCATGCGCAGAACTGTCCGAAGGGAATTTTCTCCCGCTCCATCGGCAACCGCCCAATTGTCCGGCAAACCGATGACGCACCGGTTTCAACAGTATTTGGGCGGCGTCGTCCAGACATGGGCAACAAACTTTCATGTGACATCGCAGCCGGTTATGCGATGACTTAGCCCTGCCGCCGAACCGGCCTTTTACAATCCGCGATGACGCTTCGCTCTTTCTGACCAGGAATCTTCTCGCATGAAGCCCATCTATATCGATTATCTGAACGCCCTCGACATCGATGCCTTGGCAATGACTGACGCCGAAATCATCGGTGCGGTCGAGGCGGGCCTGGTGGCGCAAGGCAACGGCCAGACCGTGATCGAGCCGCGCGTCCATCTTGAGCCGGACCCGTCCTTTCACGGTCATTTCAATGTGCTCCGCGGCTACGTCGCGCCGCTCGATGCTGCCGGCGTCAAGATCGTCGGCGACTATGTCGACAATTATCTGCACGGCCTGCCGTCGGAATTCGGCATCCTCAACCTGTTTGACCCGCGCACCGGCACACCACGTGCCATTCTCGACGCCACCGTCATCACCGACATGCGTACCGGCGCCGTCACTGCGATTGGTGCGAAACATCTGGCGAAAAAGACGTCAAAGATCCTCGGCCATATCGGCGCGCGCGGTACCGCCTACTGGAACGTGCGTCTGCTCGATCATCTGTTCGACTTCAACGAGATCCGCGTGCATTCGCGCCGACCGGAAAGCCGCGACGGTTTTGCCGCCAAGCTGTCCGCCGATCTCGGCAAGCCGGTCACGGCCGTCGCCGACTGGCGTTCCTGCATCGAAGGCGCCGATATCGTCGTCGAGGCCTCGCGGCTGCCGGAACCGCAGCCGCTGCTCAAGACAGAATGGATCAAGCCCGGCGCGCTGGTCGTACCCTACGGCACGATGAGCGCGGTGGAGCTGTCGCTGACCGATATTATGCAGAAAATCGTCGTCGACGACTGGGGCCAATGCAAGGGTGGTAAATTCGGCTCCTTGCGCGCCCATGTCGAGACAGGACGGCTCAGCGAAGAGACGCTGCACGCCGAGCTTGGCCAGATCGCCGCCGGCCTCAAGCCTGGGCGGCAAAGCGACGACGAGACGATCCTGTTCTGGCATCGCGGCCTGTCGCTCTCCGACATCGCACTGGGCAAGGCAATGCTGGCCAAGGCGCAGGTGCAAGGCATCGGCCAGCGGTTGCGCTTCGCATGAGCTCGCTCGTCCTCACCGGGTCCGGCGTCAGCGTCGAAGACGTCGCAGCGGTGGCCCGCGACGGCCGCAAAGTCGAGGTGGCGCCTTCGGTTATCGACAGGCTTCACAAAGCACGAAAAGTGCTCAATGACGCCGCCGCATCCGGGCAGCAGATCTATGGGCTGAACACCGGGCTTGGCGCCAATCTCGGCACGTCGGTGAGCGGCGACGCCAGCGCCTTCCAACGTCAGTTGCTGGAGGGACGCAGCGGCGCTATCGGCGATGCGCTGCCGCAAGAGATCGTGCGCGCGACGATGCTTACCCGCGCATCGATGCTTTCGGCCGGCGGTTCGGGCATTTCGCCCGACGTGTTTGTCGCCTTGGTCGAGGCGCTCAATACGGGCGTCCATCCGGTTATGCCGTCGCTGGGTTCAATCGGCGCCGGTGATCTGGTGCTGATGGCAGCACTTGGCCGCATGCTGATCGGCGAAGGCGAAGCCGACTATCAGGGCCGGCGCATGCCGGCGGCCAAGGCGCTGACGTTGGCGCGCCTCGCCCCCGTCAGCCTCGCACCCAAGGACGGACTGTCGCTGATCAACGCCTCGGCCGTGGCGGCCGGCAGCGGCGCGCTGGCGGTGGTCGATGCACTGTCGGCCTTGGCACAGCAGCAGCAGGCCGGCGCGCTGACCATGGAAGGCATCGGCGCCAACCAGACGATCCTCGACCCACGCCTGCAGACGGCACGGCCGGCGGCTGGCCAGGAAGAAGCAGCAAAAGGCCTGCGCGATCTACTTGCCGGTGAGGAAGGGCCGGCGCCGACTACCTTGCAGGATCCGCTGTCGATCCGCTGCATGCCGTCGATCCATGGCGCGTTGCTACGGGCGATCGATCAGGCGCGGCAGGCGGTCGAGATCGAAGTCAACGCCGCCGCCGACAATCCGCTGGTGCTGGCCAACGACAAGCTGGTGCTGTCGACCGGCAATTTCCACACTGCGTCGCTGTCGCTGGCCTTCGAGACGCTCGGCCTGGCGATCGCTCAAGCCGCAGCCGCCAGTGCCGCCCGCTTCATCCAGCTCACCGGCTCCGGCCGCCACGGCCTGCCCAGATATCTGTCGCCGATCGGCGGTGCTTCGGCCGGTTTCGTGCCGCTGCAAAAGACCGTCACGGCGATTCTCGCCGCCATCCGCCACAAGGCCAACCCGGTGATGCTTGATTTCCTGCCGGTTTCGGAGGGCGTCGAGGATCACGCGACCCAGACACCCCTGGCCATTGCGAAATGCGCCGACTGATCGGGCTATGGCGGCGGCTGATCGCCTTCGAACTGATGGCCGCGGCACAGGCCGTCGACCTGCGTGACGGGCTGACACTGGCGCCGGGCACGGCGGGAATTCATGCAGCGGTGCGTGCCCTCGTCGCGCCGCTCAAGGAAGACAGAGCGCTGGGCATTGACGCCGAGGCGCTTTACGCTGCACTGGCTACCGGAACATGGCGGCCATAGCCGGCCGTCGCATATGCCGGCTGACGATGAGCAAGCCCTGGCCGGCGTGTCTCATCCGGCGTCGAGCTTCTCCAGGAACAGGCTGAGCTGGTCCGGATCCATATGCACCACATGCCTGTCCTCGGGATATGCCAGGCTGTTCACATCAGCGACATATTCGGAAAAGGCGGCGATGCGTTCGGCCTGCAGGCGGTCGTATTCGGCGGCGAAATTGCGATAGACCTTGGAATGGCGAGGCATGTGGCCCCGGTTCTGGCCAAGTATGTCGTCGGCGAACAGATACTGCGCGTCGCAGCCGGTGCCCGCCCCCATCGACAGCATGACCAGCGAGGTGCGTTCCGAGATTGCCTTGGCCACCTCCACCGGGACCACTTCGATCTCGGCGCCGATCGCGCCGGCGGCCTCCAGCTGTTTCACCGCCTCGAACACCTGCATGGCGGTGTCTGCGGTCTTGCCGACAGCCTTGAAGCCGCCGGTCCAGGTGGCGCGTGACGGGATGAGGCCGACATGGCCGATCACCGGAATGGCATCGTCTGCCATTCGCTTGATGGTGGCATAGCCGGCGCTGCAATAGACCGCATCGGCGCTGGCCTTGTAAAGCCGGAACGCCCAGCGGACGAAATCATCGGCGGTGCCGATCTCGAAGAAATTCTCGCCCGGCATGGTGAACAGGCTGGGTGCCGCATCGCGGTACTGCGGATTGAGCACCAGCTCCGGCGGCACCGAGACGATATCGACGCCGGCGCGTTCGGCGGCCTCGGCCTCGTCCATCGTCAGCACGCGCAGCATCGTCAATTGCCGCTTGCCCTTCATGGCGCGCAGGTCTGCAATCGTGGGTCTTTTCCGGCTCATCGATTCTGGTCCCCTTTGTTGCATGTATGGAGGGCGGTTAGGCGATCTGGATCATCACCTTGCCAGCTTCGACCTTGACCGGATAGGTGTTGAGGTTGACACAGACGGGAGCGCCTTTTGCCTGGCCGGTCTTGTAATTGAAGCGGCCATTGTGCTTGGGGCATTCGATGATGTCGTCCATGACAAGCCCATCGGCCAGATGCGCCTTCTCATGCGTGCAAAACCCGTCGGTGGCGAAGAATTCATCGTCCGGCGAACGATAGATAGCGAAGGTGCGGCCGCCATGGTCGAAGCGGATGACATCCTCATCGTCCACGGCGCACGCTTCGACCCAATCGGCCATTTCTGCTTCTCCTGAAATTTCTGCGTTGCGCTGGTGCGGTGCCTATTCAGCCGCTGCCGACATGTTCACTTCGTGGAACTCCCCACGGTAGGGGCGCGCCGTCGGCGGCAGCTCACGCTTGAGGAAGTAGTCCTCATAGTTGAGCTGCCTGAGCAGGACCGGCCAGACCTCGCGATAGGCATGCCATATCGACGGGTTCGGCTCAGGCAAATCGTGCTTGATCAATTCATGCAGCCTGGGCAGCGCGTGATAGGGCACCATCGGGAACATGTGATGCTCCACGTGATAGTTCATGTTCCAGTAGATGAACCGGCTGATTGGGTTCATGTACACGGTCCTGGTGTTGAGCCGGTGGTCGACAACGTTGTCGGCCAGACCGATGTGTTGCAGCAGGCCGGTCAGCACCATGTGCCAGGTGCCGTAGAGGCGCGGTACGCCGATGAGCACCACCGGCACCCACGACTGCATGGTGAGGGCGAGCGCGATCGTGGCGATGTAGATGGCAATATGCCAGCGCGCGGCGATGACGGCCTTGTGCTGTTCCATCTCAGGCACGTAGCTTTTCTCGTCGGGCGTGAGCTTGCCGAACGCTTGGCGTACCAGCGCCGGAAGCGAATAGCGAAAATCAAGGATACCGGTGAAAGCGAGCGCTGCACGCAACAGGTCCGGCGGGCGCATCACGGCTATCTCTGCGTCGCGGCCGACGATAATCGTGTCGGTGTGATGCCGGGCATGGCTCCAGCGCCAGGTCACCGGGTTGCGCATCAACATGAAGCTGGCGATCTGGTAGACCACATCGTTCATCCAGCGTGTGCGGAAAGCCGTGCCGTGGCCGCATTCATGCCAGCGCGAGTCGCTGGAGGAGCCGTAGAGCACGCCGTAGACGAAGAAGAACGGCACGCACCACCAGGTGCCCCAGAAATAGACGCCACCGGCAGCGGAGCCCAGAATGGCGACGATCCAGATGATCGTGTCACGGATCGCCGGGCCATCTGAGCGTTGCATCAACTCCTTGATCGCCTTGCGGGGGACGTTGGTGTGATACCACTCCGCCGAGGCAAGCCCGGTTTCGATCGCAATCCGCGTGCTTTCGCCGACCAGGCTGTAATCGCGCTTTACCTTGCCAGCCATTGTGACCTCCAATTCCCGATCGGCCGCGAGCCCTCCCCGCTCGGGCAGGAACCAGCCTCCCAACTGGTGTCTCCTATCGTCCTCGCCATTATCACGACCTGCCTCCAAGAACAGGAAAATGGCCCGACGGCCCCGGGTAGTCCTGCTGCGGCTGTCTGGCAATCGCCGCGATCCGGCCCTCCGCATCGGCGATCTCGCCGACACCGTCGAGAACTCGGAACACCGCATCGTAGGAGCGGCTCTCGCCGTGCTCCAGCCAGATCATCTCGCCGCGTTCGCGCGCGGCCAGATTTCCCAGCACATGATGCGTCGACGGCTCGATCCCAAGCGCGTACTGCCCGGCCTGGAAATTCTGCCATTGGTAGGCGCAGGGCAATTGGTCCTTGCGCGTGACCACCTCGAAGCCGAGACCGAGACTGTCGTTGACCACCGCCACCGGCACATTGCCGGCGCCGTCGGCGCCGAGTTCGTGCTGCCAAACCTGTTCCTTGAAACCCAGTTGCGGCGCCGGCACCGTGCGATAGCCGACCTTCTGCGCTTCATAGCGCTCGCCGGCATGCCCGGCCCAGATCACGTCGCGGATCGGCGCCAGGTAGCGCGCCCCCTGATCGAGCACCGGATAGCTGACATTGATGTGGTAGAAATACATATGCGGCGTCCGGTTGAAGCCGTGATTGACGACACGGTCCGAAAGCCGGATCTCGTTGCCGCCGACATCGGCCTCGATCCGGCGCAGCAGATGCAGATCCTCGCCGAATACAGTCGATTGCTGGACGATGCCTTCCGCCCACAGCACGCAGCGGTCGCCTTCCCAGGTCTCACCATAGCCGGTCAGCCGCGCCGGGATGGTGCTGATGCGGCCATGCAGCGAATGGCGCACCGTCTTCTTCGGCGGATAGTTGTAGGTGTCGGCCGGTACTTCGTTCATGAACAATATATGGTCGAGGCCGCAGGTCAGCAGAAGGCCGGAGAACGATCGCGCCCACGCCAATCCCTCTTCGCCTTCATACTCGTGCAGGCCCGGATGGCGAAAACCGCTCGGCGAGTGCCAGCCGATCGCCTGGCCCTTGAAATCGCAATCGGCGATATCGAGCGCCCGGTCGACAAGCGCGGTGAAGCGCAGGCCGGAGCCGGTGCGGAATTCCAGCATGCGGATGCCGCGCTCGACGCCATCGCCCAGCGTCATCAGCCGCACGCCGGCGAACTGCGACAGCATGCCGGACCGCTCCGAAACCTGCCGGCGCGACAGCGTCTTGCCGTAAAGCTCTACCATGTGACGGCCAGTTCCTTCACTTCGCTCCCGCCCTTCACTTCGCCCTCGTCTCTTTCAGCAGGGCCGACATATCGGCGCCGGTGATGATGCTTTCCACGGTCAGCAGGTCGGTATCGGCGACCGTCTGTTCGGCGACGATCTCGCCGCGGCGCATGACGATGATGCGGTCGGCGACCTGGAAGACGTGATGGATGTTGTGGGTGATCAGCAACACCGAATGGCCGGCGTCGCGCACCTCCTTGACGAAGCGCAGTACGCCGTGTGTTTCCTCGACGCCGAGATTGTTGGTCGGCTCGTCGAGGATGATGACCTTGGCGGCAAACTGCATGGCACGCGAAATCGCGATCGACTGACGCTCGCCGCCAGACAGCGTGCTGACCAATGCATCGGCGTCGAGTTTTTTCGAAATGCCGACGCGCTTCAAAAGCGCCGAGGCGGCGTCGCGTAATTTGGCGAGATCGAGCGGCGCGAACACGCCGAGCCATTTGAGGTTGACCGGCTCACGGCCGAGGAAAAGATTGCGCGCGATGCTGAGGTCCGGCGCCAGCGACGTGTCCTGGTGGATGGTCTCGATACCAAAATCCATCGCATCGCGGGCCGAGCGGATGGAGACCTTCTGGCCACGCACATAGATGTCGCCGCGGTCGACGGGAAACACGCCCGAGATCGCCTTGATCAACGTCGATTTGCCGGCGCCGTTGTCGCCGAGCAAGGCCACCACTTCGCCCTCGTTGAGCGTGAAGGAGGCGCTCTTCAGCGCACGCACGCTGCCGAAGGACTTTTGAAGGTTCTGCAGCCGAAGCACTTCCATGATCAGCTCCTGGCGGCGTTCTTTTGCAGCAAAGCGTGCAGGATGAGCATGGCAAGGATAATGACGCCGACGAAGATGTTGTAGGCGAGGCCCGGCACGCCGATCAGCACGATGCCGTTTCGGATGCTGCGCAGCATCAATGCGCCGACGATCGTGCCGAGGATCGTGCCGCGCCCACCGGTCAGCGCCGTGCCGCCGACCACCACCATGGCGATCACTTCGAGCTCATAGCCGGTACCGGCCACCGGCGAGGCGGCAGAGATACGGAAGGCGCTGATCATGCCGGCGAGACCGGCAAGCACCGAGGTCAGGATGAACAGCCAGATCTTGACCGCATCGGCCGGCACGCCGCGCGCCACGGCAGCGTTACGGTTCGAGCCGATGGCGCTGATCCAGTTGCCAAGCTTGGCATAGCGCAGGATGTAGATCGCCAGCAGCGATAGGCCGATGAACCACCACAAGGACGTATAGAAACGGAACGTTCCGATATTGAAGCTGCCGGCCAGCAGCGTCACGAAAAAACCCGGCTGGTCCCAGGATTTCAGCGGAAAGCCTTGGGTGATGTAAAGCGCTGCCCCACGCACCACGAGCAGCATCGACAGTGTCACCAGGAAGGACGAGATGCCGATCTTGGTGACGATCAGCCCGTTGATCGCACCGATCGCTATGCAGAGCAGCAGGCCGGCCAGCAGCGCGACGCCAATATCAAACCCGCCGTTCTGCACCAGCAGCATGACGACGACCGGCGCCAGCCCGAACACAGCGCCAACCGAAAGGTCGAACTCGCCCGCCGTCAGAAGCAGCGTCATGCCGAGCGCGATGATGCCGAGCTCGGGCAGGAACGCCATCATGTTGGAGATGTTGAGCGGCGACAGGAAATTCGCGTCGGCGATCGCGAATACCGCAAGCAGGACGATCAGGATGACGAGCGACGAGAACTGCGGCGAGCGGATCAGGCTCGACCTGCGTTTGGCACGCGGCATTTCCTCTTCTGCGGCAATTGTCATGACAACTCGACCATACGCCAGGGTGACGCCCGCCGCCTGCGCGGCGAGCGTCAGTTCCAATCACTTGTTGTAGAGTTTCAGGATCGGTTCGACGCTTGAGGCGTCGTAGAGGCTGAAGGTGTGAATGTCGTAGCCGATCGGTTCGCCCGCGGCGGCGAGACCGAGCAGCGCCACCGGCATGAAGCCTTGCGCCGATGGGAACTGCCAGGCAGCCGCGTTGATGAAGCCGGACTTGACTGACTCGGCGGTTTCCTTCGAATTGCCCCAGCCGACGACCGGAATCTTGCCGGCCGGCACGCCGGCGCCGTCGAACACCCGCTTGACGCTGGCCGCCACGGAATCGCCGAGCGCGATGATTGCCGGCGGATTGTTGGCCACCATATAGTCCGTCATCTTGGCGATGATGCCGGCCGGATCGGTGCCGCAATCGACCACGTCATATTTGATGCCGAGCGGATCGAAGACGCTGGCAATGCCTTCCGTCTCGAGCTGCTGGTAACTGGCGCCCGGCACTTCGACCGGCAGGAACACCTTGTCACCTTGCTTCACCATTTTGTGGTCGACCAGATATTTCGCCCAGATGACACCGGCTTCCTTGAGGTCGGCGCCGACATAGGCTTGCCGGCCGGTCGCCGGATCGTCGGTGTTGAAGAACACGATCGGGATGCCGGCCGCCTTCGCTGCCTTGACCTCCTCAGTCCACAGGCCGGGCTGCGCCGAGGTGGTGGCGATGCCGTCCGGCTTGGCGGCGAGTGCGGAGTTAAAGGCCTCCTTCTGCGCCGCCATGTCGCCACCGCTGAACGAGATCTTGCAGGTCACCTTGAGCTGGTCGCAGGCCTTGATGGCGCCGGCATTCCAATCGATCCAGAAGGCATCCGACGGGCCGCCATGCGACAACAGGTAGAACGTCTTCTGGCCGTCCTGCGCCAGCGCCGGCGTAGCCAGCGCCACACTGGCAAGAACGGTCGCCGCGGACGCGATTTTCAACGCGAATTTCAACATTTCTCTTCCTCCCTTGTTTCGTAGCCGAACCGCGCCATCATAGTCCGTTGGCGATGAATTTCCCGTCGAGGAATTTCTTGGCGCGCGGCACGTCGTCTTCCGAAAGATGCTCGATGATGACCGGGATGTTCGGGTGCTTTTCGGCCAGTCGCTTGAGATAGAGGTCGTAGTTCAGCGAACCGAGGCCGGGCGCCGGCAACTCGATCTCGCCGACGCCGCGGAAAGTGTGGCTCTCCAGCGCATCCTCGTCGCCAATGTCGGCGTGCTTCTCCGACTTGTCGCCGCCTGAGCGCTTGACGTCCTTGGCGTGCGCGATTTTGATCTTGTCGGTCAGCGTGTCGAACACCTGGTTCAGGATCTGGTCCATCCTGTCGATGTTGTGGGTTTCGAAATAGTTGGTCGGATCCATCAACAAGCCGAGTCCAGGATGGTCGACCTGCGCGAACATCTTCACTGTCTCCTCGACCGAGCCGACGACATTGTTGACATAGGTTTCGAGCAGGAACACCGCGCCGTGGTCATAGGCAGTCTGGGCAAGCTCGGCGATAACCTTGCGGCATTCCTCAAACCCTTCCTCGGTCTTGTTCTTCGGGTGATGCACCCAATCGGACTCGGTGTTGTAGGTACCGGTTTCCGAGATCACGTAAGGGGTGCCGAAATGGCGTGCGTTACGGATAATCTCCTTCAAATAGCCGACGCGCCTCTCGCGCTCCGCCGGGTCCGGATGGATAATATTGGTGTAGCCCGACACACAGCAGATCGGCAGATTGTGATCGCGGAACGTATCGCGGACAGTCTTGGCCTTGTCCTTGGTGATCTGCCCAGCCGACAGATCTATATCCTTGAAATGCAGGTCGAGCTGCACGGTGTTGAAATCGAGCGCGCGGATCTTCTGCGCGGTTTCCTTGAGGCCATACGGGAAATAACCCGTGAAAATACCTGCCTGCATCATGGTGTGAAGTCCTCCCTGTAAGTGATTCAGTCGCCTGGTGTTTCAGTTGATCGAGATTTCGGAAAGCTTGACTGTGCGGCCTTTGTCGATCGAACGATAGCCAGCTTCGACCAGCGCCATGGTCTTGACGTTGTCGGCGACCGAGAGCGCCGGCGGCGTGCCCGTCTTCACGGCGTGCTGGAGCTGCTCCATGACGCCGATGAAGGCATGCGGGAACCACATCGTGTCCCAACTGGGTGTTACCCACTTGCCGTCGGTGGTCTCGGTCGAGGCATAGGTCAGGGTCGAGGCAGAGCCTGTCGGCCAGCCGATGGTGCCCTTGGCGACGCCCTTGGTGCCGTCGACGCGCCAGTTGATATGCTGGTCGTCCTTGTAGCCCTCCTGGCGCGGACCCGACCAGACATCCTCCAGCGATACCGCGAGCACGCCGGACGGGAACTTGATCGTCGACACGGTGATGCCGTCCGAATGATCGAAGTGGGTGCGCGGGTCCTTGCGGGTCAGCGTCGTAATCTCGTCCGGATCGCCGAACAGGAAGCGCAGTACGTCGAGATGGTGGACGCTCATATTGGCGAGTGTCAGCCGGTCGTAGTCCTCGAGGAAGCTCTGCCAGTGCGGGATGGCATGCATGTCGATCTGCGCGAAGACGATGTCGCCGAGCGCGCCGCTGTCGATGATCTGCTTCAAGACGCGCATCGACTGGTCGTAGCGCATGTTCTGGTTGACCGAGAGGATCTTGCCGGCCTTGGCCGCCTCGTCGCGCAGCTTGACCGCTTCTTCGACCGACAGCGCCAGCGGCTTCTGCGCCAAAATCGCCTTGATGTGCTCCTGCTTCAGCGCATGGCGGATCAGCGCCGGTTGCTGGTCCGGCGGAAAGGCAAGATCGATGATCTCGACATTTTTGTCCTCGATGAGCCGTTCCGGCGTGTCGTGGACGGTCGGTATATCCCAGCGATTGGCGACCTTTTCGGCGCTGCCTTTGGTCCGCGAGGCGATCGCCACCACCGGAAAACCGGCTTCCTTGTAAGCGGCAAGGTGACATTCGGCCATGATCATGCCGGCGCCGACGCAGCCGATCTTGTATTCCCTGGTGCGGACTTTAACGTCCGGCTCGAAGCCGCTGCTTGCCATATGTTCCTCCCGAAGCTCGTTCCTTGCAGCCGCCGTCATCGTGCCAGCGCTCCCCCGCTCTGTCCGAAATAATGCACCCTGCCCGGCTCGCAGGATATCGCCACCATCGCGTCCGGCCTGATGTCCGGCTGGCCGCGCAGCAGCGCCCGCAGACGCGCCTGCCCGGCGGCGAGCGTCACGACGGTGTAGCCGCCGAGCGGCTCGACCTCGAACACTCGCGCCGGGCGGCCCGCGCCCCCCTCCGGCATTTCACCCGACCAAGTCCTGACCTTGATATCTTCCGGCCTGAGCCCGATCTCGACTGCATCGGCCGGCGCAGCCTTGTCCGCGATGCGGATTGTGCCTTCCGCCGCCTCCACGCCTTCCGCGCCGCGCACCGACTTCAATATGTTCATCATCGGCGAGCCGAGAAGCCGCGCCACATAGGTGCTGGCCGGTCGGTCATAGATCTCGGCCGGCGCGCCGACCTGTCTGATCTTGCCGTTCTCCAGAATGGCCATGCGGTCGGCGACCGACATCGCCTCTTCCTGGTCGTGCGTGACATAGATCAGCGTCTTGCCGAGCTCGCGCTGGATGCGCTTGAGCTCGACGCGCGTCTCCTCGCGCAGCCGGGCGTCGAGCGCCGAGATCGGATCATCCATCAGATAGGCAGCCGGATCACGCACCAGCGCGCGAGCGATCGCCACGCGCTGCCGCTCGCCGCCCGAAAGCTGCGCCGGCGGCTTGTGCAGGATATGGCCGATATGCAGCTTGGCCGCGACGTCGGCGACGCGTTTTTCGATCTCGGCTTCTGCCACCTTCCGCTCGACCAAAGGAAAACGGATGTTGTCGCGCGCGCTCATGTGCGGAAACAGCGCCAGGTTCTGAAACACCATGGCGACATTGCGCTCCGCCGGTGACACTGCGTTGACCGGCCTGCCGCCGATCAGGATCTCGCCTGTGTCCGGTGTCTCGAGCCCAAGCACCAGGCGCAGTATCGTCGACTTGCCCGACAGCGGCGGCCCGAAGAAGCAGAAGAACTCGTTGTCGTTGACCGTGAACGAGGCATCGTCGACGGCCAGTGTGGCACCATAGTGTTTCGTCACATTGCGGAAAACGACATCAGCCATCTCAACCTGCTCTCAACGCAAGGCCGGAAGCGGCGTCGAAGACGCGCACCGCCTCCGCCGTAGGCGCGACGACGGCTGTCTGCCCGATCGCCAGCCCGACATCATTGTCGAACACCGCCTTCACCGCTGTCTCGCCGTCGCCAAGATGGATGATGGTGCGAGCACCGATCCGCTCGACGAAACTCACCGGCATGGACAGGCCACGGCCGCCTTCCGCCAGCGTCACCTGCTCCGGTCGAAAGCCATAAAACACTTCGCCGCGCATCCGGCGTGCGGCATCGGCGATCTCGACCGGCAGCGGCGGCGTCGCCCCCAGCGGGCCGAGATCGACGACCATGCCACGGTCACTTTCCGCCGGCCTGCCTTTGAGCAGGTTCATGCCCGGCGCGCCGATGAAGCGGGCGACGAAGACATTGGCTGGATTGTTGTAGACCTCGAGTGGCGTGCCGACTTGCTGCAGCACGCCATGATCCATCACCGCGATGCGGTCGGCCATCGTCATCGCTTCGAGCTGGTCGTGGGTGACGTAGACCATGGTCTGCCGGAACTGCCGCTGCAACTGCTTCAGTTCGGTCCGCATCACTGCCCGGAAGGCGGCATCGACATTGGACAGCGGCTCGTCGAGCAGGAAGATCGCCGGCTCCATGATCGCCGAACGGCCGATCGCCACCCGCTGCAATATGTTGACCGACAGCCTGTCCGCCTTGCGGTCGAGCAGCGGCGTCAGGTGCAGCATCTCTGCAATGGCGCCGACACGGCGGTCGATCTCGGCCCTTGGTGCGCCGCGCATTTTCGGCCCGTAGGCGAGGTTCTGCCGCACGCTCATATGAGTGAAGATCGCATAGTTCTGGAAGACGAAGCCGACGCCGCGCCGCCCCATCGGCACGCCGGCCATGTCGCGCTCGCCAAACAGGATCTTGCCGCTGGTCGGCTCCTCCATGCCGGCGATCATGTTCATCGTCGTCGACTTGCCGCAGCCCGACGGTCCGAGCAGCGCCATGAACTCGCCGTCGGCAATGGCCAGGTCCATCGTCTTCAGCGCGGTGAAGTCGCCGAATTTCTTGACTAGGTTCTGCAGGTGGATGGTGCTCATGCCGCCACCTCGCGTACCCGAGCCATGCGTTTCATGGCAAACACCGCGACGATCGACAGCACGATCAATATGGCCAGCGCGATCGCCGCGACATAGCCCCAGATCAGGTCCTGGGTGGTGAGCTTGTAGATGTAAACGGAAATTGTTTCGGTAGCGACGCCGGGACCGCCGCCGGTCATGATGTAGAGCGTGTCGAATATCTTGAAGTTCTCGATCACCCTGATCGCGAGCGCGATGATGATGATCGTTTTCATCTTCGGCAGCACGATGGTGACGAAGCGCTGCCAGGGGTTGGCGCCGAGCAGCGTCGCCGCCTTGATCTGGTCCTCAGGCACGCCGACGAGGCCGGCGAGCAGGATCAGGAACATCAGCGGCGTCCACTGCCAGATGTCGGCGACCATCACCGCAATCAGCGCCAGCGTCGGGTCCGACAGCCAAGCGATGGTGACGGGAAAGCCTGACATCGCCGATAGGATGTCGTTGACCGGGCCGCCCGACTGAAACAGCATGAAGAACATGTAGCCTGCCACCGCCGGCACTACCATCATCGGCATCAAGAGGATCGAGTAGAAGATCCGCTTGCCGGGAAACTCGTCGGCAAACAGCGTCGCGAGCGCGAGGCCCAGCAGGAACTCCGCCGGCACGCAGACGATCATGACGATGGCCGTGCGCTTCAGCGCACTCCAGAAGCGCGCATCGGCGGCAAGGTCGGTGTAGTTGGCGAAACTGTTCCACATCGACCAGGCGTTCCACCAGCCGAGGCCGGACAGCGGCGACCAGTCGGTGAGGCTGACATAGAGCTGCATCAGAAGCGGGAAGACGGCGATGAACAGCACCAGGATCTGCGCCGGCAGGGTCAGTCGGAACCCGAGCCGCGCTCCCTCGTCCGGCAACACCGGCTCTGCCCGGGCGGCATTCATGGCCTCCTCCGAAATTGTGGCCGTCACCGCGCTCATTGCTTGAGCGCCCCGAAGGTCAGCCCGCGCACCAGATGGCGCTGGATGGCGATGCCCATGATCACCGGCGGCACCGCCGCGATGAGACCGAGTGCGGCCTTGGCGCCGTAGAGCTGTCCGGTCATCGAGGAGGACAGCGAGGCCATGTAGACGGGGACCGTCACCCATTCGCGCGTCGTCAGAAGCAGCGCAATCAGATAGTCCGACCAGTTGAGGATGAAGACGAACAGCGCGGCACTGGCCAGCGGCGCCCGCATCATCGGCAGGGTGATGCGAGTGAAGACGCGCCACCGCGAACAGCCCTCGACCAGTGCTGCTTCCTCGATCTCGCGCGGCATGTCGTCGAAGAAGGTCTTCATCAGCCAGAAGGCGAAAGGCAGCGTGACGATGCCGTAGATCAGCGACAGCCCCCACCAGCTGTCGGTGAAATTGAGGAAGGCCCACATGATCATCACCGGGGTCATGACCGCCATCGGCGGAAACAGGCGAAGCTGGATCAGCGCCAGCGGCAGGTTCTGGCCCGAGCCGAAGCGCGACAGTCCGTAGGCCGCCGCGGTGCCCGCCGACATGGCGATTGCCGTGCCGAACGTGGCCGACAGCAGCGACGACAGGACCGGCTTCAAAGCGGTGCGATCGAGCGCGACAATCAGACTGTTGGTCGATTCACCGAAGACGAAGCGGAAATTGCTGAGTGTCGGGTTCTTCGGCCACCAGGTCAGGTCGGCCCCGGTCGCCGACCATTCGGCGATCGGCTTGAACGCCATCGACATCATCCACAGGATCGGCACCAGCGTCACCGCCATTGCCACGAAGATCGCGGCATAGCGGAATATCTCGAAAGGAACGGAACGCTTCATCTGTCGGCTTTGCTGGAGTCTTCGTTAGCGAGGGGAAGAGCAATCACTCCTCCCCTCTTTGGTAGGATCCTGGGAGGATCAGGCGATCGGATCGAGAACGGTGGGCCAAGCCTCCTTGTTGGTCTTGATGGCTTCGAGAAGTTTCTCCTCGCCGGTTCGGCGGGCAATCTTCTTCCACTCGGCCTCGGTGTCGGCCATCGCCTGCTCGGCCGTCTTGGCCTTGGTCAGCGCGGCGACGAGGTTCTCGTCCAGCGCGTTGTGGAAGGCGGTGGCGCCGGGATAGTTGATGCTCGGCACGGTTCGAGCGACCGTCTCGCGCACCACGTCCATGTGGTAGGCGTGATAGGTCTGGCGAACCAGCGGATCGGAGAAATCCGACAGCCGGAACGGATCGAAGTAGCCGCCCGGATTGGCGGTCATCCAGGCGTAGATGCGGCTTGAACCCAGCCACTGCAGGAACAGGTAGCAGGCCTCCGGGTTCTTGGCTTGCGAGGAAACCGACGCCGACAAATTGAGCCACAGCACCGAACGGCTGACCAGCTTGCCGTCGATCTCGCGACCGGGCGGCAGCATCGAGCCAATTTTGCCGGTGACCTGCGAATCCTTGTTGCCGGCATTGTCGAGGAATTTCGGCAGATTGGAGAAGGCGCAGGTCATGGCCGCACCGCCCTTGGCGAAATTGCCGTACTGCTCAGGCCAGCCCCACGAGATTGCATCCGGCGAATGGTGCGAAAGCGACGCAATGTACTCGTTGGTCGCCGCGATACCTTGCTCCGAATTGATCAACGGCTTGCCGGTATCGTCGAACAAGAACTGATTGGGCGAAGCCATTGAGACATAACGCTGATACCAGTTGGTGTAGCCCCAGCCCTGGTTGCGCAGATCTGTCGAGCCGAACAGGCCCTTGTCCGGGCGCTGGAAGAAGGCCGCGATCTCGTCATGCTGCTTCCAGGTCTTCGGCGCCGCCAGTTCATAGCCGTATTTGTCGGAGAAGGCCTTCTTCTCGTTTGCGTCGCCGAACAGATCGGTGCGGTAGACCCAGGTCTGGAAGTCGCCATCCAGCGACACGCCATAGGTCGAGCCGCGATACTGATTGAGCAGCGACACGCCCTTGGCGCCATTGACGTAGCCAAGCTCGGGATTGTCCCATTCCGGCTTGTACTGGGCGACGAAGTCGTCGAGCTTCAAGATGCCGCCGGTTTCGGCCAGGTCGCCAAGGCGGTTCCATTCGACCGCGTAGATGTCATAGGCACCACCCTTGGTGGAGATGTCCTGCATCGTCTTGGTGAATTCCTGGCCGTTCGGCACACCGACGATCTCGAGCGGAATACCGGTTTCCTTCTCCCAGAGATCCTTGATCGACGGCGCACCGGCAGGAAACGGCTGGGCCAGCTGGCCGATCGAACCGTCGGACAGGCCGAGCACGATCTTGGCCGGCGCCTTGCCGGCGCCCTTCATCGCCTTGGCCGCCTCGATGGCGCGGCCCTCCGGCGTATCTGGCCCGTACTGATAGCGCTCCGAGCCGTCGAAACCCGTCGGGCCACCGATCATGCCGGGCGCCAGGGCATCGGCCGCATAGGCACGGCTTGGGCGAATGAATTTCGGTGCAATACCTGCGGCGGCAACAAGGACGGCCGCCTTTCCACCGGACGCCAGCAAACGGCGCCGCGACATGCGGATCAAATTCGACATTGGAACTCCTCCCTCAGGGCCTTGTTCCTCCACGGCCCTTATGATGGATATTGACGGCACTATACGAAGGCTGTCAACATCATAAATAATCAAGACACCTCATAACATCTCAAGGGAGGGGAGAATGGCGTTTCTCGAGGCTCTCACACTGAAGCCGGTGCCTGAATTTGAGGGAACCAGGTGCACACCCGCCCGCTTTGGTCCGCTTCGGCGTTTTGGTCTAGCGCACCCGCTTGCGCATCGGCCGAGGCCGGCTACATCATTTCCCATCAGAATCGCGGGTGGCGATGAAGCCACCATCCGACATCGGACCCATGAAATGCGTGATCTCGATGCGCCCTTGGCGCATTTTGGAATGAGGTGATCGACAGTGCGGTCCACCCTGACAGACATAGCCCGGGAAGCCGGCGTTTCCGCCGCCACGGTCGACCGTGTGCTCAACAACCGCGCCGGGGTCAGGGCGCGCACCCGCGAGGTCGTGCTCGAAACAGCGCAACGGCTTGGCTATATCGCTGAAAATTCGAATAATCCGAGCTCGCGCAACGCGCAGCACGGCGAGGTCATACGGCTCGATTTCGCCCTGCCCGCCGGCACCAATTCCTTCATCAAGATGCTGCACCGCCAGATCGAGGCGCAGGCGCAGTCGCGGCCTGACCTTGACGTCCGCGTCGCCACGATCGAAGGCTTCAATCCGGACCGGCTCGCGCGTCTGTTGCAGGAATTGCACGGACAGACGCAAGGCGTCGGTGTGATCGCACTCGACCATCCGACGGTGCGCGAGGCGATCCGCTCGCTTTCTGCCAGCGGCGTCAAGGTCGTCACCATCGCTTCCGACATCCTGCATGTGCCGAGGGTCGCCTATATCGGCATCGACAACCGCGCCGCCGGCCGGCTCGCCGGCTATCTGCTCAATCGCTTCATGGGCGCCGATCGTCCGGGCAAGGTCGCGCTGTTTGCCGGCTCGCTCTCCTATCGCGGCCACGAAGAGCGCGAGATGGGGTTCCGCCACATCCTGACGGAAGAATCGCCCAACCTGCAGATCGTCGAGATGCGCGAGATGCTCGACGACCGGGAAAAGGCCTATTCAGAGGCCTCCGCCCTGCTGGACCGGCACCCGGACCTGGCCGCGATCTACAATGTCGGTGCCGGTAACACCGGCATTGCGCGCGCGCTGAGGGAACGCGGGCGTGCACTATCGACGGTTTTTCTCGGCCATGAGGTAACGGAAGGCACCAAGGAGCTTTTGCTCGACGGCACGCTCGACGCGGTCATCGACCAGAATCCGCGCGTCGAAGCCCGCGAAGCGCTCAACACCTTGACCCATGCGGTCAGGGGATTGCCTTACGAATTGCACCAGCCAAGGCTGCAGGTGATCTTCAGGGAAAGCATCCCGGAGATATGAACCAGTCGTGCAAGTGAGACCTGGTGTCCTTTGGATTCATGACGCTCGGGCGAAATGTTTGGGGCATAAGTAGGCTTGCCCGACCGCGTGTCGAGGCTTCTCGAGATGGCATGCCGGCCGGGCTCGACGACAGGCTGGCGCGCGCCATCCAGTCGGTCGCATGGCCGGCCGGTTCGGCATTCGGCTGGTTCGCGGCGGAAGCGACTGCCGCCAGGACGGTGCGCGAACACTGGCGCGGCACCCTGGCGCTCGGCCGCAGCGAAACATTTGCCGCAGCCTATTGGCGGCGCGGCGCGGCAGGACTGATGGCCGGCTAGATCGTGCTCACCGTCGCTTGAGCATCCTCGCCCAGGTCGATCGCGATCCGGTCGCCGGAGACAATGCCCGCTATCTCGCAAACGACCAGCGGCATGCTGATTTCGTAGAGGAATTCGGCAACGATGGCGCCCACAGCAAGGATTGGGTCTGGCCGCTCCAGGATAATCCCGGCCGGCGCCGTGCCCCTGCGGATCGCTTCGGCCAGAACTGAAGACGAGGACGACGACCCCCGCCCGCTTGGCATCACCAGGATCTTGCCGGCGACATTGCCGCCCAGATCCGGATGCGAATGGTCGATGATGTCGCCTGTTTCGACGTCTACCCCGCCCCAGAAGCTGAGTGCTTGCGACAGCACCAGCGCCGAGCCTTGCGCCTCGCCAGCGAGCTGAAACGTGCCGGTGCGTTCGACGAGGCCTGTTTCGACCGACCGCGTCATGGCGTGCCCCGCGCGACATGACCCACCGCTGCCGAACGGATGCAATCCTTCATGTCGGCGAAGGCGACGGACACGCCGATATTGCCGGGCGCGTAGTAGGCCCATTTACCGGAATTGGTCATCACCACGCCGTCGAGACGATCGAGGATATCGGTGACATAGGTGCAGGTATCGGCGACCGGAATCAGGCCGAACGCGTCCATGCCGGCCAGTGCGCCCTCGTCCTGAAGCCGCGTCAGCGTCGCGCGCCCGGTATTGACATAGATCGGGACGCCCCTGCCCGGCGCAACTTCGCGCAGCAGCGGCAACAGGCGCATCCATTCGTCGTACGAGAAATGCGGCGTGCCCAGTGACACGGCCACCAAAGACGCGCCGTCAGCGACGCTCGATAGCCTGGCCAGCGCTTGGCCGATGTCGGCGCGTGTGATGCGGATCGTCTCGTCTGGCGCCATGCCGTGAAACGCCTCTTCGAGCGTGTTCGCTTCCGGGGTGATACCCACCGCATGGAACAGCGCCACAGCGCCAGTCGTCGCGGCAGCCGCACCTAGCGCCTTAAGCTGGTCTTCGTCGCGTGGTTGCGGCAAGCCCGAGATCACCGGGATGCGATCGCCACTCACTTGCCCGACGATCAGCCCGACGCTGACGAACAGGCTGTCGCTCGGTTCCAGGTCAGGATTGATCAACTCGAACAGGACCTGCCCGCGCCGGTTTTCGGTGAGATGCAGCCCCCACACCGGGGCGCGCCCGGTCAAGGCGCAGCACAAATCGATGAAATCGCCATAGCGGTTGGTCCGCGCACCGATCACCGAATTGGCAAAGACGATGGCGTTGGATTCACCCCAGGCGATCTGCTCGCCAAATCCTGGCCGGAACCGCGTCTGATAGGGCGCGCAGGTGAAGGTCGCCTGGCAGCCGAGTTCCAGATGCGCCTTCATCAGGCGCCGCGCCGGCGCCTCTTGCGACGGCGGCATCTTCACTAGGGCGGGATGGATGAGATCGAACGAGCCTACATTCAGCGTCGTTGGCACCCGAACGCGGCCGCCGCCCTCGATCAGCCTTTCGACGAAATCGAGGCTGGCCTGACCGTGATAAAGGCAGCCGTCGATATGGGCACCGGCAATGTCCAGCAGCTTGCGCGCGCCGACCGCCTTCGCGAAGGCAACCAGAATCTTCATGGCGGCAGCCGCTGCCGAGCCTTGCTCGCCATGCAGCATCGACTGGTCGTCGGCCGTCAATTCCAGCATTATCGGCAAATTCCGAGCCCACACTATGCCCGACCAAGCACTCCCTGATTGCGGAGCGTCTGGCAAGACAGAGCTTCGGATCTCTTCTACTTCGCGGCGATCAGCGGACCAGACGTTCACGGCTCATCGCGAAGCAAGAGAGTCGCGAAGCAACGGTCGGAGAGCGAACGATCGCGGCAGAAACGAGGCTATTCCTTCTGGCGCACCCCGTCGACTGCCCCGTCGCCATCTGAGGAATAGGGCAGGATGCCGAAATCGCGCGACTTGGTCCCGTGCGCCGCAGTCAGGAAACCATCGGCTGTGAGGCCTCGCCTCAAAAGCTCCCGTACCGCGGCCGACCGGCTCGGCATGCGCTTGTCGAAGCGCCAGTTCCAACGCCGCCAGTTCATCGACGGTCAGCATGATCTGCAATCGTTCCGGGCGTTCCAGTTCGGACATCTCGGCCTCCAGTCATACCAGGCTAAAAGAGCTGAGTTAGTATGTTCCTAATTCTTTGTAGAGTTAGGTATGTTGGCAGAGTACGTCAAGATCTCCAGATGCGTGATCCGTGCAGAAATCCAATGAAGCGGATCAAGCATCAACTGCACAATCGACAAAATACGCTAACTATTTGATACTAAATAATTTTTCAAGATTTTCGCTTGTCAATCGCGGACTCTGGGCGCATGGTGAAAGCGAGGGATAAACCGCTCCTGAAAGGAAGGTTTTCCATGCGCTACAGATTTTCGGTTCGCCTGCATGACGACGTTAATTCCCGAGTTCGGTCTACATTGCAGTCCAGGATTGCCATCAATCTGACTGCTGTCGCCGAAGCCGTGCGACTGCAGAACCTCGCCGAGAATGTCGCGCGCGAAGACATCGAATGGCTCGTCATGCAAGCAGCCCAACTCCAAGGGGCGGCTATCGAGTTCGACGGCTTCACGGAAGCCGATCTGGCGGAGTTCGCGTGCCCCGAACTGATGCAAAGCAGTCCCGCAGTGGTCCGGGACGCCTTGGAAGGCGGGGTGGCCGTTTCGCCGGATCTTGGCCGTCAAACGCATTGAGCTATTGTGAGCCCCGCCCTGCTGCCGCCACGTGCAAGGCGGCAAAAAGCCCACCATTGGGATGGCGGGCTTTAGACTGGATACCGGCGCCGACATTGATGCCGGTGCCGACGCCAACCCCCGCGCCCGCAGCAATGCCGCTCGAACCGACGACCGTTGCGACCCTGGCACGACTAGCAGCACGACGGGTGCCATGAACTCCAATGCGGATGAAAACTGCCCTGCAACCCCCGCAAGGTGCTCAACCCGATGCGTCCAACAAGCCTGCCGGGACGGTTTCACCGACTGTCAACGACAACAATTGCAGTAAGTAGTTAGCCGCGACAACTGGGCTTACGATCGCGGGGGGCTTACGCTCGCGGGACCAGTTCTAGCTGGTCCCGCTGCCGACCACGGAACGGGGTGCAAGGAACGCCTGACGATAGGCCCGGCGGAACCGGGAGTCCGTGCCACGAATGTAGCATGCGCTGGATTTAAGATCCCGCGCTGGTCTTCAGTCTCAGCAGGATTTTCTTGCGGACTTGGTTGAATCAAATCCGCTCGAGTTCACGCTTTGCGTGGTCGCGCCTTGGGTTTGGTTTCCTCCTTGGCGGCCGGCTTAGGCTGGCGTGCTTTCGGCTTCGGTCGGCTGGCGGTCTCCGGCGTGGCGGTTTCTGCGTCGATTTCGGCGGTAGCCTGATCCCAATGCTGCTGATGCGCCCCGTCGGGCCTGCCTGCCTGTTCCCAGATCGCGTGTGCCCGCTGGCGAATCCGTTCCTGCCTGTCCGTCACTGTTGCCTCCGTCGGCTCGGTTCATGCGTAAGCAACGTTGTTCTAGCCGAAATTTCGAGCCGCGTCTTGAGCGGCAGGCAACACGGTTATTGAGCCTCTCTGTCACACAGGACAGCGACGCCGAGGAGCGCCGCCTTCTTGATGATCAGCCCTTCAAGATCGGCGTCCGAGCGCTCCGTTCCGGTGCGTTCGCGCAACAGTGCAATCGCTGCCTTCATCGACAGCAGGCCATCGCCTCGTTCAGCAAGCAGTTTGTCGACAGCTGCGGCCACGTTGGTCGGCTCGACATGCGGCAGCATGGGAATGGCTCCTTTCCTTGTTTCGAGGCGACTGCGGCAACTCCATCCCGATCGCTCGGGATGGAGTTCGATTCATAAGACCGTGACCTTTCCAAATCCGGTTCGCGGTTTGGGAACGCCGATCACTCGATGACCTGCACGATCCTGCGGGTGCCTGGGTCGACGAGCACGGTGCGATTGCCGACGACGACGTATCTGTACCGCACGTCGGGAACATCGATCGGTTGCAGCTCGACCGTATCGGGCAACGTGGAACCGATATTGAGCTCCACCCCCAGAAGATTGATCGACGCCAACGGGTGCTTGTGGACGTATTCGCGGATGACCGTCTGCTGTTCGGGCGTGACAATCACCTGGTCTGCGGTGGCCACGCCGACGCCGGCGAGCAACACCAATCCCGCCGCAGCAGGAACAAGGTGGATTTTCATCGTCTACTCCTGTTGTTAACGGGCCTCGCCTTTACGGTTGCGACGCGGCATTCCGGTCGAAGCGGCGGACCCTCTAGGCAAACGCCCACGCCACCTTGTTGTTCCGTAAGTCGCGGCTAATCGAACAGCGGTGAAGTGCCCGTGCGGCGGCGAATGGGCTGCGGTGGCCCGCGTCGCAAGACGCGGGCCGATCGGTTTCCCGATCAGCAGCGATACCGGAGGGGGTGATATCGGCTGCGTCCAAAATAACATTTAGGACAAGCTAATGTTCCTGAGCGAGGGCAACAATGCTGCCGGCTCAAGCGGCGCGGCGTTGCCGCCCATAGCAGCCCCTTGGTAGCCCCATGGCGGCCAATGGACGGGCTACTGCTTTGGCGGCTGTGGCGGCACCTCGCCGGGCTTGATCACGGGGGTCTTGCCATCATCCGGCGGTGGCGCCGCCATGCCCTGATCGCCCGTTGGCGGCGGCTTCAGCACACCATCGCATGGCTCGAGCGTATCGGACAAATTGTTGCCGGCCGGCTTCTGCTGCTCGCTCTTCTGGTCCTGCGGCTCGACCTTGCAGCGGTCGGATTGTGCCGGTTCGCCCGTCTGCGCGGCCGCCGGCATCGCCAGCACCAGCGCGCCTAGCATGTACGGCAAGAAAATGAGCGGTCTCATGTCGAGCTCCTTTCGCGCCAAGATCGTCTGACTTGTGAAGACAGGCGGGCGCGATTGGTTCCGTCGTGCGGCAATGCGCCAAGCCCGCAGTCGTCCGGGAACCGGCCGCGGGATTATGAGTTCAATCATGGAGACTTATGAGTTCAATCATTGAGTCAGTTCAAGGCCGCCGACATTATGGAGAACCAGCGATGGAACCGCGCAGGAAAGAACGAACCGACGACGAGACGGAGAGCCCGACCATCCAGCAGCAGGACTGGGATGCCATCCGGAGCGGGAGAATCCTCCCTGACGGCGTGCCGCAAAACGGCGACATCCGCTACGACGTCGAGAAAGACGGCGAACTGCCGGAGGAGGACGACGATAACGCTTACCAGGAAAGCGACGAGGCCTTGCCGGACGACACCGATGAACGCGCCATTTCGCGCGATCTCCAACGGGAAGGTGGTCCTTTCGACGAGGAATGAACCGCCGCCTTCCGCACTCTGCGTCGGCGGTCGGATGAAAAGCCCCTGCTTTCAATCCGGGAGGTCGAAGACCGGATCCTGGCAGCGATAGACCAGACATTGACCGTCACGCGTCCTGACATAAGCGGCGCCGGGCACCGCCGGCCAGTCGCATTCATTGCCGAATTGGCGGACGTATCGTAGGTGTTCTGGCCGGTGGTCAGCACCACCGAGCGATGCCTCTGGATCAGAAGCTGTGTCTGTTCGCAGGTCATCGCGCGGCTGTCCGGCCGGGCGTGGGCCGTCGCGGCAAACATGAGCGCCCCGGCTGTCAGAACTGCCGCTTCTGTCAGGACTCTGGCCGGCATGACACCATCTCCTGTGAAGCCTACTTCTGTGAAGCCTAACGCGCATCTTGGTTTCGCAAGCGCCGGAAGCCCTCGCGCAGAGGCAAGATCGTACAGAATGCGAGGGAAAATGCAAAAAAACCCGCCGCACCTTTCGGCGCGGCGGGCTCCAACTGAACGTCACTCTTTCGTCAGGCTTGGGCGGCTTACTCCTCCTTCACCGGCCCGAACCGGCGCACGATCACTTCGAAGACGATGTCTGAGATCCACATGGCCGAGACGCCGATGAGGAACGCCGCGGCGAGCGTCGTGGTGTCGTCGTCCGGAGAGGGGATGGGCAGGCCGGCAGCGCGGAAATAATGCACGACCGGCAGCGTCAGATAGGCCGCCGCCAGCGCGCCGCAAATCGGTGAGGCCACCATCTCGCGGACCTTGTAGCGGTGACGCGACAAGGCCCGCAAAATGCCGCCCGAAAGGCCGGCGACCAAGACCGGTGCCTTGATGCCTAGGACGTCGAGCAACTCGTGCATCATGGCGTCCACCCGCACCATCTGGCGCCCTGCCCGTTGAAGGCATTCATCTCGTCGAGCTCGGGCCGGGTCATGGCGGCGACGACGGAGGCGGACGGACGGCGCGGCTGGTTGTGGTCGCACCAGACCTGGCGTGGGTTGCCGGCCGGCGCGGTTGTCGTACAGCCGGCGAGCACCAGGCAGAGGATCAGCGCCTTGCCCATTTCCCAGCCTCCGCTCTGGCTGCCGCATCGGTCATGCCGGCGGCCTTGCGCCCTTCGGCGGCGGCCTCGCGGTTCATTTCGAGGCGGTCCTCGGCGGCCGCGACTTTTGCCTCGGCCTGTTTGACCGCCGCCTTATTCGCCCGGTTGATGCCGCCCGCAACGTAAAGGCCGATGCCGCCGACCACAGCAGCGAATACCGTCATGACGGCCTTGTTGCCGATGATGGCGCTGAGAATGGTGAGGAGCGCGGCCATCACAAATCCTCCGCGCGGCGGCGGCGAAGGAACTCGGTCAAAACGCCGTTGATCACAAGAAACCAGGGGAACCATTCCCCCGGGATAATCGGCGAAAGAACCTGCGGGTCGACATAGGTGACGATGGTCGCAATGATGCCGATGGCCGCCTGAAGCCGCGCCCAGAATATTGTTTCGCTGTCGCGGAAAAAGTTCTTGATCCGGGTCCACATGTCATTTCCTTCCGAATAGTTTCAGGATGGCTGTGATCAGTGCTGCCCAGAAGCCGGGCTTGCCGACAGGTACGGGAGGCGCGGCAGAGGGCGTGGCGGGCGGCTGTGGAACGGCAATTGGCTTCGCGGGCTCTGGCGGAGCTGCAGGCCGAAGGACAACCACCGATGACACCGGACCGGCAGACGGCCAGCGCGTGTCCTTGATGCGCGACCATTTGCGATAGGCCTCGGCAAGCCTGGTATCGTAGGCGTTCTTACGATAGCCGGCGCCGTTGTAACCCTTGGCGAATCCCGCCCAGTCATGATTGCGCAGATTGTCGTCGAGCCGCTTCTCGACGATGAAATCGATCGCCGCGCTGAGCTGCAGCGCCTCGTCCGCCATCATCGCCTCGACCATCGCCTGCACGGTAAGAAAGCCGGTCGCCTTGAAATTCTCGCCGAGAACCTGGCCCAGTCCCCACGAAGCGGATTTGAGCGCCGCGGTTTCGTCGATCGCACAAGCTGCCTTGAGCCGTGGGTAGCTATCCCTGGGATAGGGCTTCTCGCCCCACTTCGGATAGGCCAGGCCAGCGGCTGCCGCTTGCGCCCGCTTGGCGCCCGACAGATTGCGGTAGAAGACATGCGGTTCGAACAGGATGACCGGCCGGCCAACGGCGTCGAAGCCGTGCCCGCTGGTTTCAACATCGAGGAACGCGTGCATCTCGTCTTCGCCGACGCCGATCCGGGCGCCGAGTTTCGGCAAATCTATATCGTCGAGGCGCCTGGCGGCGCCCTTGAACGTCATTTCCATGGGCAGTCCTTTCCGCCCTTGTGGGCAGGGTTTTGAGGTTGAAAAACAGATGCGTCGCGGCAAAGTAGAATTGGGCGGCAGCGCGTGCCGATGTTGCGGCAGCAAGCAAGGTTGATGTTTTCGACCCGCCGTGTGAAATGGGCGCGGGATGGTGAACATGTCTGAAGATGAACAATCGGCTGCGGCGCGCTGGACGGTGAAATCCGAACTCCGCGCGGTCGGCCGCGACAAGCCGCTGCTGCTGGTGCTGGCGGCGATCCTCTGCCTCTATTGTGCGTTTATCGCCGGACCGATCGTCTACGCGGTGCTGGCCATCAACGGCATTGCAGATTTCTTCAAATGAAGCCGGTTCCGGCGATCTCGCTCCGTTCCGCCGCGCCGCGTCTATCGGCCCCGAAATTGCTTGACCTGGACGAAATTGCTTAGCCGGGATGAAACTGTTCCCGTCTATCGTTCGTAGCTTTAGGGGGTACGGGAGGACACGTGACGATAAGAATCAGGCTTCCGGGCGGGACCTTGAAGATCAAGAAAAGGGAAGAGCTGCGGCGGCGCGAGCAGAAGCGCGAGGTGCCGGTTTGGCAGGTCGGCAGTTACTTCGTCATCTGGTGGCCGAGCGGCATGTCCGATCGCCCATCCTCGCCCAACAAGTCCTCGCCCAGGAAATAGCCCGCGCACCCGACGATCCCGGCTGGGCACTGACGCCTCCGTGCGGGATCAGGAACCGCCTTGCGCGCCCAACCTCCGACGGCCGCTCAACTAGTCCCAGAAATAGTCAGGAGGCAGGCATTGACTCTTCCGCCACGGAAGGTCTCTGGTGCTGCATTGCACAATGGGGCGGCGGAATCGATGGCGGTGCGTATCAGGATGCCTGGCGGCACGCTGAAGGTGAAGGTGTACCGCGAATTGCGCGACCGCGAGCGCGCCCGCCGCATCCCCGTCGTCAAGATCGGCCGGGTTTATTTCACCTGGTGGTCGAACCGGCAAAGCGCCGTCAATGATCAGCCGCTGGGCTGACCCACCTGACGCTCGCGGCTTGGCGAGGCGCCTCCTCACCGGGCTCTGCCTTCCGGCCCAAGAAAAGTTGATGAAGCCGCTGTTGACTCTTCCGTAACGGACGGTCTCTATTACCGCATTGCACATCATTGCTGCGCTGCACAACGGGAGTTGGACCGATGACGGTGCGTATCAAGTTGCCGGGCGGCACCTTGAAATTGAAGACCTATCGCGAATTGCGAACCCGCGAACGCGACCGCCGCGTGCCTGTGATGAGGATGGGCTCGCTGTATTTTGTCTGGTGGTCGAAAAGCCAGGACCCGCACCAGAAGCCGCAGGACAGCTGACGGTAGCCGCTGCGCCGGCGGATCTGGGTCCGCGTCAGCGATGAACCCTAGCCGAAATACTGTCTCCCCAAGGATTTCTGGTCGAGTTGCCGTGCCATGTTGGTGCGCTCGAGCGGCTCCCGATTCTTCTACCGCCTTTCGGCGATTTTCAAACGGCGTCTAGACTGGCGGACGCGGTCGTCTCACAAGCTTGCAAACCGCCGCCGCTTGTCGCAATAGCTAGGCCGTAAGGAGACGCATGGATGATGGAGGCGGACCTGTCTATTGCGAACAGCCAATTTCGGTTGTCGGTTCAGTTCGCCGACGAGCCACTAATCCCACGTGCAATTATTGATACGGACCTCGAAGACGCGGCGCGGGCATTCTTGGAAGGGGTATCTGAACACCAACATTGGAAGCATTTCAGATTCTTCGAGCGATCGCAGCTTTTCGCTGAGAGGGCGCGAAAATCGCGCTTCGGCTGTAACTGATATGCCATTCGTTCCACCATTCCTCTACCGCCTAGCCGGCATCAACTCCGGCCCCGCAACAAAGCTAAGTTTGCGGAGCGTCCGCAGTTTGCGACGGGGCAAGCATGCGATCGGCGAAGAATGCATCATCAACGGCGTCTTTTCCTTCGATCGCGCCGATGCAAAGATCACCGTTGGAAAAAGATCCTATATCGGCAAGAGCCACCTCGTCGCGGCTGAGAGGATCGAAATCGGCGATGACGTGATCATAAGTTGGGGCACCACAGTGGTCGATCACAACTCACACGCGACAGGTTGGCAAGACCGCAAGGAAGATGTCGCCGACTGGCATCAGGGAAAAAAGAACTGGTCAAAGATCACCATCGCGCCAGTCAAGATTGAAGACAGCGTCTTTATCGGCTTCAACGTCATCATTCTTAAGGGCGTAACGATCGGCAAGGGATCGGTCGTTGGTGCGGGGTCTGTCGTCACAAAAGACGTGCCGCCCTTTAGTATGGTCGGCGGTAATCCTGCAAAGCAGATCGGTGGCGCTGCTACCACATCAGCGATTTGAGCACAGAGCTCCGGCCATGTAGGCCATCCAGCGCATCGCCATGTTGGGTGCGAACCTGAGAAATTCGGTCCGCAGCCTGTGTTTCACCCATCCTTTTGTCGTGCCAGCCAGATGCTGTTCATAGGCGAGGTCGTGAACAAAGACCTTTAGTCGTTCGACCTTTAGCCCAGACGTTGTGAGCAGGTTTTCAAACGTCTGGGTCGTGTAGAAGTTGATATGCCCATACGGACCCGACATCCGAATGGCTTTGCTGAGATCTCGCGTATGCTCCAAAGGCACTTCGACATAGAGCTTCTTGCAGACCCTTGCCGCCTCTGCCAAGAACATCCGCTCGTGCTCGACATGCTCGACGACGTGAATGGCAAGACCTAGATCAAACGACTTGTCGGGATGGGGGATGTGATAGCCGTCGAAGATGTCGAGGCTGGCCAGGTTGATTATTTTTCTGGCCTTGATCGCCTCGACGCCGCTGGTCGATATCTCGACGGCGCCAAGGGTCTTCCCGAGGCCCTTCTTGCTCAACTTGTCCAGCACCGCACCTTCACCGGCGCCGATGTCGAGTATCTTGTCGAAGGACTGCCCGTGAACGATCGCTTCGATGTGCCCGATCGACTGATTTGATGCGATTTCCCGTTTTGCGGCTACTTTTCCATCGGCGTAGTAGTCGTCATAAATCGCGATAATGCTGCCGGCATGAGCCATGGAACAATCCTCCAAGGACGCGCCCCCGCCGACGTAATGCTGCCATTGCCCGCGAATGGCGTCTAGTGCGGACTAGGCGCCGCCCAGCCAGACTGCAACGAGACCCTCGACATCTCCGTCAGGCGCCGGGATTTCCCGGCCGTGCGTCGGATCGCTTGGCTTCGCGACCATAATCATCGCGCCCACCACCAGCCATTCCTCGCCCTCCTCGAGCTCGGTGACGATTTCGCCCTTATGCTGAATAGCGAATGCCATTGCTTTATCCCCTTTCCGCGACTTGTTCGATGAAGCGCAGCGCATTGCCGTCATGGCCGGCATCGTTGAAATGCAAGCCCTCTTGATAGTTTCCCGAATTGATGTAGTCGAAGCCGTCGATCGGGATGGTCAGCACATTGCGCGATCGATAGGTCTGACGGATTGCGCCAAGGGCGGCATCATAGGTCCGACCGCCCGTGTAGCTTGCATCCCATGCGGCTGACGGCCGCGTCGGCGGCATCACAATGATACGCGGTGCAGCTGCCGCCTCCAGCGTGTTGATGATTGTTGCGATGTTTGCCGATATCGTGGCCGGTGGCGTGCCAAAGCTGTCGTTGATGCCGAGCGCCAGAACCGGCACGATCTTGCCGCCGGCATACCCGCATTGAGCGGCGGCCGACGTAAGACGCGCGGTGTTGAACGACGAGAAGGCATAGCTGCCGTGTGCCGCGCGCAAGGTGCGCAGGCGCGGACGCGAGCCGGCCGCCTTGAGGCCAAGCCGGATAAGCCCGGTAATTTCGACAGGACCGCCGACTGCCGTAAGCGTGTAATTGCCGCTTGCCGCTTGCCCGGTCAGGGACGGCCCAGAATATTGATCCAGCAGGAGTGCCCCGGCGCAATTGACGGTCTTGTAGGCAGCACCGCCATTGAACGCAAAGGCAAGGGAGCCTTGGCCGGCGTCCTGTGTATAGTGCACGTCGACCTGTTCATAGGCGCCGGTGAACGCCACAGACGCGCCTGCCGCCAAGATGATGCTCTCGCCGATCGGCCCGCGCGATCCTGTCGACACGCTGCCGGCGACTGTCACGCCATAGAAGGTCGGAACATAGGTAGAGCTTGGCCGCAAAGCAGTCATGCCCGGCTCGTCAGCCGCAATGCCGAGATTGGCGAAACTGGTGACCAGGTGGAACCAGTGTTTCGCCCCATCGCTGGCAAGCGCCCAATGGCCGATGCTATCGGCGATCAGGCAAAGCACGTCGTTGTTGGCGATATGCTCAGCCATTTTCGCGCGGAAGCCGTCATACAGATTTTGCAAAGATGGCCGGCGCGGAATGAAGAAGCGCTTGCCGCCGACCACCGGCTTGCCCGGCCCCCAGAAGCCGTCGCCAGATGCAGGAATGGCCGTCAGGGCAAAGCTTCCGGGCGGCACATAGGGATTGGGATGAGCGGCAGCCGCCGACGCAAACAGCGCGGTCGCGTCAACGACGCCGTTCGTATCGGCGCCAGCCAGCAGGTTCATGCCGGTATTGCTAGCGCCGCCGGCCAAGGCCCGGTCGGCATCGGCGAGCAGACCGGTCTTGATCGTAAAGCGAACCTCATATCGATGCTGGGCGGACGATGCTACGGTCGCGCCATTCGACAGCGCGCCTGCCTTGATCCATGCCGGAATGCCTTGCGGGTTGACGCTGTTTTGAAACTTGTAGGCGCCGCCGCTGATTGCCGGATACTTGCCGGCGGGGATCGGGATACCCAGCGGGATATGAGCGACGCCGTTGATCAACGTCACAGCATAGGTGCTTAGGACGTTGACGACCAACCCGCCGAGGTAATCGACGACGTGGATGAATGCTTGACCGGCGGCAGCGCCCGCGCCGACGTCGACTGCGGTAATGTACCCATCGGCCGGCGCTGGCGTCTGCATGATGGCGCTGTAGCTGCCCGGAACGTCCGGCCCCGTATTGACCAGCGCCGGCCACCCGATTTCCTGACTAAGCCCGACAGCGGAAACGAGACCGTTTGCCGTGGTATAGGCTGCGCGCGCTTTGACGGCAACTTCACCGCTAAAGGTTGCGTTCCATTGTGGACCATTTACCGCGCCTATGGTCTTGGCAGTATGCGAGGTCGGAACCGCCGCTGTGAACCACTCGACTTCACCGTTCGGAATTGCCCCGGCAGTATAGTACCAGCTGCCAACACCAGTGCGCTGGACGCCCATGACGCTGCCGGCCGGCTTCAGGATCGCGAGCCCCGAAACAACTGACGACGGGCCGGCTGGAACGGATATCGTTTGCTCGGAAACCAGGCTAAGCGTCCCGTCGCCCTCGAGGTGGGCGAAGACAATATGGGCTGTCCCCGGCACGGCGCCAAATCCAAGCTCCAAGGTCGACAGATATTCATCGGCCGCCGACACCGATCCAGGCCAGAAATAGACGCTGTCGTTGGTAATCAGCGTGCCGCCGACAGAACCAGTGATCGGAACCGGCCCAACGACCCGCGAGCTGATCAGGGCAATTTCCGCCGGTGACGCACGAATGCCCGTATCGACGGCAATCGGGCCTGTCCCGACGCTGTAAAGCCCCATAATGCCGATGCTGACAGTGGTCCAGAAGTACTCGCCGACATCGACATTCCTGCCCAGCACCACCATCGCGGCGGCGCCGGCCAGCCCTGCCGAAGCCGCAAAGCTGAACGTCGGCGCCACTGTGTAGGAGCCCGGCACCGTGATCAGTATCTGCGTCAGCGCTCCGCCCGCCACCACGAAGCGGCCGGCAGCACCCGAACCGGTCCCGCCGGCAAACGCCAGGTCGAACGTGCCGTTGGCGCCGCCCGAGCCTGCCGTGATCGCGCCATTGCCGACGACGCCGAAGCCGATTGCCGCAGCAGTCGTCGGGAAGATGCCCTTGCCGTAGAGCGAAGCGTCGCGTGCAGCCTGAGCGCTGATGACTGCCGCCGCGGCTGCGACGGCATCGGAATTGGTAGCAGCCCGGTCGGCAGTGGTTTGTCCGGCATTCGCGGCGGAAGCGGCGGCACTGGCGGATGCCTGGCCGGCGCTGGCCTCGGCGGCATCCTTCAGCGCCTGGGTTTCATCGCGCAGCGCTTCGATCTCATCGATCGCGTCCGCGATGTCGGGCGGAACGGAGGCGGCGACCGTGATGACATCGGTGCCGATAGCCGGCTCGTCGGCCGTAAACTCAAAGACGCGGTCGGCGTTGGCGGTGCCGATCTGGGTGTGAACGGTCGTGCCCTTCTGCAGGGTCCGAGTAGTGCGGGCGTCGGCGGCACGGAACCAGTCGCCTTCGCTCGCCGTGTAGATGCCGTTCTGCGTCGGGTCGGCCTGGTCCTTGACCAGCACGCGGTCGCCGGCCTGCGCCGGCACGGCGTCGATCGTCTGCAGGCCGTGCAGGAGGATGTTGGCCGTGGTTGCGAGGCGCACGGGTTCGCGTCCGCCGGTCAGGAGACGAACGGCGGCAGTTGCAGGTCGGGACATGAGGTCGCTCCAAAAAAAAAGCCCCGCATAAGCGAGGCTGGAAGGGGCTTCGGGTTCAGTGCGGGGCGGCGGGAGACTTAAAGCTACGCGGCCGGACACGGCGCTATCTGGCGCAGCCGGCACGGACGATTTACATTTGCGGACAGCGAGCAACGCGATTCGGGGCTTACAGCAATCCGCCAATGAGCCTTCTTGTGCCGCCCATGGCGGCCAGCCCGCAGGCCATGCCGGCGCAGTCGGCGACCCAGTCGAGGATATCCATATCGCGCGCTATCAGTTGCGCGCCTTGAAGAAGCTCGATCGCCGCGCCGGTCATGGCGAGGAGCACGACCAGCCTCGTCTTGTGTTCCGGCCAGCCGAGGCTTCCGAGTGCCGCCAACACCGCGAACGCCGCGGCGTGGTTGAGTTTGTCGTGCTGGAAGGTGAAGCCCATGTCCAACTCCTGCAGGAATCGCGCTGGCGAAAGCGCGAGCAGGAGAACACCGGCCAAGGTGAGCAGAAAAACGATCCTTGCCATGGTCGGAAAAGAGTCTGTGCGCAACAAGATAGGGTCAATCCTTCATCTGAAACAGGATGTCTGATCCTGGAGGCACCGCCAATTGGGACCGCTCTGCGGTTATCGACGCCATAAGCCAGCATCGTGACCACAATCAGGCCGCTGGCCGATCGCGGCACGCTCTGCCTGTCTGGTTGCCATCGCCGGCGTGATCCGGTCGAACCGGCTGCCGGCCTGCATCAGCGACGAGCCACGGAGCGCTCATTACATCACCTCGGAAGCAACGGAAGCACGTCTCGTCACGGAACTTGAGGCGTCCGCCCAACATTTCGGCGTAGGCAGGAGTCGCCGGCACGTTGACCGGGATAATGTCCGCGACTGATTTTTCCCGCTCGCGCGGCTTCGACCCACTCTTCCATGGCGCCTATATAGCCGTCTAGGGCATCATAGGGTGTCTTGGCGTAGTGGCAGGTTACATAGGCTGGGGGCACGTCGCCGACGATCACCATGTCCATGACGGTACATCGGTTTGGCCGGCATGAATTTAAAGAGAAAGATATAAATGACGCCATCTATGCAGTATCCAGGATATTCGCCCTTGATGGCCGATACCCAGCTATGGGATTCCAGGTATGCGCGAGCCTCACGACGGGCGCCCTTGAACTCGAAACTGCCACAAGGATTGCCGGGCGGCAGGGCCTTGACACTGCTAAAATCGGGGCTGGCATCGTTCGAGTTTTCCTCCAGGCCGTCTGGGAAATGCGTGACCGCTCGGGTTCGAGACCTGGTTGGCGAAGGTGATCACCGCACGGGTAGCGTCCTTAACTGACGGCGCTTGCCCACAAGCGGCAACCGATCACTCTCGAAGTTCTGGTAATACCCTTTCGTCGAGGAATTTGAGACGGCTATCCAACATTTCGGCGTTGGCTGGGCTAGCCGGCACATTGACCGGGATTAGATCCGCCACCGAGTCCCCTCGTCGCGCAGCTTCGACCCACTCTTCCATGGCGCCGATATATCCATCCAGCGCCTCGTATGGAGTCTTGGCGTCTACAGCCGGCAGATATGTCGGGGGCACATCGCCGACGATTACCCATATCCATGGGTCAACTTCTGGCCTGCCCGGAACAATCTCGAAGAGAAAAATATAGATTATGCCATCGGCACCGTATCCAAGGTACTCCCCCTTGATGTCTGAAACCCAATCATAGAAATCAAGATATTTTCGGGCTTCCAGACGTGCAGCATCAAGCTCTTCATCGCCTGTGCTTTTGTCAGCCGACGGCAAGCGGGTGACGCTAGTCAAGTCGGGTTTGACGTCGCTATAATTTCTCTCGACCACTTGTGTTCCCTTTCATTTCTTGCTTGAGCCATCTTCTTCTTGCCCAGCGAGCATAGTCTCCTGCATCGCTATGGTGTTTAATATGATCTGCTCTCGCACGATGCGTGATGTTTGATACGTGATCTGCCCCCCCGTCGGCCAGCACTTTCTCGTGAGACACATCCATATTCCGGCCCGTAGCAGGATCCTTCGGCCAAGGCTGTCCGTGCAGCAGTTCCCATTGCCTGCGCAGCGCCTTATTGGTTGTAGTGCGCTTAGTGGGCACGAGGCTGAGATCGTACATCTCAGCCTGTGTCAGGTTCCCTGCGGCGGATGAAGCTCTTGTGGAATTGACGCCATCTTGTGCCAGGTCGACAGGGTCTTCGACGGCAGCCGTGGGTATCGGTGAAGCCTCGTCTGCCTGACCTGCAGCAAATTCAGCATTTGCAGTACGGCCGGTGAGCTTTGCCACCACCTGGCTGCCAACTGCACTGAGTCCCTCGGCAAGGACATTGCCGCCCGCCCCCCAAAGCGCGCCGTTGGCAATCCCCCACGGGACGCTCCCGCCGGTGTTGTAGGCGTATGCCCCGCCATAAGTGCCACCCGCCACACCCCCGACGCCGGTTCGGGCAGCAAGACCGATCAAGCCGTTCTCCGCCGCCGCGCCAACGCTTGCCCGGCCCAGCAAACCGAACAGACCCTTCGCCAGGCCATATCCGCTCAAGCCGGCGCCGAGGGCCTCCGCCGCCCAACCGGCCGAGCCGGCCCGGTCCTCGGCGTCCGCTGTCTCGGCCTGCTCATCTTCAAGAAGGTTCTCGTAGTTTCCGCTCGACCAAACGGAGTCCAGCCCGGCGGAGATCGCGTCCGCACCGTCGGCAGCCGCGCCCTTGGCTGTTAGGCGGCCGACATCCGAGAACGCCAAGCCGAATTGCTGCAGCAGCGGCATGGTGCTGTACTGGGCTCGGGCCGGATGTTCCCCGATCCACGCCAGCCCGTTCTTGAGCACTGCAACCTGGGCTTCCAACAACTCTGGCGCGAGGTTCGGATCTTGGGCGGCCTTGGCTCGCCACTGGGCTTCCGCCGTCAAAGAAAGCTGTTGGGTTGTCGCCTTGCGAGCATCCGGATCGCGAACCGCCAGGACAATCGAACTCAACTCGGCAAGGCGCTTTTCGAACGGCACGCTTTGGTCGATGTATTTCGCCGCCTGCTGGTCAGCTGCGGCCCAGGGCAGCGGCAGTATCCTGTCAAAACCCATCTCTTGCTGGGCCGCGATGGCCCAGGTGATGGCGGCCTCATGATCCTCCGGAGTTGATACCTTGCTCCAGTCCGGAGCCTTGTTCGAGAACAGTTGGCCGACGTAACCGGCGGGATCGGCGCGCCTGGCACCCAGCACCAATTGCGCGGCGCCGGCCCTTATCTCGTATTGCTCGCGCTCTTCCCGCGAGTCGTAGGGGCCGGGTTCAAAATCCCGAATCTGGGCGTGTATCGCCCGGTTCGGGACGGGTCGCATGTCGAAAACCGCGCGGCCGATATCAGCCGTTATGTTGAAGGCTTGGAGGCGCTTGCCGCCATCTTCGGCGCCGTAGACGGCAGTGAAGTCTTCGGCATTCGGTGTCTTGCCAGAATAGCTGCCGGTATTGGCAATGGCAGCCGGGGCGTTCTGCAAGGCGAGGTCGATGTCGGTGCGCGCATCGACCAGGCTTGCGGCAGTCGCTACCTGCGCCTTCCGGCCGAGATCCTGAATCGCGTCCGGCGACAGGTCGGCCATCCAGGGTCCTGCGGCAGCCCAGGCCGTATTTCCGACAGGCCCCATGGAACCCGTGCGGATAGGTGTTTTGTCGGATGGAAGGCCACTTGCGGGCGCTTCGCGCGTCGCCAGCACGCTGGACCCACTCGCCCGAGGTCCGCCCACAGCCTCGATAGTATCGTCCTTAGTCCTGCCGTCCGTTGAGACCGGCCCTCCCCCCAGCATCCCGGCGGCGCGCTTCGGATCTTGCGCGATCATCGCCTGGACGAGCGCCTTTGCCGTGTTGCTGCGCCAGGCAGCTTCGGCCGCTTGCCTGGCGAGTGGGTTGCCCATCTTGCCGATCAGCCCGAGCCCGCTCTGCCTGATCGCCTCGAACGTGCCGCTATCGTCCGGGTCGCCCTGCGCGATGGCGATTGTGTAGCCGTCCTCGACCTTACTCCACTCGGCCTGCTCATAGTTCTGGCGCCGCGCGTGCTGCTGCGCGGCCATGCGCGCCGAGCCGGCGAGCCGCAAAGCCTGCTTTTGTGCGAGGAAATTGGCGCGTTCGCTCTCCGGCACTTTCGCCGCGGTGTCGTCGAAGATCTGGTCGAACAGGCCGGGCTTGACGACGCTATCGCTGCGCGGATCGAGCTGGCCATACATGAAGTCGTGCAGGCCGCTGCCGTCGGCCGGCGCGGTCTGCACCGCCACGGCCTCGGCGTGGGCGATGCGTGCGTTGAGCTCGCGGCCGATAATGTCGGCGTCGAACGCATCCTGCTGCTGCTTCTGCTGCCGAAAGCGTTCGGCTATCGCCGACAGCTCGTCGCCAAAGCCTTGCATGGCGGCGCCCACCGGCGAGCCGTTGGGATAGGAAACCACGTTGCCGCTATCGAAGCGGCGCTGGGCAAGCTGGAGGGGGATGGTGGCCATCAGTAGAGGCCTCCGCCCGGCGCCGGCGGGAAGGCGCTTCTGCCGAACGTCACCGCCTTGGCCGGGTCGTAGAGGCCGGAAAGGCCCGACACGAGGTTGCCGCCGGCCTTGAAGATCGAGGCGCCCACCGCCTGCTTGCCGGAAAAACGCGCGATCGCCGCCTGCGTGGCGAGACTGTCCTGGCGCAGCTGCGAGCCGTACTGGATCGCCTTGAGGTCGAGCTGGCCCTGCCTGGCATTGGCGGCCAGCACCTCGGTCGGCGAGCCTGATATGCCAACGCCCGAAGCGCCAGCCTGGGCACGCGCCTGCGCCTGCAGCAGGTCCTGCTTGTGGCGCTCCTGGCCCTGCTCGAAGGCCGAGCTTTGGGCGTCGGCCCGCGCCTGCTGTTCATAGGCTTTGGCCTGGTAGTCGGCCATTTGCTTGGACTGCTGGCCTTCCGCCAGCGCGCCGCCGACGGAAAGGGCCGTGCCGATAAGAGCTAGTGTGCACATGGTCAGCCTCGTTCGCCGGCGGGAATGAATTTGCTTTTGATGCCTTCGACCGGTGCGCCGATCGCAGGGCGCCGGTCGAGCACGCCGCCTGGGCTGAGGAAGGACAAAAGCAGCCTGTCGGCCTGGATCGCCGGGCGGCTGAGACGGGATGGCGCGGCGGCCCGCGCGCCGGCCATGGCGGCGCGGCGGATGGTGGTCAGGTTGACTTTGAAGTCAGCACCGCCGTCGGTGTCGAACAGGCCGTTGGCGGTGGTGATGGCGCGGTTCAAGGCATCGGCCGCGAACAGTTCCTGGCGCAGCTGTTCGATCAGCCAGTGGACCATGCGCCAGCGCTCGCCGAGAGCCTCGGCCTTTGTCCTGACCTCGTCGCCGGGCGCGGGCGTATCGGCGCGCGGTTCGGCGGGGGGTTCGTCCAAGGGGGCGTCGACGCGACGTTTTTCCGCGTCCTCGATGGCTTTCTCGACGAGCGCAATTGCAGCGTTGCAGTCGTCTAATGCGGCACGCGCCGCCGCCAGGTCGCCCTCGCCGAAGATCGCGCGATCCTCGGCCTGTTGCAGCTCCTGCTTGCGGGCGATCGCCTCGTTGAGGTCGGTGTCGAGCAAGGCGATGACGGCGGCGAAATGGGCAGCCGTCGGCGCCCTGCCGAGTTGCTCGGCATGGGGGATTTGGGTCACGGGATGAGTTCCTTTGTTGGGGAGGCGATGGAGGACGGAGCGGGTAATCTCCCCCCTCGAGGGGGATGCCGAGCTGTGGCAAAGAGGGCAGGCCAGAGGGGGTCGCCTCGCGTGGAGCGCCGGCGTTCTCGCCCGCGATGGAGGCGATAGGAGGCCGCGTCAGGACGAACCGACCCCCTCTGTCGCCTTCGGCGACATCTCCCCCTCAAGGGGGGAAAGATTGGCAGTTTCAGCTAAGGCTCGGCATCGAACACCGGCGTCATCGCCCTGATCGTGCACGGCGTCGGATTGGTGTGGCGGATCTTCACCCTGCCCTGCCCTTCCCACGAATCGTCGATTGGCACCTCGACATTGCCGGTGAACAATGTCGCCATGCCGTCGGGAGCAACCACGGACGGGACGCGAACCTGCTCCCAGCGGCCGCGGATGAACGACTGGACCTGGAGCCCGGTGGTGTCGGTTTCCAGCAGCGATAGAATGACCTTGGCGACCTTCTTGCGGCGGCCGACAATCGAACCATCGCGGCCGCCGACGTCGAGCTCCAGCGTGTTGGCTTCGGACTGGTAGGCGAGCCCGACCTGCCATTTGGCGGCGGTGGCGCCACCGGGCAGCATCACCTGGCCGGAAGCAACCGTAAGCCCTTTATAGACCTTGCCGCCGGCCAGCACGTCGACCGGCTGGTCTTCGAGATGATCGAGGCCGGAGACGACGTTGACGGCGGCGCCCGAATAGGTCAGCCCGCAGTCGATCTCGAATGCGTCCTCGACCGCGCCATACTCGAATGGCACCGTCTTGATCTCGATATAGCGCCTGGTCGCGCCGCCGATCGTACGCTTGACGATCAGCCAGAGATCGTCGTTGCCGCCCTGGCCGGGCGTTACGACGGCACTCTCGACAATGGCCCAGCCCGATCCGGCAAAGCTTCCGGCGATCTGGTGGATGTGCATGCCGCGAACGTCTTGCGACGGCTGATGGGTGTAGCCGCCGAGTTCTCCATCCCCGAGCGGGAACCAGAGCAGCGGGTCCGGGTCGGTCTGGAAGGCGAGTTCGATCACGCCTTTCTTCGCAATGTGCTCTGATATCTGACCGACATCGTCGGAGGTGAAGCGGCCGGTGGCGTTTTGCGTCAGCTCGGCGATCGATTTCCGGGAGCGGGTCACATAGAGGAACGACTGCCCCGCATCGACAGGACGCAGCGGGGCACAGCCGAAAGTCCGCGACCGGCGGTTCTTGAACGAGGACGGCGTCAGCGCCTCGTCGATGCCGGAGCCCGACAGCGCCCTCACACCGCCAAGCGTTCCGATGATCAACGCACCGTCCGATTCCGCCACCCACGTAATATCATTGGCCTGACCGCCACCTGCCTGCACGAACTCCAGCGCGTCGGTGTCTTTCTCGCCGGTGGCGAAGTTGTCGAAATCGCCGGTTTGCGAGGCATAGACCGAGAATTTTCGGCTGAACGCCAGACGCTCCTCGTAAAGCGAACCGCTCTGGACGTACTTGCCGGGCACGAACGTGCCGAGACGCCAGCGGGTGATCGGGCTAAGATCGGGCAGAGCGTGCCCGTACAACTGGATCGTGACCACCGTCGTGCTGGTCCGGGCAATGACCTTGGCCCAGCGCCAGAAGCCATCCGCGCCAAGCAGCCGAATGGCGCGGCCGACATCGCTGGTCTGGAAGCCAGTACCGTCGTTGATGCCGACGATCGAGGAGGCCGAGAGATCAAATGGCGTTTGCGACGGCGCGTATTCGTGCAGGGCCAGTTCGGCGATAGCGGTTCCGTCGCTGCCGCCACCTGAAAACAGCAGCTGATAATATTCGTAGGCAACCGTGTTGTTGAAGCCGTCGAAGAAGCGGGTTTCCGACTTGGACCAGCCGGTCTCTCCGTCCCGGCTGTCGAGCGTCGTCCAGTCGGTGCCGTTGTGCGAGGCCTGGAATTGCCACTGGGTTGGCGATGCAGTGTCTGAGTGATCATTCGTCGCGGTAATCCAGTAGGCGTCGACTGCCTTGGCCCCGCCGCCGCCGAACTGGTAGCGCAGATACCCGCTCGGAAATCCCGCTATGTTCTCCCCCTTCTGCTTATCGCCGTCGAAAACCTGCCACACGTCGGATGAGCCGTTGCTGTTGCTGACCGTGCCGCTTGGCAGCGTATTCGAGGCCATAACCGGCATGGCGTTGCCGGTTGCGGCCGGTGTCAACGTCGTGGCGGTGGTGTTGATCTTGTCGTATGGGCCGTCGAGAAAGACGAAATCGGCGAGCGTCCAAGTCGTGTGGGCGGTGCGCGTCAGCACTTTGACCGGATGAGCCTTGTGGGTGATCCACATCTGGTCTGCCGACTGGACGAATTGCAGGTCGAAGAGATCGGCCTCGAGATAAGGCGAAACGACTTCGACCGTGCCGACACGGGCGCCATAGGCATAGACGCGGATGTAGAGATCGCCGAATTCGAGCGCATAGGCCTGGTCGGCCGAGAAGATGAACGGATCAGCCGTGTCGCCTTTGACGGAGCCTTCACCTCCGCGCAAAAATAGGTGCCGCCGCGCTTCCTGATGCCGCCATGCGGCAGCGTGACGAAATTGGTGCATTTCGACAGCGCCGCCCGGTAAAGATCGAGCGAGGCGCGAGCATGCAAGCGGGGAGAAATCTCGCCGCGGATGAAAGCGTCCTGGACCGGATAGAGCGTGGTCATCGGCCGACGAACCTGTTGTCGCCGCGCTGGAAAGCCCAGGACATCGTGGAAAATCTGCCGCCGCGCTGGATGGCATTGGCCGAATAGGCTGCATCCAGCGCCCTGTCATAGGCGTTGCGGGCGACCTCGATCATGCCGGCCTTGTGGGTCAAGGGATGCGCGATCTTGACGGCGAGCGCTGCAACCAGCACTTCGCTGAACAGCGCGTCCCAGTCGTTGGGGTCCGTAAGATTGGCGACATAGCGGATGACGCGCGGCCCGGCCTGATCGGAATAGATCAGCCCGGCCTCCTGCCGCCACGAGAGCTGCACGCCGTCCGGGTCGCCATTGAGGGTCAGCGGCAACGGCCGCAGGCAGTCGGCGGGAAGCTCGTAGGCGACGTTCAGCGTGCCAGCGCTGCTGCCGGTATCGAACCCTGCGACCGAGGCCGTCAGGATGGCGAAGACGAAGGCATGCTTGGTCAGTTCGGCTTCCCGCGTCAGGTCGAAGTGCAGATTGAGCAGGCGCGCCGCCTTGCCGTCCTGGTCGAGGCTGTCGATCGGCGCCTCATCGAGTACCGCTAGCGCCATGTTGGCGATGTCGAGCGGGGTGATGGCCATGGCGTCAGGCCTCCGTCAGCATGGTGGATCGGGCAGAACAAGGCATGGTGCCTCCATGGCAAAAAGCCGCTTCGAAGCGGCTGGGGATTTTTTGTGATTTGTGGCTTGGGCGGAACGTCGCACGTCTCGTGCGTGGCGCCGTCACGATGCCAACCCGTCAGGAAACGGTGGCACGCGCTGCGTGATCCGTCTTTTATACCTTCGAGCAAAGGAGACGGTGATGCTTTGGCTATTGCAGTTTCACGACACCGCCGCGCAACGCGGCGATGTCTTGCCTGGATTCCGGCAATGTCAGCCGATGCCTGCGCCGGTCGAGATCCTCTGCCCTGTTTCGGCTGACTTGACAAAGGCGCTTAATTTCATCCTTCCGGCACCTCCCGCCAAAGCCAAGCCCCTGTCCAGGGCATCCTGAAGACTTGGCGTGTAGTAGGCGGTGTCTTCCAGACCGCTGAAGAAGTTTATGCGATGAACTTCCCCCTTCTTGCTCATGACAATGCCCGCTTTTCGGAGCACTTCCTGAACTGTTTTGTACTTCATGTTCATGATTACCTCCCCTGCCAAGACAAGGCAGCATCGCCCTTTCTTGTAACTGTTTGGTGCCGTCGATTGACCGAAGGGCAACACGAATAATGTGGTGGACCCCAAAATTCGTATCACTCAGGTGCAGCGCAGCGGATGAACTTGGGATTCGCCACATTCGCCGACCTGCCGTCCAGAAGAGGCGGGACGTCTGATGCCCGCCCCTTCCGGCCCGATCAGGCCTCGGTCGTCTTCAGGGCGATGAACGTCATGTGCTTGACGCTCGACGCCGTGCGGTCCCAGTTCGCCGCCAGCGCCAGCTCGGCATCGGTGGCGAATTCGCCGGCCGAAGCCGCATCGAGGAAGCGGGTGCCCGGCACATGCGGCACGAAATGCCGGCGGCCGACCATTTCGGTGACGCCACCGCCATGGCCCTGCCGCGGCTTGCGGTCGAACTCGAGCGGCCCGCCTTCGGTGTTGACCGGCAGCTCGTTCCACAGGATCGCCTTGTCCTTGAACATGAACGAGGTGTAGACGCCCGCGGCAACCGGAATGTCGTCGTCGACGACGGCCCTGAGCCCCATGTAATAGGGGATCAGCGGCCCGCCCTGCTCGGACGACGGCACATAGTCGATGAGGTCGGCGAGTTTCAGCGCCTTCATCTGCTTGGAGTGCATCCAGATCGTCTTGAACTTGTCGGCACGGTCGCCCATCAGATAGGCGGCTTCGATGATATCGGTGTCGACGATGGAGGCACCGGTGACGCGCACCAGGTCGCCGCCGTCATTGGCGATGTTGTCGGCCAGCACCCCTTTCAGGATGCCGAGCAGGGTCAGCTTGTTGGCGCGCTGCCAGTAGTCGGTCTGGCGGCGCACGATCAGCTTCTGCGGGTCGTCGCCGGCCAGGATCGAGGTCAGGTCGGGAATGCCCCACGCCTGGGCGCGGACATTGCGGGCAGCGACTTCGCGGCGCGCGCCGATCTTCTTCATCTCGATCGAGTCCGCGGGATCGTCATTGACCGGCTCTGACGGATCATTGCCGAGGTCCTTCCAGCCGGGCATGTCGACGGAACGCCCGCCCATGGAAAGCTTCGAGGCGATGGCCGGGTCGGAAAACAGGATCCCGGCCTGGTAGATGTCGAGCGACTGGACGTGCTCCTCGAACGAATATTGCGCATAGACGGACGGAACGATCGCGTCCGCGATACGGGTATAGGCGTCTGCCATTTTTGTCTTCCTTTGGGGTTGGTGTGCTGCGGCTAACGAGGATTATTGGGCATCCACAGATCGGGGTTTTCGCCGGCCTCGCGTGCCAGCCGCCGGGCGCGGGCGGGGTCGCTTTTGACGAGGGCTGAGATATCAGTCAGGTTGCGCTCGCCGGCGGCATTGCGCTTGAAGGGATTGCCTCCACTCAAGGTCGCGCCGCCGTCGATCGTATCTTCGCGGAACATCGCCTCGCCGATGGCGTGGAACGCCTTGGCGATCTGCGGGTCGGTCAAGGCGCCATCCGGCAGAAGGATACCCTTCGCCTTGTAGGCATTGACCAGGCCGAGCTTCTTCATCGCCCGGTTCGCGACCTCGAGCTTCTGGCGAAAGCCAGCGCTGTCGGTCGGTCCCCAATCGCGCACGAGATCGTCGTGGGTGGTCTCGACCGAGCGGGCAAGGGCGATTTGCTGCGCCTTGGCCTGCTCGGCCATATAGCCGACGAAGCGGTCGTGATAGGCCTGCGCGACCTTCGGCGTGGCGCCGGCTTCGACCGCCCAGGCCTTGGAGGCATTGGCGAGCTCGTCCGAATACGCGAAGTCTTCGGGGAGCCCGTCGGGGCGCCGGTACTCGACCTTGTCGGGCGATGTGAGCGGACGCATCGCCTCGGGCAAGCGGGCATGGAACCTGTCCCAGTCTTCCCGAGATGCATCCGCGGCGGGAACGCGAAGGCTCTCACCCTGCTGCCGCTCCAGCTCCGCATAAGAGGTGAAAACCCGATCGAGGCTTTCAGGCTTGGTCCAGCCCTTGGTTTCAGCGAGCTTGCGGTTGCCTTCGGAAAGACCGTCAAACCAACTTTTGGCCGTAGGCGGGGCGGACCCATTGTCCCCGTTGGCCGGTGGCCGTGCAAGGTTGCCCGCCGGTGGCGCCGCCACCACGGACCCGGCTGCCAGATCTGTCATGAGAAGATTCCTTTGCTTGGGTTTCAATAAGGTGCCGGCCGGTTCAGCCTGCTTGAAGCTTGCCAGTCCGGAGCCGCCGCGCGAAAAGGGCGTATGACCGGAAAGAACGAGGCCGCAGATTTCACCTTCGATGGCTCGAACATGTTCGAGCCGCTCCTGCTGGCCGATCCGTCATTCCGTAGGGAATGGGACAAATTCCAGGATGAGTGGCGCAATGAGACGGAAGAACCGCTGTATCTTGCCTTGTCTGAGCTGGCACTCCACCTGATCCACAATCTCGAGCTTGGAGAGACAGATCGCTTCGGCGACATTTTCGATGTCGTCGAGCGCTGGATCGTCGAAGGCAACCGCTACGTCCGGGAAGCCGCTATCGTCGGGCTGCTCGAGGATCTGCAGAACGCGAACCTGCATCGCAGCACGCAGCCCGATCACGTCAAGCCATGGCTGCGGCCACAGTCCGCAATTTGGTGGACGAAACTGAACGCATTCTGGTCCGACGGAACGCCGTCGGTCTAAGCCAATCGGCAATACCGGGCTCAGGCATTATCCCCCCAGTTCTCCCACAGCAGCGTGATGGTGCCGGCAACGGCAATCGTGCCGTCGGCGTCGATATCCGTGCCGGTCGCAAACGCCAGGTTGAGATAGAGGTCGACCGGCGTTACCGTGCCGTCGAGCGTCAAAGCTGCGGCAATATCTGCGGCCGATCCGCTCGACAGCGCAGCACCCGCGCCATCCAGCGTGCGGCCGGTCGCGGCCAGCACGTTCACCATGGTACCGGCGAGCGCAGCACTCGACGCCGCCGTCGAGCCGAGCGACCAGGTCAGCGCGGCATTGTCGTTGATGGTCAAAGCGCGGGGCGTCAACACGGCGAACTGCAACCTTGCCGTGCCGCCCTTGATCCGCACCTTGCCGTCGAGGAAATCGAACAGCTTCTGGCTGGCATAGGCCAGCGCATCTGCTACTGGCACCGGCATGGCATTGAACGAAAAGACCGTGCGGTAGGCGCCGCCCTGCCCGATTGTCCTCGCGGAAAGCCCGACCTTGGGCGGGGCAAGGCCGGCTTCTCTGGCGGCGGCACGTGAAAGCGTCCGGGGAAGACCTCGGGTCATCTGGTTTCTCCATTCTTGGAATTTTTCGGGGATTGAAAAAGGCAGCGGCTGGACCGCCGCACCCAAAAACTGAGGCAAAATCCTCATGGACATTTGGGGCAGCTATGTGTATCTATACACAACATGAAGAGCGCCGATGTCATTCACAGGCTGTTGGCGGATGGCTGGTACGAAGTGGCTCGAAAAGGAAGTCATGCCCAGTTCAAGCACAAGGCCAAGCCGGGCCGGGTAACAGTACCGCATCCCAAGCGCGACATCCCGATCGGCACTCTGAAGAGCATTGAAAAACAATCCGGCGTGAAGCTGAGGTAGAGAAATGCGCAACTACATCGGACTGATCCACAAGCAAGCGGACAGCGACTTCGGCGTCTCCTTTCCCGATTTTCCGGGCCTGGTGACAGCCGGCGTCAGCCTGGATGATGCCCGCGCCATGGCCGAGGAAGCACTGGCCTTTCATGTCGAGGGGCTGGTCGAGGATGGCGAGGCCATTCCAGAGCCGTCGTCCCTGGAGGAAGTAATGTCGGACAAGGACAATCTGAGCGGTGTCGCCATCCTGGTTCCCTTGAAAGCCGAAGCGGCGAAGGTCGTGCGTGTCAATGTCACCATTCCGGAAGATGTCCTCGATCAGATCGATCGATATGCGGAGCGCCACGGCTACAGCCGATCCGGATTTCTGGCCGCCGCGGCGAAAAAGGTGATGCAGATCGAGGCAGCGTAGCGCCCTCGAAGGTCGACTTGAGATGAAGCTCTGTGGTCTTGTTCGGTTACATTTCTTTCCGGAACGGAGCTGTCAGACAAAAACAACCATGTCTCATTTCGTGACAAAGGGTGCCTATGTTCCGCCGCAAATGCGACCGCATTTGGCGAAATCAGCCAGCGTATTAGTTCATAGGCTTCAAGGGAGTACCAGATGATGACCATGTACAAAGCCATTGCCGCCATGCTTGTGACTGCCGCATTGGCAGGCTGCGCGCAGACCGAAGCACAACAGAGAACCAGCACGGGCGCGCTGCTCGGTGCGGGCGCCGGCGCTCTCGCCGGCCAGGCGATCGGCGGCAACACCAAGAGCACGGTCATCGGCGCGGGCGCCGGCGCCCTTCTGGGTGCCGTGGTTGGCAACGCCACCACCCCGCAGCCGCGCGGCGAACAGCTTTGCCGCTATCAGGATCGCAACAGCGGCCGCATCTACACCGCGCCCTGCGACGACCGCTACTACAACGGCGACTATTGATTGGTCCCCTTCTCCCCGTTCTATGGGGAGAAAGCTCTGAAATGCCGGCACCGCCCCTCACCTGCCTGCCGGCATCCTCTCCCCGTAAAACGCGGAGAGGGGCGCAGCGTCAGCCTCGCGCATCCGTTTCCCTGACGATTTGGTCCTTCCGCTGATTAAACGTCGGCGCTATCGTCGGCTATCCAAAGGGGGCGACGATGCGATTTTTGATGACCTCACTGCTGGCTGTTTGTTCGGTTGCCGCACACGCCAGACAGGCTGTCAGTGTTGAGCGGATTGGCGATTGCCTGGTCTTGCCGACGGCCGCTGTCGACAATCACGTCAAAGCCACTTTCGAGGTGACACTGGACAAGGCCGGCAAGGTCGAGTCGGTCACCGTTGTATCCTATGATCCACGTTCAGAGGCGGCGGCGGAAGCGGCCCAGCAACTTACGAAATCGATCCAGAGGTGTTGGCCGCCAGGCGTCAAAACCAGCCCGTTGCGACTCACCTTAGATTTGAGCAAGACTTAGCCACAGGGTCCTTCACCACCCTACCTCCCCTCCAGCCTCGCCGCCTTCTCCAGTGCCGCCAGTTGCGCTTCGTCCAGCGTCAGGAACCCCATGATGTGCTGCACCACCTCGGCGCGGGCGTTGCTCAGCGCGCTGTGCAGCTCGAAGCCGTTCGGAGTTTTCGTCTTGGCCAGCCACTCGCCATAGGATGGCCGGCGATAATAGCCGGTCGCGGCCGTCAGGTCGGCCAGCACCATTTCGCCGTCCTGGCCTGAGAACACTCTGAGATAGGCTTGGCCAGCGCATCCCGCGCCTTGGCCGGGCCGCCGGCCTGGCTGGAATGGGCGAAGCGTTTGCCGCTCATGCGCGCTGCCCGCCCGAAGCATCTTGCACACCCTGCGGCATCAGCCCGCCGAGCCCATCGAGCAGGCCGCTGTCGCGCGCCTGCACTGCGGCGGGCACGGCATCCCTGGCGACCTTGCCGGCGGTGGCGACCGCCGCCATGCCGGCCTGCGCCTGCTGCGCCTTGGCTCTGGCATCGCGAATGCCCGCCACCTCGTCCTGTCGGCGGAAGATGCGCTGTGGGCTGCGGCCGGCGCTCTGCACGATCTTCAGCGCCTCGTCGCCGTCGATATTGTCCATCACGCCGGGATCGAACTGCGCCATCTGCATGGCGGTGGTGACAACCTGGATAGTGTCGCGCGCCTCGGCCGAACGGCGCAGCACGTCGAGCGGGCCGGTGAAGGTCGGCCGCAGCGCCTTGCCGGCAAGGCTCGCCGGCGGCAGGAAGCGGCTGTCTTCCTCGTACAATCCCTTGTCTTCCAGAATACCCAGCTCGCGGTCGAGATTGCTGGCAAAGCCGGCCTGGATGATCGAGCCGGACGGCCCGAGCAGCGCGCCCTTTTCCTCCTGCCGGATCAAGGCTTCGGTCGCCGTCATCTGCGGATTCTGCACCAGCGTCTGGAACAGATTGACGAACATCATGTCGCGGATCTCCTCGGCCCGGCTGTCGGCATAATTGAACGCATAGGTCGGGTTCTGGCCGGTGGCGATCGGCGCGATCAGCGGCCGGCCGGCATCGTCGATGAGGCCGGGATAGTTCTCGCCGGGATTGAGCACCGGCACGTAATCGAGCCGTGCTTTGGACGCGGTCGCCGGATCAGTGATCTGCTGAAGGGCGCGCAGCCCGGAGCGCCGCACGGCGTTCTCCTCGCGAACCGTGGTCAGCGCCTCGATGGTCGGCGAGATGCCGTAGGGATCGCCCTCGTAGCGGCGCCAGTTGAAGCACGACACCGGGAAGGAGCGGAAGCCGCTTTCCCTGACGATCACCTCCTCGTCCTCGATGACGTGATAGGAAGCGAACGCCGTATCGAGATACTGGTAGGAGCCGCTCAAGCTGTACATCTTGCGTTCGTCGCGCGGCTGGATGCACTGGATCAGCGAGATCTTGGTCTCGCATTTCGAGGCATCGTCGACCAGCACCTTTATCCGCGCCGGCAGTCTGTCATAGCCGAGCAGCTGCGCTGCCTGTCTTGCAGTGCGCTCGTAGCGGCGGTGAAAAATGTCGACCTGGCCCCAGCGGTTGCGGCTGAGATAGCCTTCCACCACTGGGATCGAGGCATAGCGGATCAGCGTGCCGCCAAAACCCTCCTCGGCATAGAGATAGGCCGGGCCGTAGCGCACGACATTGCGCAGGCAGGCCTGCGTTGCCGGCACGAAATTCGAATTGGCGGAATAGCGCAGCGAAAACAGGAAATCGCGCAGCGCTTCCGCCCATTCCTTTTCCTCGTCGGTCTCCTCGTCGTTGATTGCCGCGGTCGACAGCCCATGCCATTTCTCCGACTGCGGGATGATCAGGCTTTCCAGCCCGGCGGCCAGCCGGTTGGCGGCCGAGTTGATGGTGTTGGCGTAGACGCGGGCACCGCGCCGCTCCTGCCGCTCGGCCTGCGAGTCCGCGCCGGCCTGGCGGCGGCCGCTCCACATGTCGGGCGCATCGGGGTCGCAGAATTCGGACACCGCCTCCCAGACATGCTCGTACTGGCTGCGCTCGCTCTCCAGTTCTGCCTGTCGCGCCAGGATATCGCGGGCACGGGAATCGCTCATGGTCAGCCTCGCTTGATGAACTCAGTTGGAAAAAAGAAATGGCGGGGACGCCGAAGCTGCCAATCTCCCCCAAGTGGGGGAGATGTCCGGCAGGACAGAGGGGGTCGTCTCGCGTGGATCGGCCCTGTCGCCTTCGGCGACATCTCCCCCCTCAGTGGGGGAGATTGGAAGCGCCTTATTCCGCCGGCGTCGTCTCCAGCGCGGCTTTGCGCCCAAAGCGCTGCACCACGAAACGGCCCATCTTCTGGCCGGGAACTTCGATCAGCATGTAGGTGATCCAGGACAGCAGGCAGACCACCGGCAAGACGACGACAACAACGACCGCAAAGCGCAGCGGCGCCGACAAATCGTGGCCGAACTGGGTGATGACCAGGGCCGCGACCGGCTGGAGAACCAGCAGATGGATCAAATAGATGCTGAAGGAAAGCTCACCCATCAAATGAAAGAACCTGTTGGCGAGCGTCATGGCGATGTTTCTGGCCACGATGCCCGCCATCCCCGGCAGCATCCGGTAGAGAACCAGGGCAAAGAAACCCAGTACGAGCGCCTCCCGCATCAAAAGCTTGCCCAGCCCATAGCCGCCGCCAAAGGGCAGCGCTGCCAGCAGCATGGCCAATGCCAGATGCACGAAGGGCCGCTTTTGCCTTTGGTGGACGACGCCCGCCAGCAGCATCCCGCACAAAAAAATCTGCATCTTCAGCGGCAGGAACGACGGCATCGGAAAATGCACCGACAATTGCCCCATCAAGAACACGATCGCGCTGGCGGTCGCGGCGACCACGATGGCCGCCCATATCCAGTCAAGCCTGCGAACCAGCAGCATGATGGCCGGGAACAGTGCGTAGAACTGCATCTCCAGCCCGAGGCTCCAGTCCGGCAGCGGTGTGCGATAGGCGAAATTCGGCACCAGGCCGAACAGGAACAGCAGATGGGCGCCGATATTCTTCAGGCCGCTGTCGAGATAGCGCTCGGGCGCCTGCGGCGACCTCAGCAGGAACTCGTCGATGACCATTCTCGACCCGTAGAGATAGGGGCCAAGCGCCAACGCAACGAAAAGCATGACGTAGAACAGCGGCGCGATTCTGAAATAGCGGCGGGTCCAGAATTTCAGCCAGGTTTCCGGTCTTTGCCAGGGCTCCTTGTCCTGGCGCAGTTGGTAGTGGAACACCATCAGGAAGCCGGACAGCATGATGAAGAGATCGACGCCAAGATCCGGCTCGCCGATGATGGGAACATGCCAGCCGGTCAAAAGCAGGCAGTGCCCGATCAGCACCCAGATCGCGGCAAGCGCCCGAAGCCCGTCCAGGCACTCGATGCGCGATGACCGGGCTTCTGTCATGCCGGACTCCTCGATGGCCATGTTGCAATGCAGCATGGCGGCTAAGGGAGGAATGTCAACCGTGCCGAAAGAACACGAATTGCTCTCGGTTGTTACCGGAAACGCCGAAGCTGCCGATCTCCCCCTCGTGGGGGAGATGGCCGGCAGGCCAGAGGGGGGCGCTGTCCCGCCGACTTGCCGATCAAACGCAACAACGAGGCTCGGTTCGCTGCCGGCAGGGCACAATCAAAGGCTGGCGTTCCTTCGCGCCCCCTCTGCCCTGCCGGGCATCTCCTCCACGGGGAGATTGGCGGCGTCACCCGCTTCGCTTCTTCAACAACCGCGCGTGCCGGCGCCAATACCACCAGGCCAGCACCCGGTTGCGGAACACTCTTCTCATCGCACCCATGTCAAACCCCCAGCAGCACGCGGCGCTGGCCGGTCAGATCGCGGGGCGACAAATCGGTCTTCACGGTTCCTGCAGTGCCATCATTGGCCGCAAGCTGGGCGCGCAAGGCTGCCTCGCGCGCCTGCACGTCCTTGTCGGCAATGGTCGGTGTCTTTGGCAACGGCTTCAGCGCCGGCGGTTTTTGAAAAAGGCACATGGTTTTCTCCGAAGTGAGAGATTCTTGTCCAGTCGTAGAGCAGAAAATCCTCGCCGTTCCGGCCGTAACCGGGCAGGCGGCAGCGTTGCGTCGCGCCCAGCCGGGCAAGCCAGCGCAGCGCCAATTCGTTGGTGGCCAGCGCCCGCGCCTCGACCCGCCAGGCGCCGCGGGCGGCGACTTCGGGTCCGAGCACGGCGTGAAAGAATTCCGTGATCCCAGGCACGCAGCGCGTCATGCGGCGCGTGCCCCAGCTCCAGGCGATCCATAAGCCGCCGCGCTGTTCGGCGGCGCCGAAGCCGGCCTCCGGATTGCCGTTTAGCTCGGCGACGTAGGCAAAACCCTGCAGCGCCGTCAGCGCCAGCAGCGCCGGCGACCAGTCGTCGAACTGGCAGTCGATCTCGGCCCGGTCCTCGGGCCGGAGGTTGGCAGCGATGTAGGAGAGATCGCGCAAGGTGGCGGGAATGATGCGGAGGGTCATGCTCGGCGAACCTTACCGTCCACTGCGGCGCTAGAAGGCGGCGGTCGACCTTGCATGCGGTCCAGCATTTCAATCAGCCCGGACTCGACCGAGCCGGCGAACTGGGTGCCAAGCCTCTATTTGTAAGCCACCGCTGCACTGGCAGGTCCGGCCAGCGGAATAATCTCGCAGCGGCTAAACCCCGCTTCTTTGCACCACTCGGTGAACTGGGCGCCGGTGAAGTCGAACGCCTCGCCAAATTCGATCAGCATGTTCAGCGACATCATGAGCCCGAAACCGTTCTGCCTGCGCTCATCGTCGATGATGTTCTCAATGGCGACCAGCGCGCCGCCGGCCGGCAACGCACGGTAGGCCTTGGCGATCAGCATCTTCTTGTTCTCTAGGTTCCAGTCGTGAAGAATCATTCCCATCGTTATGATATCCGCGGTGGGAAATTCGTCCGCGAAGAAGTCGATCGTCTCGGCGACGACCCGGCCGCCGAGATTGCGCTCCCTTAGGCGCCGTTCGGCGATCGGCTGCACATCGGCGAGATCGCACGTCCGGCATTGCATGTGCGGATGCCGCGCCGCGACGATGGCCGAAAGCTGCCCGGTTGCACCGCCAATATCGGCCAGCATCTTGTATTTGGAAAAGTCGAATTTCTCGGCGAACGCCATGAAATTGCCCATCGAAATGCCGCTCATCGCGTCCATGAACTGCTCCAGGCGCGCCGGGTCCGCATAGAGCTCGCCGAACATCGACTTGCCTGTCTCCTTGATCTCGTTCTGAGGCTTTCCGGTTTGCAATGCCAATGTGAGATCGCCCCAGAACCGATACAGGCGTGCGTTCGCCATCTCAAGGATTCCACCGATGTATTGGGGGCTCCGCTTGACCAGGAACAGCGCGGTCGATGGCGTATTGCCGTATTTGCCGGTTTCACCGGCGCCGTCCCTCTGCAGCAATCCGAGCGCGACGAGGGTGTCGAGAAAATCATACGTTGCGCGCGGATGCAGCCCCATCGCGCCTTGCAGTTCGAGGCCCGTTTTGGGCCCGTCCGCAAGCAGCGAGAAGAGTCCCAGTTCCACGGCGCTCAACAATGTCTTGGCTGGCCAGAACCCAAAGCCAATTTGCAGTATGTGGTCTGGAGAAATTCCGTTTTGCATCTGATCCTCCCCTATCGGCGAACGCCCCCGTGAGGCCACGCCGATGCGTCCCTTGAGCGGGATCATTCGATGCTACACCACGTCCACGGACGTTCACTACAGTTTTCCAATCGGAGCCGGAGCGCATTGCCTCCCTCCCCGATTTTCCTCACCGAAACGCCCCCAGCGGATCGGCCTGCCCGGCCTTGCGCCGCGCGGCCTTGAACACCGCCGGGTCGACCTGCGCCTCCCTCAGCATCATCACGCCGTAGCGGGTGGCCGCCATCAGATCGTCGCGCAATTTCACCACCTGGCCATCCCTGCGGTGATAGAGCCGGAACTCCTCGAACCAGGGCAAAAGCGTCGAAAACACCTTGAAGCGGCCGCTCTGCATGCGGTCCAGCATCTCCATCAGCCCAGCCTCGACAGAGACGGAACCCTCGGCGAACTGCGCATGGCTGGCGAGCATGTTGAGCCCATGTGCTGAATACTGCCTGGCAAGTGCGGTGCCCGCCCCTTCCAGCGTCTCGCGACGACCGTCGCGCGGCCAGGCAAAGGGCAGCCATTCGCCCCACGGCTTCAGCGTCAGCGCCTGCATGGCGGGAGTCTGCTGCGAGGCGCGGCAGGCCTTCGTGACATAGACGACGTCGGCCTCGGTATCCCAGGCAAGCTCGACCGCGGCCGAGGGATGGTCCCAGCCGAAATCGAGCGCGCCGAGCCGCGGCCAATAGCGCGGCAGCCGGAACGGCTCGCAGGCGATCAGCTCCTCGGCCACCGGAAAGATGCGGCCGGAGCCGAGCACCGGAATGCCCTTGGCCCGCGCCTCGCGCTCATGCGCCGGATAGGCGGCAATGATCTCGGCCCGCTGCTCCGGCGTATAGTGCTCGGCTTCGTCGATGGTCATGAAGGTGACGTGACGGGTCATGCTCGATGCCTCGATGAGGCGCCAACCTGGAACAACGCCGAACACTAGCAGTGTTCACCGCAAGCCCCCGAAGGGCTGCTCAGGTGGCACGGGACACAGGAGAGAGCCGGCTAGTGGCCCTGAAGTATCTTAATCAACTTACTTTTATCGGCAGTTTGCGATACTCCATTTTTGTAATCCGCGTACGTCATGCGCCCGCTCACCACCGCATCGGTCCAGCGTTTGCAGTACACTTCTGGCAATGCTTCAACGCTCGTGTTTATTATCCTTGCCCATTGTTTGCGGTAACCTAGTGGCTTTGCTCCTAGTCCTACCGCACACTGAGTCATAAAAATCTCTTTTGAAGGCGGGACTTCCTTGTATTCCAGTGTTGATTGTATTGAACTGGCCTTCAGTCGCTACGCATCCTGAAAGCATTACTGAGCCGATCACGACTAGCGACCTATAGTGATTTCCCACTGCCCACCCCTCCGTTGCGGCTATCATCCTCCGTCCAAGTGACTACAATTTTGCTGCAAAGAGAAGCGCTTCCACATTTATTCCGTGCCACACAGTCACCTGGGATAATGATTGCGCCGGGCTGGCTTATTCAGCCGATTGCTTCCCCTTTACCTTGAACTCGACTCGTTCGGGGGTCAGGAACAACAGCACCACGTCCGACATGCCGAGCAGCGGCGTGAAGGTGACGATGGTGATGCCGCCGGTGGCGTTGGTGCGGGTCAGCCCTTCGGAATAGATGTCGAGCGGCGGCTCCTCGTCGAACCAGACGCCATGCAGCGTTTCGCCCTGCCATTTTTCGCGACCCTTCTCATAGCTCTTGAACGACAGCACCGATTCGTCGGCCTGGACATCGCCGCCGCCGCCCCAGCGCACCACGACGCTGTCGAGCGCGCCCGGCGCCCGCCCCGCCATCGTGCTGACGAGGGCGTCGGCCGGGATCATCCCGGTACCCCAGGCCGCCTGCTGCTGCGGCGGGCCGATCAGGATGCGCTGCGGGTTATCGCGCGTGCTTTCGCCGGTGACGCCGGCCGCCCAAAACCGCACGGCGGTTTCGAAAACCTTGCCTTGCCACCAATCTGGATAGCGGCCGGTGAGGTGCATCGCCCATTCGGCGCCGCCGGCCCTGGTCTTGCCGAGCTGGTTGCCGGCCATGAACAGGCGCTCGCGATTGGTCGCGCCGGCGGCGTGGAACTCGGCCTGTCGGGGATAGGGCCGATAGGCGGCAAGCTGGTTAGTGCGGCGCCTCCGGTCCAGCTCCGCCAGCAGGCCGAGATATTCCGTCCTTGCCGCCCGGCTTTGTGAGGCCCGGCCTTTCGAGGCCCGGCTCTGTGAGAAACGGCCGGAGGACGGCTTCGAGGCCGCGGATGCGCTGCCTGATTTCGTCATCGCTCAATGCATCCAGATTGTTGATGTTGACACTAAGATCCTTGGGCAGCACCGACAGCACGAGCTTCAGATACTGGTCGGGCTTTTCGGCGCGCACCTCGGCGATGACGCCGGCGCCGTGGGCGCGAAAATCGGTGCGGATCGCTTCGAGAAACCCATCGGCCAGCGTCTTCTTCGCCCGCCTGGTCTGCTTGCCGGGTGCTTGATCGTGCGGCTGCGGATCGCCGGTGGAAGGAGCCTTGGCCATGCCCCTACCCCGCCGTCGCGGCGGATATTGCCGGCTTCGCTGCCTTGTTGCCTGGCCGCACGACGCGCTTGCGCGGCTTCGCCTTCTTGCCGGCGCGTGCCGATTTCGGCTTCCGCGGCTGGCTTGCCGGTTTCGCATCAGTGGTCGTGCCGGGCTTCACCGCACTGGCGTCGGGCAAGGCATTCAGCCTTGCCCTGAGAATTTCCACCGCCTTGCCGTCGAACCCGACTGCTCCCAAGGGAAAGCCGAAGCCGCCGACCGCATCGCCGGGGCCGCCGCGGACCATGCCGATCCGCACGCCGGCGGCAACCTGCTCGAAGCGGCCATGACGGGCATAGGGTGCGGCGCCGGCGAACTCGCCAATGGCGCTGACGACCTCGCGGCCGTCATCGTCGGTGATGATGGTGGCATAACGGCTGGACATGGGGCGTTCTCTGAAGTGGGCGCGCGCAGGCGCGTTGCTAAAACTATGGGTAGTGAGACTTGCAGTCCCGACGATCGCCAGAGCCGCGTTCCTTCGCGCCCCCTCTGTCCCGCCGACTTCACAGCCGGCAGCACTCGCAACGTTTGGTCGAAAAGAAGCCTGAAAATAAAAAACCCGCCTCGGCGGGCGGGTCGTTGGAGCCAATTAGCACCATACCCAAATTAGTAGCATAGCTGCCGGCACAAAGCAAGAACAAAATGCGGCATGACCGGCAGAAAAATACGAATTCCCTTCAGCGCCTCGCCCTGTCCGCCTCCGAGGTGATGTTCCAAGAAGACCGCTAGGCTGCGTTCCTTCGCGCCCCTCTCTGTCCCGCCGACGTCAGACCGGCAGCACACGCAACGTCTGGTCGAAAAGAAGCCAGAAACAAAAAAACCGCCTCGGCGGGGCGGGTCGTTGGAGCCAATTAGCACCATACCCGAATTACTAGCATAGCTGCCGGCACAAAGCAAGAACAAAATGCGGCACGACCGGCAGAAAAATACGAATTCCCTCCACCGCCTCGGCTTACCCGCCACCCACTTCGTAGGGCGAGGAAACGCAGCTTCGGCGATTGGCGGTCCCTCGCCACCATTTTCCCTGGCATCTCACCGGCCGGGGAGCAGCCGCAGTCTGGATCAGAACAGGCGCTCGCGCGTTTTGGCCCTAGCAAATGGGAGCGAAAACCATGAACGTCGCCAATCTGCAACTTGAAGGCCTCCTGATGGCCGTCGCATCGATCAACCAGGTCCTGGTCCGCAAGGGCGTGGTCTCGGTTGAGGACATCGACATCGCTTTGCGCAAGGCCGAAGCCAGCGAGATCAACGAGGAACGCTCCGAGGGCATGTCGGCGTCGAGCCGCGACGCTGTCAACTTCCCCATCCGGTTGCTGGAACTGGCCAATCAGTGTCAGCCGGAAACGGACATGCCGTCATTCTCGAAGCTGGCTCGCATGGTCGGCCAGATAAAGGAAACCTACGACGACCGGATGTGAGGCAGCGATCGAGGATGATCGCCGGGCAGCAAGCTTGGCATCAGGCGCTGCCAAGCTTCAGCGCCAGCACGCGACCCGGCCCATGCACGGCGGCAAACAGCAGCCCGGCCAGGAAGGTGAAGTGATCGACGAAGAAGCCGAACTCGGCCTGGTTGCCGGCCCAGTGCGACGGCCCGTGGAAGGCAAAGCCGAGGAACAACACATAGGCGGCGGCGACGAGTGCTGCCCATGAGAAGAAGGCGCCGGTCAGGAAGCAGAGAACGAGGACGACCTCAAGCAGGGCCGCGCACCAGGCCAGGAACAGCGGAAACGGAAATCCGGCCGCCGCGATATAGCCGGCGGTGGCGCCCATATCGATGAATTTGAAGATCACGGCCATCAGGAACACGGCGGCGAAGATCAGGCGGCCGATGAGGATTGCCGCGGTCTGCCACGGCGACTGAACGGATGATTGAGCGGTTTCCAAGGTCATGATGTCCTCCCAGAGTTGCGATGGTTGTGCCCCAAGGACGCACCACCAGCCGCAAGCCCGACATCATCCCCCGAAAAACCTGAGAGATACAAGCGCCGGCACCAAAGTGGCGCCTTCCCTTCTCCCACAAGCGGAGAAGGAAGGTTGTGCTACCCCACCTTTGCTCCCGGCTGGCTGATCGGCTCCCGAACCGTTCCATACTGGCTGCCCCAGCGATCGGTCATCGCCCAGCGTATGTCCCAGAGCTCCGGGAAGAAGCGGTGGCGGGCGCCGGCCTCCAGCAATTCGACCGGCCTGCCCTTCAGCGATTTCGCGCCGAGGCCGATGGTGCGGTGGATGAGGTAAAGGTGGTTGGCGCGGAATTTCTGGAACAACTCGTCGAACTCGATCAGCGCTTCGGCGACGACATAGCTGTCGCCGTGATCGTAGCCGGTATCGTAGACGTCCTCGACCGAAAGGCCGCGGCCGTCGAGATACGACGCCTTGAAGGCCCGCCACAGATCGGGCGGCAGACGCAACAGCTGTTTGAAGCCCGGCGATTCCTGGCCGCTGCCATTGCCGAGCTGCAGCCGGATCTGCTGGTACTCCTTGGGCGACATGGATTCGAGCAGGTCGAGCTGCGCCGTCATCAGCCGCATCAGGCGGTGTACGCGCCCCATCAGCGTAACGACGCGATGCGTGTCCTGCCTTTCCAGGAAATCGACGACGTCGACCAGCGTATAGGCGATAAGCTTCATCCACAGCTCCTCGACCTGATGCACGATCTGGAACTGCAGCTCGTCGGCATTGACCATCTCGGCCAGCGGCTTCTGGCAGGCGAGCAGCCTGTCGCATTTGAGGTAGACACCATAGTCGCGCATCTCAGGCGTTTCGATGCGGGCATAATAGTCCTGCTTGTCCATGGCCATGCTCCTTGCCGCGGCCGTTGGGCCGCAGGCGCTTGTTGGATCCCAGTCCGAGTCTAATCGCTTTCTTGCCGAACATTGTCCCTTTCTGTTATTCGATTGGCGGGAAACGAAGGACGAAAACTGACTCTGGAGCAGATTGGAAGAACGAATGATGCTGGATGCGGTCGACCGGAAGATCGTCGCGGCGCTCGAACGCGATGCCCGCATCTCCTTTGCCGTGCTTGCCGACGAGGTCGGCCTGAGCAAGACGCCGTGCTGGAAGCGGGTCAAGGCGCTGGAGGACGCCGGCGTCATCCGCGGCTACTCGACCCGGATCGACCCGGCTAAACTCGGCTTCGGCATCGAGGCCTTCATTCAGGTGTCGATCGATTTCGAGCTTTCAGACGCCTTCGAAGCCGCGGTGCAAAAGCATCCGCTGATCCGCCGCTGCCACGCCACCACCGGCGAGGCCGACTATCTTCTGCAGATCGTCACCGTCGACATGATGGCGCTGGACAGGATGCTGCGCGAGGAGCTCAGCCGGCTGCCCGGCGTGCGGCGCACGATCACCTCGATGGCGATGCGCGAGATCAAGGGCGGCATCTCGTTCGCCAATGCCGTCGGGCATACGCGGAAGACGGGCTAGACGCCAGTTCGGCCCCTTCGCCGGCCTCAGTTCGATGCTGCGGCCGGGGTGCTGAGTTCGAGGAACGGCACGGTCGAGCCCGGGATCATCGACTTCGGCAACTCCCCGTCCCATTTCTCCGCCTTCGTCAGTTCGACCAGCAGCGGATTGTTGGCGAGTGACGCGGCGCGGGCCTTGATGGCTTCTGCCGTCGCCTCGCCTTCGATCCTGGTCTTGTAGGCGCTGGCCTCGGCTTCGGCCTTGACGCTGTCGGCGCGGCCTTTGGCCTGGGTGACGGCGATGTCGGCCTTGATCTTTTCCTGCTGCAGGTTCTGTTCCTGCTTCTGCACCTCGACCTGCGCCGTCATCCTGGCTTCGACCGCCTGCTCGTAGGCGTCGGAGAAGTCGATGTTCTCGACCTGCACGCTGTCGATCATCACCGGACCGTCGGTTACCGCCGAGATGGCGTCGGCGACATCCTTGTTGAACTTCGCCCGGTTCTGGATCACCGACACCGCGTCGTACTGGCCGAACACCGTCTTGATCTCCTGCGGTGCCTTCCTGGCGATGATGCGGTCGGCCAATGCCTCGATCGACCCATAATTGGTGTAGACGTTGCTGACTTCGGCCGCCGGTACGTGGAAGTTGACGGTGACGCGCATATCGGCTGGCTGCTGGTCGCGCGAATAGGCCTGCATGGCCGGCAGGCCGCTGCAATCGTTCTGGTTCTCGCAGCCCCATTTGAGCACCTGCTGGCGCAGGCTGATCTTCTCGACGCGCTGCAACCACGGCAGCTTGAAATGCAGTCCGGGATCGACGACCGAACTCAGCGCCCCGTTGGTCAAGAGCACGCCGCGGTCGCCCTGGTCGATCGTGTACCAGGATCCCATGAGCGCAAACACGCCCAGCGCCACGATGACGAGTGCGATCAGGCCGGAACCGATCGGGCGCGATGCCACCACCGGCCTGCCCTGCGGACGGTTCGAATTGCCTTGCATGTCGGTCATTGCCCCTACCCCTAACTTGATTGCCCGTGCTGCTTTGCCCACAATAATGGCGGCATTGCAATCCTCCGGACATACAAGGGTCTTTGGCCTGTCGGACCGGCGGGGTGGTTCAGGCCGGCTGGCGGATTTCCCCTCCAGCCGCAGCGCCGGGCTGGTACGCGTTGCCAGGCGCGTCCTTCTGCCGTTCGGCATCGCTTTTGCGCTTCGGGCAATCCTCGTAATTGTGGTCGCGCCCACCGCAGTAGGAGCAGCATTTTGCCGGCGCGTCGGGGCGAAGCATCGTTGGCATGCGCAAGAATGCACGAAAACCCAACAGATTGCGAAGGCTTCGGCACCGGCAAGGTCGATTTCGCCACGGAACCGCTGCCGCCGCCTGAAAGTTATCAGCTCATTGCAACCGGAGCACAGGACATGGCCGACGACCAGAACCGCTACGAGACCGGAGCGAGGAAATATCCGGCAAAGACGAGCCCCGACGCGGCCGACGAATTCTCGCAGGATGCGGCCGGCAACAAGCCGCCTCCCGGCGGCATGGGATTGACTAGGCCGGCTGACGATTTCGACGACAAGACCCGGCATTCGGAGGGTCAGAACCCGCCGCGCGCAGCGATCCGGCCAGACGGCAAGACCACCGCCAAGAAGCCCGGCAAGGACGCAAGACGATGAACGTCGCCAATCTCCAGCTCGAAGGACTGATGATGGCGATCGCGGCTGTCAACAACGCGCTGGTCCATAAGGGCCTGTTATCGGTCGACGAGGTCGACATGGCGTTGCGCCGGGCCGAGGCGGTGATGACCGGCGACGAGCGCCTTTATGAAGACATGTCGCCATCCAACCGCGACGCCGTCTGCTTCCCTCTCAGGCTGCTGCAGGCGGCCAACAATGCCCAGGGCGAAACCGGCGTGCCGTCCTTTGCCGAACTGGCCAGGATGGTCGGCCGGACCAAGGAGCCCTATAACGACCAGATGTGATGGAGGACGCCATGGCCGACGACAAATCCAAGACCAAGCAGGATCGCAAACTGGTCTCCGGCGAAGAGCCTTACGAGGTCGCTGCCTTTGCCCGGAAATACGGCATACCGCAAAGCGAGGCCGCGACCATCATCAAGCGTTACGGACCATCGCGGAGGAAGCTCGACGCGCATATGGCGAGCCGCAACGCCTGATCCGCCTTTGCGCGGCCGGCGCCGTTCACGCCAGAAGCCCTGCCCTGCCGCCTTGTCGAGAGATCCGCACCCGTCGGCCTGGCCGAAGTCGCCGGCCCGCTGCCTGTCGGGCTCGCCGCTGCGGGATTCAACGCCCGATTTCGATAGCCGCGGAATACCACCGCAGCGCAACAACTCATTTACCTCGACACTGTACCAGTCCGATGAGCAAAGCCGGGGGGTCGGATGCAGGAACAACTATTGCGCTACGAATGTGTCATGGAGCCGAACGGCCGATGGATGGTGTGGGACATCGTTCACGATCTGCCGGCGCAATTTTCGCAAATCGCGCTGATCGGCCTGAGCCGTCGTGAAGCGGTTTCGCTCTGCCGGCTGCTCAACGAGACAAGCCATTCCGAGACGCGGCAGAGCCGGGCCTCATAAGAAGCATTTGCATCTCAGGGCTGCCTTACTCGGGGGAGTTTACATGCGGTCCCTAACATTCGGTCTGGTCTTGCTGCTGCCGGCCGCCGCCCTGGCGGAGCCGATCGAGACCCAGAAGATCATCACGGCGGCGACCGGCGACTGGAACGGCGACGGCGCCATCGATCTGGCGATGATCGTCGAGACCGAGCCCGGCCATCCCATGGACCTGTATTTTTTCCTCAAGGACCGCGACGGCAATTTTCTAAAACCTGCCGAGGTCGTGCATGAACAGATTTACGGTGAATGGAAGGATTACGACCGGCCAGGCCCCGCCGCATCCGACACCGAGCCCGAACTCACCGCGCTCCCCAACGGTTCGATCAAGCTCTATATTCCGGCGATGGAGATCGGCAGCGAGCGGACCAACAAGACGCTGACAATCGCCTGGCGCAACGGCGCCTTCGTCGTCGCCGGTTTTGCCTACGAGTATTGGACTACATGAACGACAATGTTGCCGGCGACTGCGACTACAATGTGCTGACCGGCAAGGGCAAAAGCAGCAAGAAGCTAGCGGACGGCACCACCAGGCATGCGACCGTGTCGGTCGAAGGCAAGGTCATCCCGTTCGCGGCGTGGACCCCAGGCACTGGCTTCAGCGCTTGCGGAGAGTGACAAGTTTCGGCTGCCTCACTGCAGCGGCGGCTTCCACAGCAGGCTGTTGCGGTCGGCCGATTTGACGCGCAGCCAGGTTTCGCGACCGTCGCGCAGCACCCGGAGCGGGATCTCGGCGCCCGCCGGGCCGCTCTTCCACAGCTTGCGATAAAAATCGGCGAGCCCGTCGACCGCCGCGTCGCGGACATCCGAGATGACGTCGCCTTGGCGCAGGCCCGCCTGGGCGGCCGGGCCGCCCTCGGCGACGCTCATCACCACGACCTTGCCGTCGCTCTCGGCCGAGAAGGCGCCGAGCCACGGCCGCGGCGGCCTGGCGACCTGACCGCGCGTCAGGAGATCGTCGAGGATAGGCGGCAGAAGATCGATCGGCACCACCATGTTGATGTCGGCGACTTCGCCGTTGCGGCTCATCTGCAGGCGCAGCGAACCGATGCCGAGCAGCCTGCCATCGGCGCCGATGAGGCCGGCGCCGCCCCATGAGGGGTGGGCCGGCGCCGTGAAGATCGCTTCGTCGAGCAGATATTCCCAATAACCTGCGAATTCCTGCTTGGTGACGATCTGCGCCCGCACCGAGCGGCCGACGCCGTCGGCGAGCACGACGGGATCGCCGATCTTCGCCCTGGACGCATCACCGAGGGCAATGGCGGGCAGCCCGAGCGGTGCCAGCGCCTGGACCAGGCCGAAGCCCGATTCCTGATCGTAGGCAAGCGCATGGGCGGGCACCACGCGCCCGTCCTGGTCGGCCAGCCAGACCTCCTCGGCCTCGGTGATGAGATAGCCGATGGTGAGCACCAGCCCATCGCCGCGGATGACCACACCGCTGCCCTCGCGGCGGGTGCCCAGCGCCTCTGCCGTGAAGGCGTCGTCGGGAACGGTGGCGCGGACCGCCACGATGGACCGCAAAAGGGGTTCGATATTCATGCTTTCGTTCCTGGCAACGTTCGCAGGCTGATATGGCTATAGGTATGGCGCAGGTGACCAGGCGCAAGAGGCGGCGCCGGCTTTGGTGTGGGAGGCCGGGTCGGCGCCGCGCCGTTCACGCCGGGGTTTTGCAACAGCGCCGGCCGCCCTATCTGTACCTACGGCTATCCAATGCTGCCCTATGCAAAGTTCCTCCTCCATCACCCAAGTTGATAATCCCAAGATCCTCCCCAACCCTACCAAACCCCAATCCTCCCAACCCCCAATTCTTCCAATCCAAGGGCCTCCCAAAATGAACGACTACACAACGGACCAATACACGCCGCCAAAAGTCTGGACCTGGAACAAGGCAAATGGCGGCGCTTTCGCCAGCATCAACCGGCCGATCGCCGGTCCGACGCATGACAAGGAACTGCCGGTCGGCAAGCATCCGCTGCAGCTTTATTCGCTGGCGACGCCGAACGGCGTTAAGGTGACGATCATGCTGGAGGAGCTTCTGGCGCTCGGCCACAGCGGCGCCGAATACGACGCCTGGCCGATCAGGATCAATGACGGCGACCAGTTCGGCAGCGGCTTCGTCGAGGTCAATCCCAACTCCAAGATCCCGGCCATGATGGACCGCAGCGGACCAAAGCCGATCCGCATCTTCGAATCCGGTTCAATCCTGCTCTATCTCGCCGAAAAATTCGGCGAATTCCTGCCGACAGAGCAACCGGCTCGCGCCGAAACCCTGTCATGGCTGTTCTGGCAGATGGGCTCGGCGCCCTATCTCGGCGGCGGCTTCGGCCATTTCTACGCCTATGCGCCGACGAAGATCGAATACGCCATCGACCGCTTCGCCATGGAGACCAAGCGGCAGATGGACGTGCTCGACCGGCGCCTGGCCGAAAGCGAGTATCTCGGCGGCAGCGACTACACGATTGCCGACATCGCGGTGTGGCCTTGGTATGGCGGGCTAGCCAAGGGCCGCATGTACGATGATTCCGGCGAGTTCTTGCAGGTGGAGGAGTACGAGAACGTGCAGCGCTGGGCTGACGCGATCGACGCACGGCCGGCGGTCAAGCGCGGGCGCATGGTCAACCGCACCTTCGGCGAGCCTTCGATGCAGCTGCACGAGCGCCATGACGCCAGCGATTTCGAGACGAAGACCCAAGACAAGCTCGAGGCGGCCAAAAGCTAAGCGGATGCCGCGCCGATCTCCTCCCTTGAGGGGGAGATCGGCAGCTTCGGCCGACCGCTCAGGCCGACCGCTGCCATCCACAGCCGGTCGATATCGGCCAGGAACGTCTCGTCGAGCTTGTCGAGGTGCTTCCAGTACCTGCCGTCCTCGAAGAAATAGCCGAGTTCCTTCTCGATCCTGTCGGCTTCTTCCGCTTGATCGAGCCGCAGGCCGGCAAGCATCTCCGCCTTCATTTCCGATATTCGCGAGGGAGAAAGCGCGCCGAGCTCGTCGAGCATCAGCCGCGGGAAGATCAGCCGGCTGCGCGGCCGGTCGGATAGGTTGACGCACACGCAGTCGCGCCGGAGCGCATGGATGAGCAGGCGGGCCGACTTCGCCTCGAGGTTGCGCAGCGTCACGTCGTTGCGCAGCGGGTCGGCCCGGCCGATGCCGTAAAAATGCGTGTTGCCGGGCTGGTCGTAGATCATGTCGCAGCCAAGGAATGCCAGCACGTCGGGCTTCTGGCTGTGGATCGTCCAGCAGGCCGCCGTCATCGACATGGTACCGCCGGCGTAGACGAAGCCGCCAAAGCTGTTTTGCGCCGGCACGTAATGCGAGGCGCTGAAGATCTGCGCCTGCTGCAGGGGATCGCCTTGCGGCATCCGCTCCGCCGGGAAATCGCCGGCATGGACGAGGAAGTCCCAGTCGGGGCGCACGCGCCAGGCATTGTTGATGGCGACGATCTTGCCGAAGGCCTGCTTGGGCCAGGCCTCGCAGCGCACCACATCGGGCGCGCTGCCGATCAGCAAGATCACGTTTGGCGTTCCGTCGATGACCATAATCCCTCTTCGACCGGCCGACGTGCATCTCGATGCCGCCCGGTTGAACGGCTTTATAGCCTCAACGCCCCATCGAAACACCGGCCGGATTTACAGGCTGACATCAGCAAAAGGACCTTTGCCAGCCGGTTGTAAAATGCCGCCTCAGGCACGGTCGTACAAGCAGCAGGCAGGTTTTCCCGCTGGCCCAAAACCGGCGATATGAGTTGGGCGATATATATTAGTTGGCTAAACTAGCGGAACGTCCAATGCACATTCCCAGAACCGAACATGTCCTGTCTAGACCATGATATCTATATGGGAGTTATTACCTAAGCTGAACGCGACCTCGACGCTTCGGCGGCACAGCCCTCATGCGTCGCGGATTTGCCTCGGCGTCTTTCGCCCCGGATCTGTAGATCAACCGGACGACGAACAGGAAATATCCAACCTGCATAACGATCAAGGTCAAGATCGTCCAGGCCAGCGCCTTCCAGATTGAACCCGTTGCAAAGTAAGTCGAGATCGCCACGATGGACGACGTGGTGGTCAGCCCCACCAGGAACTGTGGAAAGTTCATGACTTTTCTACGCCGCCCCGGACCTTGCAGCAGCCGGGACGAACTCCCCTAACCCATTACCCCGAACCAACGTTTTCACCATTTCAGCGCTTGCGCAAGCACCAAATGGAGCAGCGGTTAATGCATGCTTCCGTCACGTGACCCAGGGCGGGCGGGCTTGCCGGCGGCTGCGCAGGTCCTCCTACTCCCCAACCACCTCTCTATATCCCCTCACAACCCCATCAAGCCCACGGATCCGCCACGTCTCCCCCTCCCGCGCCTCGAGATAGGATGGGCCGAGCGGCACTTTCCCTCCGCCGTCCGGCAGGTCCAGCACATAGACGGGGTTGCAGATGCCCGACAGGCGCGCGCGCAAGGCTCCGGCCAGTGCCCGGCCCTCGGCAATCGTAGTGCGCCGGTGCGCCATGCCGCGCGCGAGGTCGCCGTGATGCAGGTAATAGGGTTTCACACCGAGGCGATACATCAGCTCGCGGCACAGCTCTTCCAGCACCTCGACTGTGTCGTTCACACCTTTCAGCAGGACGCTCTGGTTCAGCAGCACGAAGCCGCCCTGCCTTAGAGTAAGGCAGGCCTGCTCGGTGGCGTCAGTGATCTCGCGCGGATGGTTGAAATGGGTGACGACTGTGACCATCAGCCGGCCCTGCAAGGCTTGAACCATCCCGGTGGTGACGCGCGACGGCAGCGCGACGGGCACGCGGGTGTGGATGCGCAACAGTCGCACATGCTGGATTGCCTCGACGCGGCCGTGGATTTCCGCCAGCGCTCTGTCCGGCAAGGACAGTGGGTCGCCGCCGGTCAGGATCACCTCGCGAATTTCCGGATGGGCCGCGATATAGGCGAAGGCTTCATCGAGAGCCTCGCGCGTATAGCCGCGGCCGATCGACGTCAGCTGCTCCTTGCGAAAGCAGAACCGGCAATAGACCGCGCATTGATAGGTCGGAAACAAGAGAACCCGGTCGGCATGTCGATGTGTCAATCTCGGCACCGGACTGAAGACGTGGTCGGCGATCGGATCGTCGAGCTCGCCTTCCTGCTCCGCCAGCTCATCAGGCGACGGGATGACCTGAAGCCGGATAGGATCGGCGGGGTCGCTCCAGTCGATCAGGTCGAGATAGGCTTTAGGGATGCGAACCTTGTGGCGCGTGGCCGCAGCTTCCGCCGCGGCGCGCTCGGCTGGCGACAGCGGCAGGGAATCCAGATCGCGCACATGCCGCACACCCTCGCGAACATCGTCCTGCCATGCGGCATCCGCCTCGTGGGTGCGCTCGTCATCGGCCGCCATGCCGGCCGCATCGACAGCCATGCTGGCGTCTGGGATGTCGAGATGTGAGGTCATCGAGGGCTCCATGAATTCGGGGCTGGATACAGCATTGGAGCCAGGACTTGAAGGCAGTAAACGGTGTTGGGCCGGTCAGCGCGCGGCCACGAAGCGGCCGCCTGAAACATCTACAGATCAGAGCAACCGCTGGAAATCGCTAACCCAAAACATTAGCTTGCGCTTACATTAGCTTGGGCGTATATACCTAAATGGCCGGTGATCTACCCCCCAACCGGTTAGGCTCGGCGCCAGTCCCGCCCTCACCCCTCAGGCCAACGACGCCGGGCCGCTCGGCCGCCGCAGTTGAGGCGACCAACCAGTCCTCTTCGATGTCGATCGTGCCCCCTTCTCGACCCGGTGAACATATCTGCGCTGCCCGCGTCCCTCAGGTATTGGCCTTCCCCTCGGCCGCCGCGGTCGCTAATCTCCGATCGCGAAGCTGGAAAAGCGGGAATGGCGAACGACTTGTCGCCAAGGCTCTTGGCGATCGTCGATGCCCTGCCTTTGCGGCAGGGCATGCGGGTGCTGGAGATCGGCTGCGGACCGGGTGCCGCGGCGCGCGAGATCGCGCGACGGATCGGCGGCGGGCACGTGCTGGCAATCGACCGCTCGGCCAAGGCCATCGCGCAGGCCCGGGCCGCCTCGCAAGCCGAGATTGCGGCAGGCCGGCTGAGCCTTCGCCAAATCGCCATCGAGGATTTCGAATTGGAGGCGGACGAGAAGCGCTTCGACATAGCCGTTGCGGTGCGCGTCGGCGCGCTGGACGGGCGTCATCCCGAAGCGGGAAAAATCGCCCTGCGACGGCTCGGCGGCGTGTTGGCCGCGCAAGGCCGGCTGTTCATCGATGGCGGCGATCCGCTGCGCGAGATTGCGATACACGGCTGAGCACCTCGTGCTTTCGCTTCCGGAATCGAGCGCTTAGGTGACAGCGGCAGAGCCGCGCCTCAGCTCCTCAACCCCGGCGCCTCCTGCCCGGTGCGCTCGACATACTCCGTATAGCCGCCGCCATAGGTATGAATGCCCTCGGGCGTCAGTTCCAGCACCCGGTTCGACAGGGCCGCCAAGAAATAGCGGTCGTGCGAGACGAACAGCATGGTGCCTTCATATTGCGACAGCGCCGTGATCAGCATCTCCTTGGTGGCGATGTCGAGATGGTTGGTCGGCTCGTCCAGCACCAGCAAATTGGGCGGATCGAACAGCATCAGTGCCATCACCAGCCGCGCCTTCTCGCCGCCCGACAGTACCCGGCATTTCTTCTCGATCTCATCGCCGGAAAAGCCGAAGCAGCCGGCCAGCGCGCGCAGCGGCGCCTGGCCGGCCTGCGGAAACGCGTCTTCCAGCGTCTGGAACACGGTGCGTTCGCCTTCCAGCACTTCCATGGCGTGCTGGGCGAAATAGCCCATCTTGACGCTCGGGCCGCGCGCCACCGTGCCATTGTCCGGCTCGGACGCGCCGGCCACCAGCTTCAACAGCGTCGACTTGCCGGCGCCGTTGATGCCCATGACACACCAGCGCTCGCGGCGGCGCACCTGAAAATCCAATCCCTCGTAGATCGAGCGGCTGCCATAGCCCTTGTGCACGTTCTTCAGCGTCACCACGTCCTCACCGCAGCGCGGCGCCGGCTGGAAGTCGAACGACACCTTCTGACGGCGCTTGGGCGGCTCGACGCGGTCGATCTTCTCCAGCTTCTTCACCCGGCTCTGCACCTGGGCGGCATGCGAGGCGCGCGCCTTGAAGCGCTCGATGAAGGCGATCTCCTTGGCCAGCATCGCCTGCTGGCGCTCGAACTGCGCCTGCTGCTGCCTGTCGGCAATCGCCCGCTGCTGCTGGTAGAATTCGTAGTTGCCGGAGTAAGCGGTCAGCGAACCGCCGTCGATCTCGACCACCTTGTTGACGATGCGGTTCATGAACTCGCGGTCGTGCGAGGTCATCAGCAGCGCGCCGTCATAGCCTTTCAGGAACTGCTCCAGCCAGATCAGGCTTTCGAGGTCGAGATGGTTGCTCGGTTCGTCGAGCAGCATGGCGTCGGGCCGCATCAACAGAATTCTGGCCAGCGCCACGCGCATCTTCCAGCCGCCGGACAGTTTGCCGACGTCGCCGTCCATCATCTCCTGGCTGAAGCCGAGCCCGTCGAGCACCTCGCGGGCGCGCCCGTCTAGCGCGTAGCCGTCGAGCTCCTCGAAGCGGTGCTGCGCCTCGCCGTAGCGGGCGATGATCTCGTCCATCTCGTCGGCGCGATCGGGATCACCCATGGCGGCTTCAAGCTCCCGCATCTCGGCCGCCACTTCGCTGACCGGCCCGGCGCCGTCCATCACTTCGGCGACGGCACTTCGGCCGGCCATATCGCCGACATCCTGGCTGAAATAACCGATGGTGACGCCGCGATCGACCGAGACCTGGCCTTCGTCAGGCTGCTCCTCACCGTTGATCATGCGAAACAGCGTCGTCTTGCCGGCGCCATTGGGGCCGACCAGCCCGACCTTCTCGCCTCTCTGCAACGCGGCGGAGGCTTCGATGAAGACGATCTGGCGACCGTTCTGCTTGCCGATGTTTTCGAGACGAATCATGGTTTTCCGGGAAATGCCTAAGGGAGTTCCCCGCGCCAATACGCGATAGGCCGCGCTCGCGAAAGCCCACAAGTCACGAAGGTGCCCGTGCCAAATTGTCTGAACCCGCCAGTTTCTTCCCGGTTGAATTAGACCCCGGTGGCACGGGGATGAGCCGGCGGATCAGCCATCGGTCAGGGCTTTTGTCGTCGCCAGTTTGACCCCGGCGGCGGCAAATGTGGCATTGTGCCGGGCGATGATCTCCGCGGCAGTCTCGCTGGCGGTGTCGAGCGTGCTGTGGGCGTCGGAAACCACGGTGACACCCAAGCCCGCTGCAAAGGCATCCTTCACCGTGGCCGCCACGCAAAAATCGGTCTGCGCGCCGATGAGAACGACCTCGCCGGCGCCCTGCCCGGCCACCCATTCTGCAAGCGCGGCATTGCTGAACGCGTCGCCGACACGCTTGGCGAAAGTCGGCTCGTCCTCGGCCTGGCCGAGCGCCGGCCACACCGGCCAGCCCGGCTGGCCCGGCGCCAGCGGATCGCCTGCCGGCCCGTCATGCCTGACGAAGGCGATCTTGCGCCCGCCGCGCCGTGCCCATTCGACCAGCGCGCGGGTGCGGGCGACCATGCCGTCGGCATCATGGATCGGCGGCTCGGCGACGCCGTCGAACATGCCGGTCTGGAGGTCGATCACGATGAGCGGTGCGGTGGCTGCGGGGCTGGTCCTTGACATGGTTTTTTATAGCACGAAGGCGGAGCTGATCAAGGATTAGGACCCATGATGACGCGCACGGCGACGGCAAGTGGCTGGACTTCGAGATATGTGGAAATCCGCCTGCGGCAGCGCTAGCATCGCCCGCTACTGGCAATGGGGGTGACGCTATGAAGGAAGAACATACTGTATTCCTGATCGGCGGAGGCACGGGCGGTGACGAGCAAGCGGTGTTCACCTTGCGCTCATCCGAAACCGCCTGCCACCTCACCTGCAGCTACCGTGACAAGGTGATCGAGGCCGAGGAGGACGACTATTTCGAAGCCTTGTTCCAGATCCGCCAGCAACTCGAAGTCGATGGCCTGCTGCCCTTTTGTTATGGCGCAAGCGGGAATGTTTATCCCGAAGGAGCGACGATCGAGATGAGCCGCGGATTGATCGCCTGCAAGGTGAAAATGGGGCAGCTTCCGCAAAAGACTGATTTGGTCAACATATTTGCCGACGGCTACGACGTGATGCCGGTCTTCGTCCACCTACAACAGGAGTTTTGGGATGAATGGCTGGCTTCGTTGCCTTCATAAGAGGAAACTTCCGCAACGGACCGATGCAAATATTTGCTTCAGGCGAGCTAGCCTTTGAGGACTCGAAGATGACCATTCCAGAACCCAACTGGCCTTTCGCCGACCCTCCGAACGTTGCGGTCATTACAACTCGCAAGATTATCGGGGGGCACCACGACATAGACTATGTCACGCATGACGAGGACGACGGGCATTGGCAGTTCCTTAACCTAAATGCCGGCGCCGACATTGCTGATGCTGTCCTGGTCGGCTTGGCGAAGATGATCGACATCGACGGCTCGCTTCGTGAGCTTAGTGACCTGCCGCTTGGCTGGTGTGCATGGCGACACAAGGATGGACCTTGGCAAAGGGCAGAGACGGAGGAGGAAACAGCGCTGTTGTGACAGCCGAGCAGAGGCCACTTGCCTCGTCATTCAGAGCGGCAGGAGCGAGGCGACGTCGCGAGACCTGGAATCTACACTGACGCGTTCCCGACAGCGTTGCGGCATGGATCCTCGGGTCAAGCCCTGGGTCAGGCCCGAGGATGACGAACGCGGGGAGATCGCAGCCTCTGCCCCTCACCCAATCCCACCCGTCACGGCATAACCTCCAGCGGTGCGCCCGTCCTCGAGCCGCACGATGGCAGTGACGATCGAACCGTAGGAGCCGCGCCAGACGCTATGGACCTTCTCATGCTCGTTAACCGGTACGACTGCCCGTCCGGTGAAGCGCGCGCCGCTCCGCTGCATGGCAACAGGCTCGCCGTTGACGTGGACGTTCACGCTCGTCTCGGCTCCGGCCTCGCCATGCACATCAAGCGTGATTGCTATCTCGTCCAGATCACCCGAATGGCGCGTTTCGGCGGCAAGTGTGACGGTCAGCGCTGCCGCGCCGGGCCTGATGCCGCTGAGCCGGGCAGCAAAGACGTCATCCGCAAGCTCCGGCGTGCGCGGCGGGCGGCTGCGGCGCTGGCCAAAACGCTCGAAGTCGCCGGCCAGCCGCAGCAGCCTCGTGTCGTCATAGGCCTTGCCGGCGAAGGTCAGCCCGACCGGCATGCCGATATCGGCCATCGTGCCCATCGGCACGGTAACGGTCGGAATGCCGAGATGGCGTGGCACTAGATTGCCGTTGGCGACCCAGGTGCCGTTGCGCCAGGCAAGGGCAGCGGAGGCCTCGTTGATATCAGCATCGGCCGGCCCGACATCGGCAACGGCAGGAAACACCACGGCGTCAAACCCTTGATCGTCGAGCCAGTCGTCGAAATCGAGTTTTCGCGTCGCCTCAAGACCCTTCAGGCCGGCCTCCAGCTCGGGAATGTCTTCGAATGGCGTGACGCCGCGCTTGCCCCGTTCGACATACTCCGCCAATTCGAAACTGTCGCCATAGCGGTCCGGCAGCGTGCCCGGCGGCTGCGGAAAGATTCTCGGACCATCCGCCGATGCGAGATCGGGAATGGTTGGGTCGGCATTTGCGCGCAAGAAATCGTCCCAGGCGAAGATGCACAAGTCCCAGATCTCGCGCTCGGCGAATCCCTGCGGCACCAGCTCGCGCTCGACCATGGTTTTTGCCGCTGGCCGGTCGCGCTCGTAATTCGAGACGACGGGAAAATCGACCTCGACTACGCTTGCGCAGAGCAGCCTGAGATCCGCCGCCGCTTGCTGCCACAGCTCAAGCACCGATGCACGGGTCTGGATCGGAACGTCAGTCTCCGTGTCGCGACCGATATACATGCGGGGCACGCCAAGCCGCATACCGTTGAGCGACCCTTCGAGCTTGAGCCCGGTATAGCGTGGCGGCCGCACGGCCGAGCTCCTCGGCAGCGCCACCCAGGGCTGTGCACGCCAGAAATCGCCTCTGGTTTCAGGATCATCGGCGACGATCACGTCGAGCAGTTCGAGCATATCGGGCACGCTGCGCGTATGCGGCACCACCACGTCCATGGTCGGCACCAGCGGCCAGTTGCCCCGCACCGAAATGACGCCGCGCGACGGCGTATAGGCGACCAGCGCATTGTTCGAGGCCGGTGCCCGGCCCGACGACCACGTCTCCTCGCCGAGCCCGAAGGCGGCGAAGCTCGCCGCCGTTGCGGTGCCCGAACCGTTGGACGAGCCCGAGGCGAAGGCCGCAGTCAGATAATCCGCATTGTACGGGCTTTCGGCGCGGCCATAGACGCCGCGCTGCATGCCGCCATTGGCCATCGGCGGCATGTTGGTCAGCCCGATCAGCACCGCGCCGCCTGCCCGCAGCCGCGCGATGGTGAAGGCGTCCTCGTTGGCGATGAGATGTTCGAAGGCCGGCGAGCCGGCCGCCACCGTCATGCCCTTCACCTTGTAGCTGTCCTTGGCGGTATAGGGGATGCCGTCCAGCGGCCCGAGGGTTGCGCCGCTCCTGCGGCGCTGGTCGGACGCGGCGGCGTCCTCGAACATCTTTGGATTCAGCACAGGAACGGCATTGAGGGTGATGCCATGCCGATCATAGTGAGCAATCCTGCGCAGGCAGGCGCCAACCAGTTCGACGCTGGTGACGGTGCCCGCCTCCAGCGCTTGCCTCAGCTCTGCGATCGACGCTTCGACGATGTGGAGATCAGTCATGCTGCGCCCAACGCTTAGTCTTCAGGCGGTATTGGCCTCAAAAACCGATGCCGTAAAGGGGTTTTGCAAAGGCGGCCGTGACGGCTCTCACCGCAACTCCGCCCAGACCGGCGCGTGATCGCTGGCGCCGGTTTCGCCACGCACGTCGCGGTCGATACCCGCCGCTGTCAGCCGGCGCGACAGCTTCTTGCTGAGCAATATATGGTCCAGGCGCAGGCCGGCATCGCGCGGCCAGCGGTTGCGGCGATAGTCCCAGAATGTGTAGAGCGTCTCCGTCGGGTGCTTCTTGCGCAGCGCATCAAGCCAGCCCTGGTCGAGCAGCCGCTGAAACGATGCCCGGCTTTCCGGCTGCACCAGCGCATTGTCGTCGTAGGAGCGCGTCGGGTAGATGTCGCGCGGCTCGGGCACGATGTTGTAGTCGCCGGCCAGCACCACGGGCAGGTCGGTGTCGAGCAACTGCGCCGCATGCGTCTCCAGCCTGTCGTGCCACGCCAGCTTGTACTGGAATTTCGGGCCGGGTTGCGGGTTGCCGTTCGGCGCGTAGAGGCAGGCGACGACGATGCCGTTGACCGCCGCCTCGATATAGCGCGCCTGCTGATCGCTGTCGTCGCCGGGCAGCGCCTCGCGGGTCAGAACGGGTTCTGAACCCCGCGCGAGTATCGCGACGCCGTTCCAGGTCGGCTGCCCGACCCAAACTGCCCCGTACCCCGCCGCCGCCAGCGCCGAGCGCGGAAACTGCGTCTGCCTGGCCTTCAACTCCTGCAGGCAGACGATGTCGGGCTTGGCGGCAGCCAGCCATGCGAGCAGGTTTGGCAGCCGGCTGTTGATGTTGTTGACGTTGAAGGTGGCGATCTTCATCGGGCTGGTCAGCGAGCGACGCGCCCGGTCCACGCTTTCACTGCTTCGGCCAGCGTCTTCAAATGATCGGCGGTGGAGAAGCCGGAGACGCTCTTGCGCGGCTTCAGATCGTGGTCGCCGTCCTCCAGCCAGAGGATTTCGATTGCGTCGGAAAGATCATAGGTCGCGACCTCGTCCCTGGTCCCGAACTCGTCGCGCGTGCCCTGGAAGATCAATGTCGGCGTCCTGAGATCGGCAAGGTGTTTTGTCCGAAGCTGCGTCGGTTTCCCCGGCGGATGGAAGGGATAGCCCAGACAAAGCAGCCCCGAAATCTCGCCCTTGGAAAACATCTCGTCGGCGACCATCGAGGCGACGCGGCCGCCCATCGACTTGCCGCCGATGATCAGCGAACCCTTCACGCCCTTGGCCCGGAGGTCGGCGATTGCCTTGATATATTCCGGGTTAACCGTCTCGGCGCGCGGCGGCGGCTTGCGATGGCCGTAGCGGCGGGCCGCCATGTAGTGGAATTCGAAGCGCGCAACGCGAAAGCCGGCTGCGGCGAGCGCTTTTGCCGTGGCGGTCATCGAGGGCGAATCCATCGGCGCCCCGGCGCCGTGGGCGAGTAGGATGGTGATTGGGGCGGTGTCGGGGCCATCGAATAAGAAGGTGGTCATGGGGTGGCCCGCAGATGAAGGCCGAGTTCCTTCGCACCCCCCTCTGTCCTGCCGGACATCTCCCCCTCAAGGGGGGAGATTGGATGACGTCGGCGTTTTCGCCAACCACCAAAGCTGAAAGGCACGCGGGGCGCCGAAGCTGCCGATCTCCCCCCTTGCGGGGGAGATGTCCGGCAGGACAGAGGGGGGTGTTCAAGCGCGGCCATTGCGATCCTTTTATACGGAGGTCCCACCGCAAACCTGTAGCTGAAGATACTCAACCTGTGCGGCCAGCAATCCGGGCCAGCCAGTCGCATCAATGTCACCTATCCATTTGCAAGCAACCTCACGCCCATGAACTTGTTCCAGCAGGCAGAAGTATGCCGTGTCACGCCATGAGCCGCACAATTGCGAATTGCCGTCCATGACATCCAACGCCGACGCCCATATGAACCATCTCTTGATCCATTCGCCAACTCTGCCGTCGAGATCGGCGGTGCACTGGCCTATGAAGGCATCCAGATCACCTTCATTTGCCACCCAAAACGGGCCACGACCTCTGATAAAATTCCCGTCAATGGCATCGAAACCCACCCTGAGAAATGGATGGCTCCGTTGTCGAGAGCTTTTGGTCTTGAACTGCGCCGAACTCGGATCCTTGACCTCGTACCAGGCGTCAAAATCCTTCCATAGCTTGGCAAATTTCTTCCACTTGAAGACAGCTGCGATCGAGCAGTCGTATTCGCCATATCGGCGGTCCGTATAGCAATCAAGCTCGATACTGAAATCGGTGAGGTTACCGACAGACGTGACAGCAAGCTTGGCACTGTCTGGCTTCAACCATCTCGCACCAAGGCGCGTATGGAGCTCTTCGACAACTCGTGCTCGAATGGTCTTTGCGTCGACCACCATGTCTTAGTCTCACCCTGCCGATTTCTGCGCCATCTGCAAATCGACGAACTGTATCCCCTTGGCCGCCATGCGTGCCCATTCGGAATTGGCGTCGAGCTCGAGATAGCGCACCCAGCGGCGCCGCGCCTCGGCGAGATTGCCGGCGTCGAACTCGAGCCTCGCAAGGTTGAACACCGCATCGGCATAGTTCGGGTCGAGCGAAATCGCCTTCAGCAAATGGCGGCGCGCCGAGGCCTCGCGTCCCTGTTCGTTCATCAGCCCGGCCAGATTGAACCAGGCCTCGACGAAGCCCGAGTCAAGTTTTATCGCACGGGCATAGTCATGCGCCGCCTCGGCCGCGTGCCCGGCGGCGCGCAGGCAGTTGGCGCGGTTGAAGGCGGCGATGGCATCGCTCGGGTCAATGGCCAGGCAGCGCTGGTAGAGTGCGGCCGCCTGCTCGTGGTCTTCAGCCTCTTCCGCCGCCTCGGCATCGGCGAACAGCTCTTCCAGCGTGTCGTCATCCGGCGTTCCCAAATCGAACAGCAGCTGGCCGTCGAGTTCGCTCTGGCCGCCCTCGAGATAGATCGCGTCGGCCCGCCCGTGCTGCGAGCCGACATTGAGCGACTTGGCGGTGAGCGAGGCGACCGGGCCGGAGCGGTGCACCGAGCGCGCGATCGCTCCCCACGAAGCGCCGCCGGCGATCAGACCGGCATATTTGCGGGCGAGGATCAGATCGCGAAAGGAATAGGGTTCGCCATCATGCTCGAAGGCGTCGAACAGCGACAAAAGATCGAGATCGGCGGCGGCCAGCCGCGATTGGTCGATGAGCGATTGCCGGGATAGCGCCGAAGCCTCCGGTGCCTTCATAAGTCCGAGCAGGCGCAGGAACCCGTTCTCGCTGACCAGCTTGCGCCCGGCCTCGCGCTCCGCGGCAATGCGGCGCTCGATCTCGGCGTCGACGGCTTTGGCGAGCAACATGCGGCCCAACACGACATGCGTGGTGCGCCGGGTGACGCCGCGCCGCAACTGGCCGTGCTGGCGCTCTACCTCGCGCGCCGCCAGCCTGAGCGGAAAAGCCGCCAGCGCGCCGACGATGCCGAAGACCGTACCGGCAAGAGCCGTCACGCCTTGCTCTTGCCGACGGCTTTGAGAAGGTTGGCCTTGAGCGGGTTTTCCTTGGCCGCGCCGACGCCGGCCTTGGCGGATTTCGCCGCAGGCTTGGCTGCCTCATCGGCCTTGCTCTTCGACTTGGCCGGCGGCTTGGCCGATTGCGACAGGCTCGCCTTCAGCGCATCCATCAGATTGATGACATTGCCGCGCTCGGGGGCGGCCGCGATGATCGGCTTGTGGCCCTTCAGCTTCTCGCGGATCATCGTCATCAGCGCGATCTCGTAGCGGTCCTCGTAATTCTTCGGGTCGAAGGTGGTTTCCTTCTGCTTGATCAGCGCTTCAGCCAATTGCAGCATTTCCGGATCGGGGTTTCCGGCCGGGATATTGCCGAAATATTCAGCCGTGCCACGCACTTCGTTCGGATTCCTCAAGGTGCAGACGAACATGCCGTTCTCGCGTGCGCCGATCGTCACCACCCGCTCGCGGCTGGAGAGCACCAGGCGGGCGATCGCCAGCTTGCCGGATTTGCGCATCGCTTCGCGCAGCACCGCGAAGGTTTCTTCCGCCATTGCACCATCCGGTGCCAGGTAATAGGGCGCGTCCTGATAGATGACGTCGACCGAATGCTCGTCGACAAAGGCCTCGATGTTCATCGTATGGTTGGATTCGATGCGCACTGCGTCAAGATCGGCATCGTCGATGATGATGTACTGCTTATCCTCGTATTCATAGCCCTTGACCAGGTCCGAGCGCTCGACCAGCCCGAGTTCGGGATCGACCGGCTTCATGTTGATACGGTTGTGCGTCTTCTTGTGCAGCTGGTTGAAGCTGATGCGTTCGCTGGCGCTGGTCGCCGGATAGAGCCGGACTGGACAGCTGACCAGACTGAGCTTGAGGTAACCTTTCCAACTTGCCCTGGGCGCCATGAAATACTCCTACGCGGCCGTGTGCTGTCGAACTGTTCGCAGCGTTCTTCCGTCCGGAGGACGAATGAGGCTGCCGAAATCCTACATCGGCCCTCAGGATACCGGCAAATCCCTAGCGAAATGTTCTATCTCGGCTGAGGCGTCGGCGGAGGGCCTGGTGGCAAGAATAATTCAAATCTTAGGAAGCGTCGATGGAGTTGGGAAAAAGCATCCTATGCCGGCAGGACAGAGGGGATCGCGACGGCTGTCATCTCGCGCCGCTGCGTTTACCGCCCCGAAAACACAGGCAAGTCCCTGGCGAAATCTTCCATGTCGGCCCAGGGATCGCCTGACGTCGCCAGAAGGTCCGGCAGCGAAGAATAATTCAGATCCTGCGGAGCGTCGATGGATTCCAGGTCGGACCAGCTGACCGGCGTCGAGGCCGGCAAATTGGTGCGGGCGCGCAGCGAATAGGGTGCCGCCGAAGTGTGGCCGCGTGCGTTGCGGTGATAGTCGATGAAGATGCGCCGCTTGCGGTTTTCCTTGCCCATGGTGGTGGTAAAGGTGTCGGGCGCGGTGGCGGCGAGATGCGTCGAGATGGCGCTGGTCGCCTGGTGCAGCTTCTTCCAGTTCTGCTTTTGCGTCACCGGCACGGTGATGTGGATGCCGTTGCCGCCCGAAGTCTTGGCGAACGGCACCAGCCCCAGTGCCTCGAGTTCGCCACGGATATGCACCGCCGCTTCGACCACCTCGCGCCAGGCGATCCCCTCGCCCGGGTCGAGGTCGAAGACGATCAAATCGGGCTTGTCGAGCCGCGTGCGATGGGTGCCCCAGGTATGGAACTCGACGACGCCGAACTGCGCCAGCGCCAGATAGCCCTTGGCGTCTTCGACCGATAGATAGGATTTGGTCTCGCCTTCGGAATTTGTCGCATCGAAGGTCGCCACCGAGGAAGGCATGCCGGTGAAGGCGTGACGCTGGAAGAAACAGTCCTGCGGCTTGCCGGTCGGGCACCGCACCAGCGACACCGGGCGGCCGAGAATATGCGGCAGCATGAAATCGCCGACCAGCGCGTAATAGACGGCAATGTCGAGCTTGGTCGGGCCGGTCTTGCCGAACAGCCGCCGCGTCGGGTTGGTCACCCAGATTGTGGCGAGGTCGGCCTCGGCGATCAGCCGCTTGCGCTTGGCCGAAACCGGCGTCGACAGGCCGACGTCGCGCAGGCCGCGGAACACAGCATGGCGCAGCGCATTGTCGGTGGTCCGGTTGGCATAGTGGATGTGCGCCGAAAGCAGCGGCCGCACCCAGTTCATCTCGCGCATGATTTCGCGGGGAACCCCTTCGGGCGCGGATGCACCGGCCCCCAATGGCTCCAGCCGCGCCAGCAATTCGCCGGCTATCGCGGCATCGAAGCCGGTGCCGACCTTGCCGCGATAATGCAGCTCGCCGTCTTCGAATTCGCCGAGGCCGAGTGCGGCCAACCCCTCTGCCGCATCGGAGACGGTGTAGCCGGCGATGACAAAGTCGCCGGTCTGGAGCGCCTTGGTCTTGGTCCAGGTCTTGGTACGGCCGCTCTGGTAGACCGCCGTGGCGCGCTTGGAGACGACACCCTCGAGCCCCATCTCGGATGCCTGGTCATAAAGTGCCTGGCCGTCGCCTTCGACATGATCGCTGAGCTGGATGGCGGAGTTGGCGCTGAGACCGGACAGCAGTTGCGAAAGCAGCGCCTTGCGCCGGCGGAGCGGCGCTTGTCTTAGGTCCCAGCCGTCGAGATACAGAAGATCGAACGCGTAGAAATGGAGCTTGTTGCCGGCGCCCTCGGCCAGCGCGTCTTGCAAAAGGGCAAAGCGGCTGATGCCCTTGGCGTCGAGCGCGACGACCTCGCCATCGATGATCGCCTCGCGGCACGGCAGCCTGGCGAATGCAAGCGGCAGGTCGCCATAGCGCTTCGTCCAGTCGAGGCCGGCGCGGGTGATCAGCCTGACCTTCCGGTCGGAAACATGCGCCATGGTGCGGTAGCCGTCGAACTTGATCTCGTGCAGCCAGGCTTCGCGTGTTTTTTCCGCGGGGTGTTCACCTCCCGGCGGCTTCGGAACCTGCGTAGCCAGCTGCGGCTCGATCCGGGAAGGCGGCGGCGCCTTGACGGCGCCCGGCAAAGCGCCGGGTTTCAGCACCACCGGCCTGACAGGTTTGGCGGCAGGCTTCGGCGCTGCCACCAGCTCCTCGACGCGGCGTCCGGATTTGACGCTTTCCGGCCGGGCTTCCAATATGTCGAGCTTGGCGTCGGCGGCGAGATCACGCTCCTTGAACAGCAGCCAGTTCTTCTTTGCTTCATCCTCGCCGGGCTTCGGTTTCAGCCGCGTCAGCATCCAGCCGCCATTGAGCTTCTCACCGGCCAGCCGGAACTTGAAGGAGCCGGTGCGCAGGCTCTTCTCGACATCGTCCATCGGCGCCCAGACGCCGGTATCCCAGACGATCATCGGCCCGCCGCCATATTCGCCTTCGGGAATGACACCTTCGAAGTCGATATATTCGAGCGGATGGTCCTCGGTCTCGACCGCCAACCTTTTGTCGGCGGGGTTCAGCGACGGGCCGCGCGGCACCGCCCAACTCTTCAGCACGTCGCCGACCTGCAGGCGCAGATCGTAGTGATCGGCGGTGGCGTGATGCTTGTGGACGACGAAACGATTGCCTCCACTGGCAATTGGTCCGCCGGCGGGTTCGGGCGTCCTTGAGAACTCGCGCTTGGCGCGATAGGCCTTGAGTTTTGGTGGGGCGGTCATGGACTAGGCGCAACTGCTGGCGAAGATGCGGACCGCCACAGCTTCGTCATCCCAGGGCGGAGCGAACGCGAAGCGGAGCGGAGACCCTGGGATCCATGCCGTGACATTTGCCGTAAGGCAAAGCGGGGAAGAACTCAGGCCGGACACGGGTGATTTCGTCATCGGCGTTACGCGCCCGCCAGCAATTCTGCACCGCGGGAACACTCATAGATCGCGGCATGGATCCCAAGGTCTCCGCGACGTCGCTTCGCTCCTGCTCCGCCCTGGGATGACGAAGGATGGGAGGTCACGCCGCTCAATCGTCGGTGGCCGGTGTCAATTCGAGCTCGGCCGGCGACAGGCCCTGCTGCAGCTGGCTGAGCCGGAATTCGTCGACCCAATAGGCCTCGCCGTCGACCAGCACCCGCGCGCTGTAGCTGCCGGCCGAAAAACGCTGCGCGGTGATGTAGACCTTGTGGCGGTCGAGCGCCTCGCGCACCGCGGCGCGCTTGGATTTTTGGCTGGTAGCGGAACTGGCCATGCAATTTGCTCATACACGCAGAGCCGCAAGACAAGACGGCCGGCTCAAGGATGGCTGAGACGGGGTGTCGTGTCAATTTCGGCGAGCGAGCGTCCCACGACCGCCGGGGCATAGTGCCCGACGTCCATATATCAGGACGTGACACTTCCCCGGACTGGATGAAGCATCCCTCGAATGGATGAAGCTAAAAGCTCGAATTTATGCGTAGGCTCGTGGTGCACGTCTTCCAATTGGCGTCGCGGGATAGCAAGCCCCCGACCGAGGTCGCTTTTTTGACGAACGGAAAACGGACAGACATTGGCCTCAAAGCTGCGGTTCCACCTGCAAGCGGCGCCGAGTTGCTGAAATCCAGGGGCTGGTTTCGGGTCAACTGGCAAAAAATACTCTTGGCTAGTATGTTGATCGTCGGCGCGACAATTACGCTCTCGACTGCGGCTCAGATCAAGAAGCTGCGGCAGGCGGCGACCGCCGACCGCACGGAGCTGGCGCAGTTGCGAGCGCAGGTGAGCGACATCGCTCGGGCACCGTCACCGGATGCGGCCGCACTCGATCGCCAGCGGTCCGAGCTCGTGGCTCAGATCGAAAAGCTGCGGCAGGCGGCGACCGCCGACCGCGCGGAGCTGGCGCAGCTGCGGACGCAGGTGAGAGAAGCCGCCCGGGCACCGTCACCGGATGCGGTTACGCTCGATCGCCAGCGGGCAGAGCTCGTGGCCGAGATCGAAAAGCTGCGGCAGGACGCGACCGCCGACCGCGCGGAGCTGGCGCAGCTGCGGACGCAGGTGAGCGAAGCCGCCCGGGCGCCTCCGCCGGATGCGCTCGATCGCCAGCGGTCCGAGCTCGTGGCTCAGATCGAGAAATTGCGGCGGCAGGCGACGGACAATCATGCCGGCATGGATCGCCTTGAAAAGCAGATGGATCGCCTTGAAAAGCAGTTTGCTGAAGCATTTCAGCCTCAAGAGTCGTCTCAGCCTCAGTCTACCGCAACCATCGGCACATCGCCTGATATCGTTCTGCCCCCAGATACAACTCCACGAGTCATTCTGCGCTTTGCGCGTAACCGCGATTCCGCGCGGACACGAGCGGCGACCCTTGAGCGGAGTCTGCGAGCCCAGGGGCTCGACGTCGTAAAATCTGGCAATTCACCCACAAGCTCTCGGGCAAACGAAGTCATGTACTTTTATAATGAAGATCGACCAAGCGCAGAGCGTATAGCGGCTGGGCTTGTGGAAGCTACACTCATCCAGCGCGCATTTGCGGACGATGGTTCACTCCCCCGCCCCGGAACTATCGAAGTGGCAATCGGGCGGTAACTAGTAAGGTAGCGCAAAACAGGAGCCTGATATGAACCTCAGTTGCTTTGTTCGCCATCTCGCCTTTATTGTCCTGCTGGGAAGCACATCTGCTTTCGCGCAAACAGATCCGCCTTCGCCCGCGACGCCGGAAAGCGCGAAACCACAAAGTGGACCGGCCCCATTGGTCATCCATTTCGGCACCGGCAGCAGCACAATTCTTCCCAAGGACAGAGAAGTCCTCGATCAAGCGTCTCGCGCCTTCAACGAGGGCAAGCCGCAAGTCATGATCGTTGCTGGCAGTGCCGATCGTGCCGGAACACCAGCGCAGAACCTCTTGCTTTCTCAGCGCAGGGCGACAGCGGTGCTGAAAGCTTTGCTCGATCGCGGACTTCCGGTCGACCGGTTCCAGGTCCTGGCGAAAGGCGAAACAGAACTCGCGGTTCCGACCGAAGAGGGTATTGCCGAACCTGAAAACCGTCGTGTCGAGATCACCTGGCGCTAACGCCGTGTGCCGCTTCGTGACCGCGGCCAGTCTATTGCTCGCGTTAGCAGAGTCGGTGACGCCGGCTAGCGCCGAGGATCCGAGTGCTTTGTTTCGCGAGGCACTGCGACAAGACTTGATGGGCGGGCCGACAGGTGCTCGGCTCGCCTTCGACATGTACCGCCGTGCTGCAGAAGCGGGTCTGCCCGAAGCACAATTCAATGTTGCCATCATGCTTGACAGCGGCCGCGGCGTGTCCCCGGATATGGCGCAAGCCGCCACATGGTATGCGCGTGCGGCCTCTCATGGCATTCGAAGAGCGGCATATAATCTCGGCCAGCTTTACGAGGCAGGGCAAGGCGTTCCGCAAAACGTCGATCTCGCCCGTGCGTGGTTCAAAGCATCCGGTCTCCCGGCTGCTCGCGCGCGCCTGACTGCCATTCGCTCTGGTGGCGCAAAGGCCGCTACGCTTTCCGCTCCAATACTCATCGCGCCTACATATGGCGAGTTGATTGGCTCCAGCGCAAATAGTGTCGAGCTAGTGTGGACGGCACGCCAGCAACCAGCGGGAGTGCGCTTCTTCGTGGAGTTGCTAGCACTTGTGCCATCTGGTTCAAGTGAAATCTATTCCGGCTTTGTCGATATTTCGAGCCTGAACGTGGCTCTCTCAAGTCATAAGGGAGCCTTCGCATGGCGCGTGCTCGCCGTGGCACGAAGGGGTGGCCGCTACGCTGCCAGCGATTGGTCTTATATGCGCACTGCTGCCAACTGATGGTCTGATTTACGGCGGCCGACTTCGCCAGCCACGCCGTACCCGGCCAGTGTAGTCCTTCCGGCTGAATTACCTCCCGCTTCGCTCGCGCTTGGCGTCATAGCAATCGGGCGGATGAAGCGATGGCGCTTGGAGCGACAAGCCGAAAATCCGAGCGCATGGGGTCGCTGGATGATCCGCATTTCTTGAATCATTTTGTCAGCATGCGGCAGGCCGATGTTGCGCCAACTCAATCGTCGGTGGCCGGCGTCAATTCGAGCTCGTCCGGCGAAAGCCCTTGCTGCAGCTGGCCCAGCCGGAACTCGTCGACCCAATAGGCCTCGCCGTCGACCAGCACCCGCGCGCTGTAGCCGCCGGCTGAAAAACGCTGCGCGGTGATGTAGACCTTGTGGCGGTCGAGCGCCTTGCGCACCGCGGCGCGCTTGGATTTTTGGCTGGTAGCGGAACTGGCCATGACACGCCCATACACCGAACTGAGGCTGCTGACGCAGCTCTCTTCAAGATGGCGGAGACGGCGTGTTCTGTCAATTTAGGTGGCGATCGGGTAGTGGGTCAGTGCTTCCTACTTGGCGAGACGGGCTTGAAGCGCAGCTTTGTCAATCTTCTTCTCGAAGCTCGAAATCAATGTGTATGAATCTCGCTTTATCGCGTTTATCAAGGGGATCGATTTATCGCGATAGAGAGCGTTGGCTTCGTCGATCTTGCCGTCCGCAAGCAGGTCATGCACGTCATTTGCCACGGCGCGTAAAGTCTCGACATTAAGGTAGATATCTGAAAACCGTTTCAGTTCGTCCTCAGACACGCTTTTGTTTCGCTGTACTGCTTTCTTTGCGTAGATCAGTACCGGATTTAGTCGTTCCACGGTTTCGATAAGGTTAGTGTTTTCTAACCTCACTCCTCCACCGGTGCTGTCATAGCGCGACCAGTCGCCATAGGCTGCGAGCAGCGCAAGAGTTTCCAGATACATGACCGCCTCGCCGGCCCTTTCCAGTTTGTATGTTTGACTGATCACTTTCTGCTGCTGAGCAATGACCTGGATCGTGTCGTCGGGCGCCGTGGTTTGTGAACTGACTGGGCGTGCAAGTGTGAGAGTGAGCAGCAGGAGTGCGAGCGTTTGGGCAGTCCGTAGGGCGAATTGAGAGAATACGCGCATTTGCCACCTCCCAACGCTCAAACCATCATCCGTCAGTATGATATACCTTGCCAACCAACTGTCACGCGCAACTTACCCAGGGCCAATGGTAGGCGAGTACGCCACGCAAGCGGGCAGACGGCGTAACCGGGAATTATCTTGCGTCACAGATTTCAAACTGACCCACCACCGGCGATCGCATCAATCAAGGCCACGGGTGGTCCGAAGCTAGCTGCTTGTGGCCCTTCCGGCCCGGACCACCCGCCTCCTTGCGTCCTTCCCAAGACAGCGGACACTATAAGCGCATCGATGCGGCGCACTTTGACCTGGATCAAACGGCCGGTCAGCTATCGGCTGTGGAAACCCAACCGGCGCGCTATATGGAACCTGGCGGCTTGGATTGCGACACCGACCCCGGAGAACTTCAGATGACGTTGAGCACACGCAAACTCGGCAGCCAGGGGCTGCAAGTATCAGTGATCGGTCTCGGCTGCATGGGCATGAGCCAATCCTACGGCCCGGCCGACGAGGCGGAGTCGATCGCCACGCTGCACCGCGCCATCGAACTCGGCTGCACATTTTTCGACACGGCAGAGGTCTATGGCCGTTCGCCAACGAGGAACTGCTCGGCCGAGCGCTGAAGGGCCGGCGCGATGAGGTGACGATCGCGACGAAGTTCGGCTTCCGCATCGAAAACGGCAAGCAGATCGGCACCGAGCGCGACAGCCGGCCCGAGCATATCCGCGAGGCTGTCGAAGGCTCGCTGAGCCGGCTCGCCACCGACCATGTCGACCTCCTCTATCAGCACCGCGTCGATCCGGCGGTGCCGATCGAGGAGGTGGCCGGCGCGGTCGGCAGGCTGATCGCCGAGGGCAAGGTCCGCTTCTTCGGCCTGTCGGAAGCCGGTGCCGCCACCATCCGCCGGGCACATGCGGCGCATCCGGTGTCGGCCGTGCAGAGCGAATATTCTCTGTGGGAGCGCAATCTGGAGCCGGAAATCATCCCGCTGCTGAAGGAGCTCGGCATCGGCCTGGTGCCGTTCTCGCCGCTCGGCCGCGGTTTCCTCACTGGCGACGTCAGGCGCGCCGAAGAGTATCCTGAGGGCGATTACCGGCGCGGCGACCCGCGCTACCAGGGCGCCAACTATGACGCCAACATGCAGGCGGCAGCCATGGTACTCGACATCGCCGCGGCCAAGCGCGTCAAGCCAGGCCAGATCGCGCTGGCCTGGCTGCTGCACAAGGGGAGCGACTTCGGCATCGACATCGTGCCGATCCCCGGCACCAAGCGCAGAAAATACCTGGAAGAGAACGTCGCCGCGGCTTCGCTCAAGCTCGACGCCGCCGAGATGGCGACGCTGGACGACGCGCTGGCGCCGGGCAAGGTCGCCGGGCCGCGCTACGGCGAGCGCACCATGGTGATGATCGATCGGTAGGCTGGCGAGAGACTTCCCTTCTCCCCTTGTGGGAGAAGGTCGGATGAGGGGTGCTCCAGCTTGGCACAAACTGCGCTTCGTCCAACACCCCCAACCGTCTTGGCGCTGCGCGCCAATCCACCTGGAGCCACTCGTTCTTGCGCAAAGCTCCGGCCTTGGCTAGCATCCGCCCGCCGGCGCCGAGCGGAGGAGAAACGTCGCGGTGGACCGGCTGGAGCGCCGTTGCGTCCCTTCAAAGCGAGTTGGGCGCTCAAAGGACACTCCATTTTTGAATCGACGCAAGGAACCTTCCGGAAAACTTATTCCGGTTTCGGGGTCGTGCGCTCATCTGGGAGGAGACTAAATTGATCAACAGACGTGAATTTCTGCTGTCGTCCGTGGCGATGGGCACATTGGCGCTTGCCGCTCCGCAACTGGCCTTCGCCCAGGACAAGCTGACCATCCTGGGTTCGGTGCCGAGCCTCGGCTTTCCGTTCTTCGTGCACATGCTGAACCAGATCAAGGCGGAAGCTGCGGCGCAAGGCGTCAACCTGGTCGAGAGCGACGGCCAGAACTCGGCGCCCAAGCAGACCGCCGACATCGAGGCGGCGCTGGTGCAGAAGGTCAACGCCATCGTCATCTCGCCGCTTGACGTCAACGCGCTGGCCCCGGCCATCGAAGAAGCGGTGAAGGCCGGCGTTCCCGTCGTCACCATTGATCGCCGCGTTGAGGGCGTCGAGGGCATCCTCGCCCATGTCGGCGCCGATAACGTCAAGGGCGGCGAGGCCGAAGCGCAGGCTATGGTGGCGGCGTTCCCGAACGGCGCCAAGATCTTCCATTTGCAGGGCCAGCCCGGCGCCGGGCCGGCTATCGACCGTAACAAGGGCGTGCACAACGTCCTCGATCCCATGAAGGACAAGTACCAGATCATCTTCGAGCAGACCGCCAACTTCGACCGCGCCGAGGCGCTCTCCGTCACCGAGGCCGGCCTTGCCGCTAACGGCAAGCCCGACGCGATCATCTGCGCCAATGACGACATGGCGCTCGGCGCGGTTGAAGCCTGCGCGGCGCGCAACTTCACCGACGTCAAGATCTACGGCTTCGACGCGCTTCCCGAAGCACTGGTCGCCGTGCGCGACGGCAAGCTGGCCGGCACGGTCGAGCAGTTCCCCGGCGAGCAGTCGCGCACCGCGGTGCAGATCGCGGTCGCCTACGCCAAGGACAAGACCGAGCCGAAGGAAAAGCTGGTGCTTTTGACGCCGATCGTCATCGGCAAAGACAATCTCGACAAGGCTGAAAGGCTGGGCGAGACGAAGTAGGCTGCAATTGGCAAAAGCCGGTGGGACAGCGCCCCTCGCTGTCCCGCCGACTTGTATAAATCGGAACGATCGACCCCAATCGGGAGGACTGTTTGTCTCCAGCCGAAGCCCCAGCGCCTTCACCATCTCCCGCCCTGCTCACCGTCGAGGGCGTGACCAAGCACTTCGCCGGCGTCACCGCGCTGAGCGACGTTTCGCTCGAAGTCCACCCCGGCGAGATCCTCGGCCTGCTCGGCGAGAACGGTGCCGGCAAGTCGACGCTGCTCAAGATTCTCTCCGGCGTGATGCCGCCGACCAGCGGCCGCATCGTCTTCGACGGGATCGAATTCAGCCCGCACAACCCGCAGGACGCCAAACGGCTCGGCATCGTCACCATCTACCAGGAACTGAGCCTGATCCCGACGCTGACCGTGGCGGAAAACATCTTCATCGGCCGTGCGCCGCTCGGCCGGTTCGGGCTGGTCAGCTGGCGAAAGATGGTGGAAGACTCACGCGCGATCATCGCCCGCGTCGGCCTCGACCTCGACCCGGCGACGCCGGTTTCGGCATTGTCCGTGGCCGAGCAGCAGCTGGTCGAGATCGCCCGCGCGCTGTCGCTGAAGAGCCGTCTCATCATCATGGACGAGCCGACCTCGGCGCTGACCGAAACCGAAGTGCAGAAGCTGATGGCGATTATGGGCCGGCTGCGCAGGGATGGCGTCGCCATCATGTTCGTCACCCACAGGCTGGAGGAGGCATCGGCGATTTGCGACCGCATGACGGTGCTGCGCGACGGCAGGCTGGCCGGCCAGCTCGATCGTGAGGGCGGACCGATCAGGCTGCCGAAGATCATCGAGAAGATGGTTGGCCGCGCCGCGTCCGAGCTCTATGCGAGACCGACGCTGCGCGATGTCGCCGGCGACGTCCGGCTCTCGGTGCGCGGCCTGCGCACGGTGCGCGATCCGCAGGCGCCGCACGCCATCGTGCTTGAAGGCGTCGATCTCGACCTCAAGGCGGGCGAGATCCTCGGCGTCGCGGGGCTCGTCGGCTCCGGCCGCACCGAGCTCGCCCGCGCCATCTTCGGTGCCGACCGCATTGCCGCCGGCACAATCATGCTCGACGGCAAGCCGATCGCGCCGGCCTCACCCGCCGACGCCATCGAGCTCGGAATCGGTCTCGTGCCGGAAGACCGCAAGCACCAGGCGATCTTCGCCGCACTCGGCATCCTCACCAATTTTTCCGTCGCCGCGCTCGACCGCTACTCCAATGCCGCCGGTTTCATGGCCGAGCGGCGCGAGCGCGAGGCGCTGGCGAACTACAGGAAGACGCTGTCGATCCGCATGGCCTCGCCCGAGCAGGCGATCGAGGGATTGTCGGGAGGCAATCAGCAAAAAGTCATCCTTGCCCGCTGGCTGGCGCGCGACCCGAAGGTGCTGATCGTCGATGAACCGACGCGTGGTGTCGATGTCGGCGCCAAGGCGGAGGTGCACCAGATCCTGGTACAGCTCGCAGCGCGCGGCATCGCCATCATGATGATCTCTTCGGAACTGCCCGAAGTGCTTGCGGTGTCGGACAGGATCGTCACCATGCGGCGCGGTCGCATCACCGGCGAGATGCCCGGCATCGAGGCGACCGAGGAAAAACTGATGGAATTGATGGCGCTCGACCAGAAGCAGGAAGCAACGCTATGACCAGCGCGACCGAACGGAGCCAGCGCGGCGGCATCAATATTGCGCGCCTGTTGATGAGCTTCGGCCCGCTAATGTTCCTGGCGCTGCTGATCGTCGTCTTCACCGTGCTGAAGCCGAGCTTCATCGACCCTATCAACCTGTTCAACATCATGCGTCAGATCTCGATCACCGGGTTGATCGCGCTCGGCATGACCTTCGTCATCCTCACCGCCGGCATCGATCTGTCGGTCGGCTCGCTGCTCGCCTTCTGCGGCATGGTCGCGGCGGTGGTGGCCAAGGGCGGCACCGCCAACACGCTGTCCCTGTCGACAACGGGCACGCAAGGCTATGGCTGGTTCGCCGCTCTTCTCGCAGCCGTCATCGTTGGCGCCGTCGCCGGCAGCGTCCAGGGCTTTGCCATCACCAGGCTGAAGGTGCCGCCCTTCGTCGTCACGCTCGGCGGCCTCACCGTGTTTCGCGGCCTGACGCTGACGATCTCCAATGGCGGCCCGATCTCCGGCTTCGACGCCTCGATGCGCTGGTTCGGCACCGGGCTGATCGGTCCGGTTCCGGTGCCGGCGATCATCTTCGCGATTGCGGCCATCCTTTGCCACATCGTGCTGCGCTACACCCGCTACGGTCGCGCCGTCTATGCCGTCGGCGGCAATGCCGAGGCGGCGCGGCTCTCCGGTCTGCGGGTCGACCGCATCCTGATCTCGGTCTACATCATCGTCGGCTTCTTCGCCGGCCTCGCCGCCTTCGTTTTGTCGGCGCGGCTCAACTCCTCCGAAGCCGTCGCCGGCATCGGCTACGAGCTGACGGTGATCTCGGCGGTCGTCATCGGCGGCACCTCACTGTTCGGCGGCATCGGCAGCGTCGGCGGCACGGTGGTGGGTGCAGGGCTGATCGGCGTGCTGCAGAACGGGCTGCAGTTCAACAACGTCTCGTCCTACACGCAAAGCATCGTCATCGGCCTGATCCTCACCCTCGCCGTGGCCTTCGACCGCTGGCTGAAATCGCGGGTAAGGCGGTGACCCAAATAAGAACCATGACCGAACAGGACGTGCCGGCGGTGTCGCGGCTGCTGGGCCAATCCTGGCGCCACACCTATTCACCGATCCTGGGTGCCGAGACCACGGCACGGCTGTCGGATGAGAAGCACGCGCCGGAGCGGCTGGCGGCCGAGCTCGGGGACGACAACAAGATGTCGTTCGTCGCCGAACGGGCTGATGGCTCTATCGCCGGCTACGCCATGGCGGCCATGAATGACCAGGGCGAGGTCATGCTCGAGCGGCTTCATGTCGACAAAAGCGAGTTCGGTACCGGGCTGGCAGCCGATCTTTTGCACGCGGTTCTTGCCGCGCATGCGGGGATTCCCAGCCTCGCGCTGGAGGTGATCGAGGGCAACGACCGGGCAATCGCCTTTTATCGCAGGCACGGTTTCGAAGTGGTTGAGCGCAGGGCGGCCGCGCATGGTGTGGGCGGCCACCCCTCGCTGATTATGCGCCGGCTGCTGCCACGGGCTTAGCAAGCGAAAGCGGCTGAGCGCGTAATCTCCCCCTCGAGGGGAGATGGCCGGCAGGCCAGAGGGGGGTCGCCTCGCGTGAAGCGCCAACCTCCTCTTTCGTCCCACAGGGCGTTGCGCCAGGACATTCCGACCCCCTCTGTCGCCTTCGGCGACTTCTCCGACCGCTCACGCCAGGGCGTTGACACGCTGTGGGCGCGTTGTCCAGTTGGCAACCGTCGCGCCAGCAACGGTCTCGCCGGCAACCATCCTGGTCGTCTGCGGCGCAAGCAGGTCGTTGCGGCGGGCGAAGGCGACGAAGGTGGCGCGCGCCGTGTCGCCGTCGATCTCTCCTTCCATTGCCGCCCGGCAGGCCTTGGCGGCGATGTCATGCGCGGCCGTCCGGCTCGTTGCCGGCCACTCAGCCAAAAGCGCATAAGCCTCAGCCGCGCTTTCTATCTTTGTCGGCGTACCGAGGCCGGTGAGGATGGTAACCGGCTTGTCGAAGGAAGCACGATCCATGACACTCTCCTTTCCTGGCTTAATCGGATCCTTTCGGAGCTCAACTGCACGGGCGCTTCGATCCTCGAGGGCCGTCCCCAAGACGGCGTCGATCGGCGGATGCAATACGGACTGCGGCGTGCCCGGCCGCGGCAGCAACCGGTGCATCTTGACCAGCGCCTCGAGCCAGGCCGCCACGCCCAGCGGCGGATGTTCGCGCCCGTAGAGCCACGCCCTTGCCTTGGCTACCGGGTATCCCGCCTCTTCAGCGAAATCGGTTTCCGACCACCGCAACAGGCGCAGGCAATCGCGCATCCGCGCCGCGATCATTTGTGCTCCTCCTTGCCGGCCCCTAGGCGTTGAGCCGACAAAAACATCAGCGTGTAGGCCGCCTTGCGGCGATCCCAGCCGGCCGACTCGGCCATATCCAGCAAGCCATCGACCAAAGGCGCCAGCGCCGTCCTACAATCGGTTTCATAGTTGAAATCGTTCTTCGGGCGGGTCGGCGCCGCGATCTTCCCAAAACTGTCCGTCATATCCATGGCAACACCTGCTCAGCATCAGTCCCGGACCGGCAAAACCGTGCCCGCTTTTTGCCGGACACGGTCCATCTGCCGTTTCGAGGTCCCGCTTCGGAAGCCTGACCTTAGAAGTCCATGCCGCCACCGCCGGGCATGGCCGGTGCGGCAGCTTCCTTCTTCGGCTTCTCTGCCACCATCGCCTCGGTCGTCACCAGCAGGCCGGCGACGGAAGCGGCGCCCTGGAGAGCAGTGCGCACGACCTTGGCCGGGTCGATGACGCCTTGACTGTAGAGGTCGCCGAACTCGTTGGTCTGCGCGTTCCAGCCATAGCCGAAATCGGCCGTCTCGCGCAGTTTGCCGACAATGATTGAGCCTTCGGCACCGGCGTTCTCGGCGATCTGGCGGACCGGCGCTTCAATCGCGCGGCGCACGATCTCGACGCCGGTCTTCTGGTCCGGATTGTCGACCTCGATATTGTCGAGCGCCGTCGCCGCCCTGAGCAGCGCCACGCCGCCGCCGGGCAGGATGCCCTCCTCGACCGCCGCGCGTGTGGCGTGCATGGCGTCGTCGACGCGATCCTTGCGCTCTTTGACCTCGATCTCGGTCGAGCCGCCGACGCGGATGACGGCGACACCGCCGGCCAGCTTGGCCAGCCGCTCCTGCAGCTTCTCGCGGTCGTAGTCGGAGGTGGTTTCCTCGATCTGCGCCTTGATCTGGCTGATGCGCGCCTGGATTTCATCCTTGCGGCCGGCACCGTCGACGATGGTGGTGTTTTCCTTCTCGATCAGCACCTTCTTGGCGCGGCCGAGCATCTCCAATGTGACGTTCTCGAGTTTGATGCCGAGGTCTTCCGAGATCGCCGTGCCGCCGGTCAGGATGGCAATGTCTTCCAGCATCGCCTTGCGGCGGTCACCAAAGCCTGGCGCCTTGACGGCTGCAACCTTCAGGCCACCGCGCAGCTTGTTGACGACGAGCGTCGCCAGCGCCTCGCCTTCGACGTCCTCGGCGATGATCAGCAGCGGCTTGCCGGATTGCACGGCGGCTTCGAGCACGGGAAGCATGGCCTGCAGGTTGGAGAGCTTCTTCTCGTGGATCAGCACATAGGGTTCTTCGAGTTCGACGCGCATCTTGTCCTGGTTGGTGATGAAATAAGGCGAGAGGTAGCCACGGTCGAACTGCATGCCTTCGACCACTTCCAACTCGGTCTCGGCGGTCTTGGCTTCTTCGACAGTGATGACGCCCTCATTGCCAACCCTTTCCATCGCCTCGGCGAGGAAGCGGCCGATCTCGGCATCGCCATTGGCAGAGATGGCGCCGACCTGGGCGATTTCGTCGTTCCTGGTGACCTTGCGGGCATTGGATTTCAGGTCGGCGACGACGGCGTCGACCGCCTTGTCGATGCCGCGCTTCAGGTCCATCGGGTTCATGCCGGCAGCGACGGCCTTGGCCCCTTCCCTGACGATCGCCTGTGCAAGAATCGTCGCGGTCGTGGTGCCATCGCCGGCGGTGTCGCTGGTCTTCGAGGCGACCTCGCGCACCATCTGCGCGCCCATGTTCTCGAACTTGTCCTCAAGCTCGATTTCCTTGGCGACGGTAACGCCGTCCTTGGTGATGCGCGGGGCGCCGAATTGCTTGTCGAGGATGACGTTGCGGCCCTTGGGACCGAGCGTCACCTTCACCGCGTTGGCGAGGATATCGACGCCGCGTAACATCTTCTCGCGGGCTTCGGTATGGAATTTCACATCTTTGGCAGCCATTGGATAATCCCTTCAAAACAGTCAGCTTAGACTGACTAGGCCCGCTCAGGCGGCCTTCTGCATTTCGCCGGTGGCTTCGATCACGCCCAGCACGTCGCCTTCCTTCATGATGAGCAGGTCCTCGCCGTCGAGCTTGATCTCGGTGCCGGACCATTTGCCGAACAGGATGCGGTCGCCGACCTTGACGTCGAGCGGCTGCAGCTGGCCGCTGTCGTCGCGCGCGCCCGGACCGGCGGCGATCACTTGCCCTCCTGCGGCTTTTCCTTGGCGGTGTCGGGAATGATGATGCCGCCCGCGGTCTTCTCGTCGACCTCGATGCGGCGGACCAGGATACGGTCATGCAATGGACGGAACGCCATGTCGTTCTCCTCATAGGACAAACAGGTTTTCTTGGACCTCCCTTCGCAGTCGACCGGCGATGGCGGCCGACGCGACGGTGCGCGACCCTTCATCAGGCATCGCGCACATACGAACTAGTCGCGCTTTTTTCAGCTTTCAAGAGGATCGCATAAAAATTTTAGCACTCGAAGCAAGAGAGTGCCAATGTTCTGTAATTGCTCGTACATTTGCCGTTGCTGGCACAATGATGCTTGAAATTTTCGGGCAATTTTCCACAAAATCGTGTTCGTTCCGGAGCCGCTCGCGGCGACTGGAACCTATGTTGAACCCGTTGCGTTTTGCAGACTGAGGTTCATTGGAAAGGAAAGACCCATGACCAGCAGGGACTTTCAGCTCCAGATGCAAGGGTTTGGCCTGACGACGGCAGAAATCCACTACCGTCTGCCCGACCATCGCAGCCTGCTGCAGCTCTACATCTGGCAGGAATACGATATCGCCCCGGATTTCCCGACGCTGAAGCATTTCCTCGATTTCTGGGAGCGCGAGATCGAAGGCCCGCTGCACTCGGTGCGTGTCGCCCATCAACACCTGATCCAGCCCTCCGAATGGCGGGCCGTAAACGGCATTATCACCGTCCACTGAAGAGCAAGCCGGTTATTCCTCGTCGTCCGGCCCTTGCAGCAGTTCGATCAGCGTCGCCACCCTGGCCGTCGGCAGCGGGCGGCCCTCGTTCACCAGCGCCTCGTCGGCGCCGATCCAGGCCAGGGCCTCGCGCAGCTCCTGGACCGTCCCGTCCGTCGCCGCGATGTCGGCAATGATGGCGTCGTCGACCGGGCCTAGCACAGAAATGATCTCGTCGCGTGTCATGGTCAGCTCCATCTGCGAGTGCCGGGAATGGAGCCCGGCAACAGAAGAATCTGGGTCTTGACCTGCGACAGACAATAACCGGCCGCGGAAGTCAGCGCTGGCGATTGAAGCCGGCCGGCGAAACAGCCAGTCTCCCCCTCAAGGGCCCGCAAGGGGAGATTGGCGGCTTGGTCGACAGCGCCGACAACAACAAAACCGGTAACGCGAAAGCCACCGGGTCTTGACTTGCGGCGGACAATAACCAGATCGAAGGCACCGGTCGCCGAAATGGGGCCGGCGGAACCAGGGAGCGCCAGCTCTTTGGCGCTCCTCGTATCTATATTGCTCGATGGAGGATGTAGCTATGAGAACCGCATTCGATTTTTCCCCGCTCTATCGGTCGAGCATCGGCTTCGATCGCGTCTTCAACCTGCTGGAAAATGCTCCGCAGGCCTTCGACGCCTGGCCGCCCTATGACATCGCGCGCAGCGGCGAGAACAATTACCGCGTCACCATCGCCGTAGCCGGGTTTTCCGAGGACGACCTCGAGATCACCCACGAGCCGAACCTCCTGATCGTCTCCGGCCGGTACCAGGATCCGGACAACGCGGAGTATCTGCATCGTGGCCTCGCCGCGCGGCCCTTTACCCGCCGTTTCGAGCTTGCCGATCACGTCAAGGTAGCAGGCGCCTCGCTCGACAACGGTCTGCTCAGCATCGATCTGGTACGTGAGGTGCCGGAGGAGATGAAGCCTCGGCGCATCGCCATCGCGACCGACGCCGCCGCGCCGAAGACCGGGCCGAAGGTCGCGCAGGTCGAAGCAAACAAGCAGGCCGCCTGAACGCACCAGTCGAGAAAGGAGACTATGCAATGGCTATTCGTGATCTCATTTCCTGGGGCCGGGAGAACAATCAGGTCCCCAGCCTCTATCGCGACGGCGATCGCGATCCCTTCGTGACGCTGCATCGCGAAATGAACCGCCTGTTCGACGAGGCGTTCCGCGGCTTCGACACGCGGCTGCCGTCGCTCGGTGGCCTCTCCGCTGCCCGCGCCAGCTGGCCGAGCGTCGAAATCTCCGATGGCGAAAAGGAGATTCGCGTCACCGCCGAGATCCCCGGCATGGACGAGAAGGACATCGAGCTGCTGCTCGATGACGGCGTGCTGACGCTGCGCGGCGAGAAGCGTGAAGAGACCGAGGACAAGGACAGGCAGTTCTCCGAACGCTTCTACGGCCGTTTCGAGCGGCGTATCCCGCTCGGCTACGAAGTCGACGAAGACAAGGTGAACGCCGCGTTCCAGAACGGCGTGCTCAGCCTGACGCTGCCGAAGCCGGAGCGCGCTCAGGCTAAGGCCAAGCGCATCGCCATCGGCAAGACCTGACAGCTCGCAGGGCGACGCCCCCTTCTGTCCGCCGGTTGCGGCTGACAGAAGGGGGCAAATGTCGATGACCCGTTCTCCCGACGCTCCGGTTCCGCCAGATCAAGCGCAGCAGGCCCTGCAATGCCTGACCACCGAGCATTTCGTGCTGCAAAACGCCCGCGCGGCGACCATTCAGGAAGCCAACCAGCGAGCCGATCTGTTCCTGACCTCGGTCTCGAGCGCAACGATTGCCTTGTCCTTCGTCGCGCAGGTCACGGAGATGGGCAGGCCGTTCATCCTGTTCAGCCTGATCTTGCTGCCTTGCCTTTTCTTCATCGGCCTGGTCACCTTCGTGCGCGCTGTGCAGGTTGCCATCGAGGACATGGTGCATGCCCGCGGCATGGCCCGGATCCGCCACTATTTCGTCGAGCTGGCGCCGGCCGTGCAAAAATACCTTGTCAATTCCACGCATGACGGTCCCTCGGCGGTGCTGGTCGACAAGGGCCTCAGACCTTCGCCGCTGCAATATTTCATGACCACCGCGGGGATGGTAGGCACGATCAATGGCGCCATCGCCGGCGTCTTCACCGGCATCGTTGTAAAGTCCGCGTTTGGCGGGGGCATGACGCCCGGCGTGATTTGCGGGCTGCTGGTCTTCGCCATATGCATTCTCATCCTGCGGCGTTTCCATAGTCGCGCCTGGGCGGCGGCCGAACAAAGTTTGCTCACTGTGTTCCCGGGCGACAGTGGCGACAGCGGAAGCTAACGCCGACCCAACCGGATATCGAAAAGTGGTGGGCGCCGCCCTTGCGTCTTGTGCGCCAATTGACCATCCTCGCTGACGTTAGTTGCACCGCGGCCGGGGGGTTCCGCACATGCCGACACTTTATGCGCTGAAACCGGCCTTCCAGGCTAGGCTGCGGCCGCTTGCCGACAGCCTGGCCGGGGCCGGCATCACCGCCAACCAGATCACGCTGCTGGCCGCTGCCCTCTCGCTCGCCACCGGCCTGGTGGTGGCAGCCCTTGTCGGCCACCGTGCGATCTTCCTGCTGATGCCGCTCGTGCTGTTTATGCGAATGGCGCTGAATGCCATCGACGGAATGCTCGCAAGGGAACATGGCCAGGCCTCGAAGCTCGGCATGTATCTCAACGAGCTCTGCGATGTCGTCTCCGATCTCGCTTTGATCCTGGCCTTTGCCGTCATTTTTCCTGCCTGGGGCGTCGTCGCATTTGCTATCGCGGCGGTGATTGCGGAATTCGCCGGTGTGCTCGGCATCGCAGCCGGAACCGGGCGCAACTATGCCGGCCCGTTCGGCAAAAGTGACCGCGCGCTGGCGCTTGGCATTCTTGCCGTGCTCGTCGCCTGCGGCGTGTGGATCGAGGCGGCCGCGCCCTTTGTGTTTCCGGCCATGGCTACACTCTCGCTGGTGACCGCCATCAACCGGATACGCAGCGGCCTTAACGGGAGCGGCAGTTGAATTCCGGTCTCGCCAAGGGGCCGACCTCGCCAGGGGATGAAAACATGCTTCACCAACAGAAGATTGCCGCCGTGGCTCCGGCCAATGTCGAGCGGGTGGCGCAGGAGCGCAGCTTCAAGAGCCATGACGGCACCGAGATCTTTTACCGCTACTGGCCGGCGCTGTCGGAAAACCGCAAGGGCGCCATCCTGCTGTTCCATCGCGGCCACGAGCATGGCGGCCGCATGGCGCATCTCATCGACGAGCTCCAGATGCCCGACCACGCCTTCTATGCCTGGGACGCGCGCGGTAATGGCCGCTCCGCCGGCGAACGCGGCTATGCGCCGTCGTTTGCCGCGCTGGTGCGCGACATCGATTGCTTCGTGCGCGCGATCGGCAGTGACGGTTTTGGCCAGCGCGACATTGCGCTGATTGCGCAATCCTTCGGCGCCGTGCTTGCTGCCGCCTGGGTGCATGACTATGCGCCCGACATTCGCGCCCTGGTGCTGGCCTCGCCGGCCTTCTCGGTCAAGCTCTACGTCCCCTTCGCCAAGCAAGGCATTGCGTTCTGGCAGAAGATCAAGGGCCGCTTCTTCGTCAATTCCTACGTCAAGGCGAAATTCCTGACGCATGATCCTGAGCGCATCGCATCCTTCGACGCCGATCCGCTGATCACGCGGCCGATCGCCTCCAACATCCTGGTCGAGCTCTACGACCACGCCGCGCGCATCGTCGCCGACGCCCGCGCCATCACCGTGCCGACACAGGTTCTGGTCTCCGGCAGCGACTGGGTAGTGCGGCATGGACCGCAGCACGCGTTTTTCGTCAATCTGGCGAGCCCGGCCAAGGAGCGGCATGTGCTGCCCGGCTTCTTCCACGACACGCTGGGCGAGCGCGACCGCCACAAGGCACTCGACCTGATCAGGCCTTTCCTGGAAAAGCAATTCGCGGCGCCGGAAAAGCCGATCGACCTGACCGAGGCCGACCACGCCGGCTACACGCGCGACGAGGCCGACCGGCTGGCCTCGCCGCTGCCGCTGCTGTCGCCCAGGGGCCTCTATTGGGCAATGAGCCGCGCCTCGATCCGCATGGGCGCCTGGCTGTCGTCGGGCATGAATACCGGAATCGCCACCGGCTTCGATTCCGGCTCGACACTCGATTATGTCTACGAAAATGAGGCGCGGGGCATCAGCCCCGTCGGCCGCATGATCGACCGGACCTTTCTCGATGCCATCGGCTGGCGCGGCATCCGCCAGCGCAAGCTGCATCTCGAAGAGCTGATCGGCCGCGCTGCCGCCACGCTCAGGGCCGCCGGCCGACCGATCCATATCGTCGACATCGCCGCCGGTCATGGCCGCTATGTGCTCGACGCTGTGCAGAAATGCGCCGAGCCGCCGGCGAGCGTGCGGCTGCAGGATTTCTCCGAGCTCAATGTCTCGCTCGGCCGCAAGCTGATCGCCGAGCGCAAGCTGCCGGCGAGCGTCTCGTTCCATCAAGGTGACGCCTTCGACGCCACGATGCTGGCCGGGCTCGACCCGGCGCCGGATCTCGCCATCGTCTCGGGGCTCTACGAATTGTTTTCCGACAATGCCATGATCGCCCGCTCGCTCGGCGGACTGGCCATCGCCATGCAGCCGGGAAGCCTGCTCGTCTACACCAACCAGCCCTGGCATCCGCAGCTCGAGATGATCGCGCGCAGCCTGACCTCGCATCGCGGCGGCCAGGCCTGGGTGATGCGTCGGCGCACGCAGGCCGAGATGGACCAGCTGGTGACAGCCGCCGGTTTCGAGAAACTCGACCAGCGCATCGACCAGTGGGGTATCTTCACCGTTTCGGTCGCACGGCGCGTCTGAGCATGGACTTGCCTGCCTCTGCCTTGCCTCGCGATGCCCCTGCCCTTCCGGCGTTGCCGCGTGAGCCTTATGCCGGGATGGTCCTGCGCGCCGCCCTGTGGCTGGCATTTCTGGCGCCGTTCTTCTACGCGACCTACGGTTTCGCCAACTGGCTGGCGTCGCAGCGCGACGATGTCGGCAGCATCGTCTTCGGCTGGGAGCGCGGCATCCCATTCCTCGCCTGGACGATCGTGCCATACTGGTCGATAAACCTGTTCTACGGCGTGTCGCTGCTGTTGAACAATTCAAAGAGCGGCGTCGACCGCCTCGCCGGCCGCTATCTCACGGCGCAGATCGTCGCCGTCGCCTGCTTCATCCTGTTCCCGCTGACGGCGACCTTCGTGCGCCCCGCGACAAGCGGCCTGCCCGGTTTCATGTTCGCCGTACTCGGCGGCTTTGACAAACCCTTCAACCAGGCGCCGTCGCTGCACATCGCGCTGCTGGTCATCATCTGGGATCATTGGCGTCACAGATTGACCGGCATCGCCGGCGTCGCCTGGCATGTCTGGTGTTTCCTGATCGGCGCCTCGGTGCTGACGACGTGGCAGCACCATTTCATCGACATTCCGACCGGCGCGCTGCTCGGCCTTTTCGCCCTGTGGCTGTTTCCGCGCGACGGCGAGCTGCCGTTCGCCGGCTTCCGCCCGACTGCTGACCCGAAAGCGCGGCGGCTGGCACTGTTCTATGCGCTTGGCGCAACCCTTGCGCTGGCTGGCGCCGCTGCCGGCGCGTTGGTCTCGGCCCTGTGGCTCATCCTGTTGTGGCCGGCACTGGCGCTGGCCATTGTCGCTTTCACTTATGCCGGCGCCGGCGCCAGGGTGTTCCAGAAAACAACCGATGGCCGCGTGTCGCTGGCCAGCCATCTCCTGCTTTGGCCCTACCGGGTTGGCGCCAAGGTCAATGTGTGGGCGTGGACGCGAAAGCTTCCGGCGAAAATCATCATTGCCGACGGCGTTTGCCTCGGCCGCTTTCCGACCGCCGCCGAGGCCGACGCTTTCGGCACGGTGATCGACCTTGCCGGCGAATTGGAAAGACCGCGCGGCGCCTCGATCCGCTGGGTGAGCGTGGCCATGGTCGATCTATTGCCGCCATCGCCGGAGGCGCGTGCGCAAGCGGTGGCGGCGATCGAGACGGCGCGGGGCCAGGACACCGTGCTGGTCTGCTGCGCGCTTGGCTTCCAGCGCAGCGCCGCCGTTGTCGCCGACTGGCTGGTCGCCAGCGGCCGGGCCGACACGCCGGATCAGGCGCGAGGCAAGCTCGCCGCTGCGGGCCGGCCTGTGCATCTTGGCGTGGACGCGCCGGCATGACCGCCTATCGTGACAGCGCCGAAGCCTTCGCTGCCGGGCTGATGGTGCAGGTGGCATGGCCGCTGCTGCTGGTGGCTGCTGCCCTGCTGGCGGCGCCGGTCATCGGCCTGGCGGCCGCGCCGCAAACATCATCGCTGTCGGCAGCGGCCTGGCTGATCACCGCGGCGAGTGCCGTGGCCACGCTTATTCTCTCGGCCCTGCTTTTGTTCGATGCCCTGCTGTTCCGGCTGATGGCCAGCCACGCCAGCGAGGCAGGCGGCGGTGCCGCGATCGACGATGTGCTGGCGCGCATGCGGCTGAAACCCACGGCTGCCGGCGGCCGCTCGCTCGACCAGCGGATAGCGGGCACGCGCCGCCTGCTAGCCAAGCAGCGCATCGCGTTCGGCCTGTTCGCGGCCACCTCGGTCATCGCGGCATTCCTTTGAGCCCGTCCATGACAAAGCTTCGCCTTCGCGCCAACACTTGTACCCTGCTGCAGACCGTGACCTCGGTCGGCCTGTCGGCGCTGGCCTGGGCGGTCACCGGCGTGCGGCCGATCTGGAACGGCAGCCAGCCGTCGGACCGGCAGCGCATCTACTTCGCCAATCACGCCAGCCACGGCGATTTCATCCTGCTGTCGGCCTGCCTCAGCGAGAAGGAACGCGCCCGTACCCATGCGGTGGCGGCCGCCGATTATTGGGGCAAGACGCGGCTGCGCCGTTTCATTGCCGAGGACATGCTGTCTTCCGTGCTGATCCACAGGCAGTGGACGGATGAAACGCAGCACCCGATCTCGATCATGCTGTCGGTGCTCGACCAGGGCCATTCGCTGATCCTGTTTCCCGAAGGCACGCGCAACATGACCGACGAACCGCTGTTGCCGTTCCGCTCCGGCCTCTACAATCTGTCGATGGCGCGGCCCGATGTCGAACTCATCCCGTGCTGGATCGAGAACATGTCCCGGGTGCTGCCCAAGGGGCAATTCGTGCCGGTGCCGCTGCTTTGCCGCGTCGTCTTCGGCGCGCCGATCGCCATTCAACCGGGTGAGGAGCGCCGTGCCTTTCTCGACCGCGCCCGCGAAACGCTGCTAGCGCTGAACCCCCGGCCGCAACGAGACGATTGAGGACCAGGGTAAAATGCTCCCGATGATGCACGAAACCCTCATTCTGATCGTCGGCCTGCTTTGCGTATTGATCACCGCAAGCGTCGTCGCCGGCGTGTTGTCATGGCGCGCGCCGAAGCCGCTATCGCCGACGCTGGTCAACCTCACCCAGCGCATCAATGCCTGGTGGGTTATGGTGGTGGCGATCACTGTCGCCTTCTTCTTCGGCCGCACCGGCATGACCATCCTGTTCGCGCTGATTTCCTTCGCCGCCCTGCGCGAATTCGTGACGCTGACACACAGCCGCCGCAGCGACCACTGGGTGCTGCTCGGCATGTTCGGCATCGTCATCCCGTTCCAGTACTGGCTGGTGTGGACCGCCTGGTACGGTCTCTTCACCATCTTCATCCCGGTCTACTGCTTCCTGCTGATGCCGGCGATCACAGCACTGCACGGCGACACCGAACGCTTTCTCGAGCGGGTCTCGGCGCAGCAATGGGCCGTGATGATCTCGGTCTACTGCGTCAGCCACGTGCCGGCGCTGCTGACGCTCGAGGTGCCCGGTTTCGAAGGCCGCAACCTGTTGCTGATCGCCTTCCTGATCATCACCGTGCAAGGCAGCGACGTGCTGCAATACATCTTCGGAAAACTGTTCGGCCGCCATCTCCTGGCGCCGACGGTCTCGCCGTCGAAGACCTGGGAGGGACTGGTCGGCGGGCTGGCGGCGTCGAGCCTGCTCGGCGCGCTGCTGTCGTTCCTGACGCCGTTTTCGCCGCTGCAGGCAGCCGGCGTCGCTCTGGTCGCCTGCCTGATGGGATTTTTCGGCGGGCTGGTCGCCTCCGCCATCAAGCGCGATCAAGGCGTCAAGGACTGGGGTCACCTGATCGAAGGCCATGGCGGCATGATGGACCGTGCCGACAGCCTGGTCTTCGCCGCCCCGGTCTTCTTCCATACCGTGCGCTATTTCTGGACGGTGTGAAGGATACGCGCCGTTCGTCGCGGTTCCGTTCGGACGGTTCAGCGCGACCCTTGCGAAGACACCTGATCCGCTTCGTTATTACCGTTTTCGCGAAAACGGTAATAACAACACCACCTGCCGCCGTCCTTGGCCGCGCTCATTTTGCCGCGGCGAGCGGCTCTTTCTTGCGTGCAGGCGCCAGACGGCGCATGCGGCGTTTGGCGGCGATCTTCAGCGCCACCGGCGGATTGCTGGACAACGCGCCGAGCACCGCGCCGACCATGCCGTGTGCGACGAAATCGGCGTTGATCTCATTGGCCAATTTGGCGGCTGCTTCCTGGTTGTCGCTGTCGGGTTCCGACCACAACACGATACCCACCCGCAACCTTGGTTTGGCGCGTTTCAGCCGACGGACCAGGAACCGGCCGTGCTTGACGGAATCCCGGTTCAAAAATCCGACGACGACGGTATCGACGGCGTCGAGCTCAAGGCGGCGAATGCTCCCCGGTTCCATATCGGCGAAGCTCGCTCTCAACACCGTGGCGCCCTGGACTTCGAGCACCTGTGCCAGCATGGCGGCAGCGGCGTCGTCAAGTTCGCCGCGCCCTCCGGCGCACAGCACCGACATGCCCGTGCCATCCGGCAGTTCGGTGTCGTCCCCGCCCTGAACCTCTTTGTCCTCGCGTGAGCCGCTGTCCGCGGCCGCGGCCGTGTCGTCCTCTTCCGCCTCCTCCTGCGCGCTGTCGCCGAGGTTCGCCACCATCGTCAGCGCGCTGCCTGCGACCTGCTGTCTTTGCTCATCGCTCAGCACACCACGCACACGGTCCTGCTCCCCCAGCAGAAGTGCGGGAATCGCGACCTTGTCATAGAACTCGACCAGATATTCTTCCTCCAGCATCTCCTCGGCATGGTCGGTCGCTTCCTCGGGATCGCCGGCCAGTAGCCGCTGGTAAAGCCGGGCGTGCGGTTCAAGCACCGGTTCGTTGCCGAACAGAACGTCGAGGAATTCGAACTGCGGCACATGTCGACCGAGCACGACGAGGCAGACCGTGAGCGGCGTCGATAGAACCAGGCCCAATGGGCCCCAGAGCCAGGTCCAGAAGATCGCCGCAACGATGATGGCCAATGGCGACAGCCCGGTGCGCGAGCCGTAGAGCCAGGGTTCGATCACGTTGCCGGTGATCAGTTCCACGACCACGAAAAGCCCGGCGGTCCATAGCACGAGCGACCAGCCGGGCGCCACGGCCAGTGCCAGGAACAGAGGCAGCAGCGTCGCGATGACCGGGCCGATATAGGGAACGAAGCGCAGCGCCAGCGCCAGCAAACCCCACAGCAATGGATTGGGTATGCCCAGCAGCCAAAGTCCGATTGCAATCGGGACGGCATAGACGATGTTCACGACCAATTGCATGAGCAGATAGCGGCCGACGCGCTTGCCGGCATCCTGCAGCGCCTCGGTGGTTCGATGCAGATCGCCGTAGCCGACGAGGCGTATGAAGCGATCGCGCAGGTCCTCCCGCTCGAGCAGCATGAATATGACGACCACGATGATCAGCCCGGCCGATGCCAGCGGGCTCAGCAGCGGGCCGATCAGATTCTGGAGAACCTCAAGCGGTCGTTCGCGCGCGACGATTTCGACCGGGATCGGCTCCCGCGGAGGCTGATCGGCGGAGGGTTGTGCAGGTTCGGGTCTGTCAAGTTCCTGGCCGACGCGTTCGATCACCCGGCTCAATCTGGAAATGATGCCGCCGCCGACGCCGGTTTCCTTGAGCGACCGGACCTTGGTCAGGATATTCGCCTGGTAAAGCGGAATGTTCTGCGCCAGTTCACTGACCTGCGTGGCGACGATGAAGGAGAACAGAGCCAGCACCGTGAATGCGCCGAGCACACTGGCGATCACGGCAGGAAGACGCGGAATGCCGGCTCGCTTGAGTGCCGACACCATGGGCACGAGCGCAAAGGTAAGCAGCAGCGCGATTGCGATCGGCAGAAAGACCTCGCGCCCGAAATAGAGCGCCGCGACGGCCGTCACGACCGACGCTACGCTGGGCAACGATGTGCGCGGAAGCGCCCTGGCCGCGGAAACAATGCCCGCCCGCCGGGGCTCCGACAGGTGCGCGTCGTTTCGACGATTTGCCGCCACTTGATACCTCCGCCCCGCCGTCGCCATGATCGGGCATATTGAGCCGGCGTGCAACTTCGCAGCGTCTCACCCAGCTGGACGCCGATTACCCTGGTCGGCAGCGCGGCAAAATTCAGTCATGGTAGAATTTTTTGCATTAATGACGTCACGGGCAATCCTGTTCCATGTCTGCGCCAGAACGTGGAACTTTTGGGTCAAAACACCGTTCCTTCGTAGATCGCTGATGGACAACCTCAAAGCAGCAGCTCAGGAGGAATGATCATGAACATCAAGACGCTTTGCATGGGCGCGATGGCGCTTTCGATGATGACCGGCGCAGCGCTTGCCGGCGCTGCCACTGGCACCTCGGCGCTCGACGATCCGCAGAAAATGTCGCCCTTCTTCACCGATGCCGGCATGAAGACCATGAAGTCGCAGGCCGAATTCAAGACCGCATGGATGGCCATGTCCAAAGAGGACCAGGCGATGATGATGAAGGAATGCGGCGACGAGGCCATTGCCAAGGAGCATGACGATTTCTGCAAGATGACCAAGCAACTCGGCGGTGCCAACTAGGCACGTCGGTTCAGCACAATCGCAGTGGCGGGCAGAGATGCCCGCCATCTTCGTTTTGGGACCTTCGGTTCAGTCGGGCGCAAGCGTCAATCGCACTATTCGGCGTCAGCCGATCCTGACGACGAAGTGCTTGGTCACCGGCTCGATGATCTTCCACGTCCCCTTGAAATCGGCTTCCACCACGAAAGCATCGCCGGGGCCGACTTCGACAGGCGCGCCGCCATCGGGCGTGATGACGATGCGGCCCGATATCATGTGGACGAACTCATAGTCGCTATAGGTCGCGTGATAGGTGCCGGGGGTGGCCTGCCAGGTGCCCGACATGACCTTGCCGTCCTCGGTAATATGCTGGACGGCGGTCTTCATGGTCGGGTGGGCTTCGACCACGATCCACCCCGCGAGATCGCCGGCCTCGGCGTTTTCGACGGCGCCGAATTTGAGGATGGTCTTGTCTGTCATGGTCGGCTCCGTCTTGAATTGTGCCGGGATGGCTGCCGGTCCATAGCTGATGCACCTGGCCTCGGCAACGCGGGTGCCCGATCGCATTTGGTATTGGCGGACGGCCCGCTTGAGCCAGCAGGCTTGACCTTGTCGCCGACCGTGGGATAGGCCGGGACTGGCCCGACCACCTCCCCACCGAGGCCCTACGAAAGACTGACATGACGGACGCGATCGTAAGAGACAGCAATGGCACCGAGCTGCACGAGGGCGACTCCGTAACCCTGATCAAGGATCTCAAGGTCAAAGGCACGTCGGAGACGATCAAGCGCGGCACGCTGGTGAAGAACATTCGCCTCACCGGCAATCCCGGCGAGATCGAATGCAGCACCAGGCAGGTGAAGGGCCTAGTGCTGAAGACCGAGTTTTTGAAAAAGGCTTGATTGCCTCGGCACCCTTTGTTTTGCCCTCATATGAAACGCTCTCGTGAGTGAATCGCCCTTGTGAGGAGATGGAGGAGCCGTCGCCCTCCCCCTATGTTGCACCGCGTTAGATTTGTTGCATTGCAATATCGGGGTATCGGGTCGAGCTTCTGCGAGGTGGGCATTCCTTGCACGAGGTGACTGTGTCGGCATCATTTCGGCCTGACATCGAAGGGCTGCGCGCGCTGGCGGTGGCGGGTGTCATCGCCTTCCATTTTGGTCTCTCCGGTCTGCCCGGCGGCTTTGCCGGCGTCGACATCTTTTTCGTCATCTCCGGCTATCTGATCACCCGGCACCTGGTTACGGAAATCACCGAGACCGGACGGCTGAACCTCTGGCGCTTCTACGCCCGGCGCGCCCGGCGCCTGTTGCCGGCGGCACTGTTCGTCATCCTCGCCACGCTGTTCGCGGGTTACTTCATCCTGTCGCCGGAGGAGCAGGCGCTCTATTCGAAAGGCGCCATGTTTGCCTCCGCCTACATGATCAACCTCTGGCTGATCCGCTGGTCGTTTGACTATTTCGCCGCCGATGCCACCAATAACCCGTTCATCCACTTCTGGTCGCTCTCGGTCGAGGAACAGTTCTACCTGGCATGGCCAGCGCTGCTTTTGTTGGCCGCATGGCTGCGTCCCCGCAGGCGCACGGCTATCGTCGTGATCGGCGTCGCCGGCGTGGCCTCCTTCGCCGCCTGCGCCTGGCTGACGGAAGTGTCGCAGCCCTGGGCCTTCTATTTCTCGCCGCTCAGGGCCTGGGAATTCGCCGCCGGCGGCCTCGCGACCATGGTGCCGGCAAAGATCTGGCGCGACCGCCCGCTGCTGGCCACACTGCAGGCATGCCTCGGCTTGGCGCTGATCGCCTGGGCCTATTTGATGTTGGACGAAGACTCCCCCTTCCCCGGGGTGAATGCGCTTGCGCCTGTCGCCGGCACCGTGCTGCTGCTGCTCAGCGGCAGCGGCCGCAACCTGCCGAGCGCCGTGCTGGCGCTGTCGCCCCTGCAATGGCTGGGCCGGCTTTCCTATTCGCTTTACCTCTGGCACTGGCCGGTCATCGTCTATGCCGCGATGGTGGTTCCCAACCTGTCCACGCTTGACCGCCTTGCCTGCGCGGCGCTGACGCTGGTTCTGTCGATGTTCACCTATCATTTCATCGAGAACCCGATCCGCCGCAACGGCTGGCTGATGGCCGGAGCGGCGCGGGCGCTGGTGCCCGCGGCTGCGCTGACCGGCGCCGGCGTGGTCGCGGCCTACGGCAACGCGCGCTTTGCCGAGCACAATCTCAGCCCAGAACAGCACATTATCGCCGACAGCGCCGCCCAGCTCTCTACCGTGCGCGCGAGCGACGGCGGCTGCGTGCTCGATTTCGAGACCGTCAAACCGAGGCCTTGCATGTTCGGCCAGAAGGATGCCCAGCGCTCGGTCGTGCTGTTCGGCGACTCGCATGCCGACCATTGGTCGACGCCGCTGATCAAGGCGGCCGAGAAGAACAATTTCCGGGTCGTCACCTTTCTCAAATCCTCCTGCCGGGCTTCGCGGGTGACGACCTGGAACTGGCGGCTGAAGCGCGACTACACCGAGTGCGACCAATGGCGCGAGCAGTCGGTCAAGGACATCATCGCGCTCCATCCGCAACTGGTGGTGATCTCGGAATTCTCGATCGGCAATGTGATGAAGGAATCGCCCGAGGAGTTGAAGCACGCCAATTGGGAGGAGCAGTGGCGGACGGGTCTCACCTGGACGCTTCGAGCGTTCAGCCAGGCCGGCATCAAGGTCGCGGTCATCAGGGACGTGCCTTACAATGCAAGCTACGCCGACAAATGCGTGGCGCGGGCGCTGTGGCGGGGCCAGACGCCGGCGACATGCGACACGCCGAGGATCATGGCGGCAAACGACGACATCGCAACGATCGAGCGCGATATCGTGCGCTCGACACCGAACGCCAGCTATATCGACATGACCGATCGGTTTTGCGATCAGACCACCTGCCACGTCTTCATCGACGGCAAGCTTGCCTTCCGCGACCGCCACCACCTGGCGACGCCCTTCGCCGAGACGCTGGAGCCGGCGGTGGAGCGGGCGCTGTTTTCGGATGTGATGGCGGCGGCTGTGAAGTAACGGCGGCGGCAGCCTTTCCCACCGAAATCCTTCAGGCGGGATTTGGTGCCACCTTGACCGACGCGGGCTCCCTCGCCAAGCAACCATGCGGGGGGTCAGCTAAGGATAAGACCCGCGAGGAAAACGGTAAAGAGAAGCGACAGCGGAACTGCAAGAAGGCAGCACAGCTCCAGAGAATTGGCTCGCCAATAAGTCATTGGGCGCTTTTCCATGTTGGTCTCCTCCCTCAACGGCCAGACCGGGACGGCAGTTCCGCTTAAATGTGAGGTCGTCATTCGCGCCGCTCATATGCGATCGGCGCGAACCTCATTCCGCTTCCTAGTCATCCATCGTGCACGCGCCAGATGTGTCGCCCACGCCCGGAAAGCCCTCTCTGGCTCCTGCTCCGGGTCAATGTGCAGCACGATGCGGGCGACCTCACGCCAATCGGTCCCCTCCGCCGAAGCATCGAGCAGCCGGATATAAGTAAGCATACGATCCTCGTCATACCCGGTCGGCACCGAAGATGTCGGCGCCGCGTTCGCGATATGAAGGTTTGGCAGTGGCTTTAGCATTGCGACCTACCAGCAATGGCGCACCGTAGCAGCCTATGGAGACGCCAGCGCCCTTTGATCGGAGGATGCGGCGATCGAGATTCGCCTCGACAGTCGACAAATGCGGGCCTCAGGCGGGAGTTCACCGCCCAGGAGGGGTCACGCCTCGTTACATCGCGATCGGGTCGACGCAATCTTGAGGTATTTTAGTGGAACCTAATTTAATCGGCGCAATTATGCGTGCGTGAGAAAGGATGAAATCCAGACTGTCACTGAAAGCTGGCTATCGGGAGATCGGCTGGCCGATGATCCAGTGATTGCCGTCGATCTGGCCGAACGGATATTACAGGCAGCCGAAAACGACAGGATTGTCTGCATCGTCGTGGCAGCGGAGCATCCGGAAACCGAGCGCATCGAGAAAGCAGAGCCTCAGGAGACCAGAATTACGGCAGGTTTCGTCCGAGACTTTGAAGTGATGCTGCTTGTTCTTTATGCGGCCTACGCTCTCATTGTGCTGGGTGCGACGGCTTTCGTTTTGCTGGAATTGGGCCATATTCTGTAGGCAAACGTCGGCAACGCGACGGCGCCCGATTGTCGCTGCTTGACGGGATACATACGGCGCGGACCACAACCCGCATGAGGCTTGGAAGGAGGGGCCACGTTGCGCCGGCGGCCCCACCCTGGCGCACCGCCAGAGGCGTTTTCGCCCCGCTGGCGCTAATTTAGGGCTCTCGGTTCGTGGCATCTTGCAAATTTGTGGAACGAGGCTGCCCCTCAAGGGTTTTTCTATTAGAGGGACGTTAAAGAAGGAGGTAGCTATGAAGAAGCTCCTGCTTGCCTCGGTGATCGCCATCGCCTCGGCGGCTTCCGTGATTGGCCCGGCGAATGCCGGCGGCAGCGTCACGATCGGCATCGGCAACGGCTATGACGACGACTATTATTATCGCCACCATCGGTATTCCGATTACGACGATGAGTACGTTCCCCGTTACCGCTATGATGTCTACGACGAGGACTACAGGCCGCGCTACCGGTACCACCGGCGCTGCTACACCGAAGTCGTCAAGCACTGGCGTCATCACCAGCGGGTTATCGAAAGAATCCGTGTCTGCCGTCGTTGACGGATCGATCCGGCCGGTAGTGCCGGCCGGATCGGCGGGGCTCCTCACCTCGGCTTGCGCATCAGCATCATGCCGTAATGCACAGCCAATATGTCGAGCCCGATCTTGAGTAGCTTCACCACCACGTCGCGCGGCTCGCCGGCCAGTTCGGCCAGGCTCTTGACCGTTGCGTCGGCACAGCAGACCTTTTGCACGATGCCGGCGATCTCCCAGTGGGCAAGCGCCTTGGTGGCCTGGGCATGGTCGCGGCCGGCGGACAGGATGTGTTCTGCGACGCCGCTGCCGGTGCGGCCGCCGTCGACGCGCTCGGCCCAGGCCATCGGCTTGGCGGTTGCCTCGGACGAGTTGCGGAAATCCTGGCGGTAGCGCATGCCTGCCTCGCGCTGCTGGCGCGACAACGAGGTGAGGCCGGTCAGCGGGTCGACATTGCGCACCCGCACGATGCCGCCGGTCGCGGTGTGGCCGTCATTGGAAACCTCATAGAGGCGCGCCGCCTCCTGCGTTCCTTTGGCCAGCCGCTTGCGGCCGAACCGGTCCTCCTTCAGCGCGAAATCATGGCCGATCTCCTTGCGGATGCGCACCTGCTCGGCCTCGCCCTTCGGCAATCGCGGCAGCCTGGCTTTGGCTTTTTGCGCGGTTTTGTTGCTCATCGGCTCGGTCCTCCTGGTTTTCTGTCGTCGGGCTCTGGCGAATTTCCGTCATCCAGCGGGGCTCAAATCGCTTCGGCCGGCAGCGTGCGTAGGAAGCGCGCCGCGTGATAGGCGCAGTAGCTTTTCGAAGGCTTTGTGCGCAGCCCGCAGCACAGCATGTCCAAACCGGGGCGACTGCCGGGGGCATCGTTTTCGGCATCCTCCTGCAGCGTCGTGTCGAGCGGCGCGCGGCAGCGGTCGAACAGGCAATCGATGAAGCGCATGGCGACGAAATGTGGCTGGCGGCCGCCGGCGGCGATCGGGCGCGGCGCCGGCATTTCGAGCGGCTCGCCATCGGACCCGGTGATCCGAGTCGAACCCGGCTGCCAGGCCGGCGGCGCCAGCCTGGCTGACAGCCTTGCCGGGCGGCAGTGATGCTCGGCCGGTACCGCCCCTGCTTGGCCGGCGGGATTCGGCGGCTCTGGCGCCGATTTTCCATGCCGGCCGCCACACCAGCCTTTGGATCTGGAAAGGCCGATGGCGCGCAGACGGGCGGTGCGGTGGACGATGCCGATGATGGCCGCGCGCGAGGCCGGGCGGCCGCGCAGCGCACTCAGCCGGGTGGCGATCTTCGCGGCCGACAGCCCGCTCATCAACCAGTTCTCGATTTGTTCCAATTCGGAGGCGGAATAGCGGGCGGCCATGATGTTTTATTCCCTGCAAGGGTGGTTGTGTGCGGCGCCGGCTTCGCCGGCTCTCAGGCTCGAAAGCCGATCAGCCTTCGCGTGGCCTGCTACGATCGAGCTTCATCTCGGCCGCCTGCCTAGTTGCGCCGGACACTGCCTTGCCGGTCCGCTTGTCTAAGGCGATGACCGTGCCGTCTACGGTGCGGATCCAGGAAACCTCGGCATCCGCGTTGCTGGTCGACGGGTAATTCGTGGCCGGAGCCGTGAGGGGAACGGCTCCGGCCGTTTCGGCCGCTTGCGCTGCCGGATCCGAGGCGCGAGCCTCGGGCATCGTCCCGGCCGGGGAGGAGGACAGCCGCGACGGAGGGGAAAGGTTTGGCACATGCATGGCCTTGGCGATCGGTTGCGCTACCGCCTCCAGGCGAGCGCTGCCGGCGCGCTGAAGGGCGGATTCGAGGACCGAAAGCTGGTGAAGCGACTTGTGCATGACCGTATAAGAGCATAACTCAAACAGTAATACAAGCGATTCTTGCATAGACGAAACCGAATCTTATGCCTCAGATGGAGCCATGGTGAAAACTGCACTGTCGGTCAAGGTCGGGGCGGCGATCCGCCGGGCGCGCAAGCAGCGCGGTCTGGTGATGCGCCACATTGCCGAGCACAACGACACCGATGTCGCTGCCGTCGGCAATTGGGAAACCGGGCGCAACCTGCCCAAGACCGAGAACCTTTTGAAGACCGCCGCCTTCCTGCGCGTCGACCCGGTGGCGCTCGGCAAGGGCGAGGTCGTCTTCCTCGAAGATTCCGGGCCGGTCGCCGATGCCGAGATCGTCACCGATCCCGGCCCCCTGCCCGCCGGGCCGATGGATATCCAGCTTCTCGGCACCGCCGTCGGCGGCGACGATGGCGACTTCACCTTCAACGGCCAGCCGGCCGGCTATGTCCAGCGGCCGCCTGGGATCCGGCATCTGCGCAACGTGTTTGCGCTGCACGTGCTGAGCGATTCGATGGTGCCGCGCTACGAGCCCGGCGAGATGATCTATTGCGGCGGCCGCGAGGCCGTGCCCGGCGACCATGTGGTGATCGAGACGCTGCCCGAGGAGAACGAGCACAACGGCAAGGCCTTCATCAAGAAGCTGGTCAAGCGCACCGCCGCCGAACTGATCGTCGAGCAATACAACCCGCCCAAGACGCTGACCTTCAACCGCTACGCGATCAAGAACGTCTTCCGCGTCATCCCGCTCAAGGAATTGCTGGGGTATTGACGCGGCGCTGGCGCGCGCCCTTCTCCCCTTGTGGGAGAAGGTGGATCGGCGCGCAGCGCCGAGCCGGATGAGGGGTGTTGGAAGAAATGAGGTGTTAAAAATATTCGAACGATTCTAAATCCTTACGTCTTCAACTCCGCGATCCGTCCAACACCCCTCATCCGACCGAGCTTCGCTCGGCCGCCTTCTCCCACAAGGAGAGAAGGAAGAACACCGCCCCTCCCCTTCAAGCCCGCCTCGATTGCTCCGGCTCGCGGCCATTGAGCATCCGCGCCTCGGCCAGGGCCCGCTGCCGGTCGTCGATGAAGGCTGCCTGGATCGAAACGGCGGCGCCCGGCAGGCCGTCGGCCCGGCAGGCCTTGCAGATCAGGCGCCCCGAAAGTGCCGCCAGCGGCGTCTCCGGCCTCACCCCATGCCGCTTGAGCTCGGCCGGCTTCCACCACCTGTTGCGGCCGCAATCGATGCACTCGACGGCAATCGAGACAACATCGGCGATCGTCGCTTCCTTGCCTGCTAATGCCATAGCCATCCCCATCTTTGTTCCTGCTTTGTTCGCAACATTATCGGTTTTCGGAGCGGAGTCGAGTCGGTTCCGCTTACATTGACGTGAAAGTTTCACTTGTCATATTATTTGAGTTATGCTTATATCGATGTGCGAGCTGGAATCGGCGCGAGCAACAGAACTGCGGCCGCTCCGTCGGCCGGCAGCAAGGGAACGACGATGGACCCAGCCCAGTTCGCCCATGCCTGCGGCTATACTGGCGACAGCCCGGCCATGCTCGCCGCCTTCGCGGCCATCCGCCAGGACGGCATTCGCAAGGCGCGCCAGGGCCATCGCCGGCGCAAGGCGGCGATCGACCGGATGAAGCCGAGCCGCGCTTTGTTCCTGGTGGCGATCCGCCCGGCGCAGTCGGCCGAGGAAGCGATCGAGGACGCCGCCCGCTTCCTGTCGATATTCCGCAACATGCCGCGCTGGCGGCAGGAAAGGCGCGGCGCCGACCTCGCCCGGGCCAGGCAGCAGCGCCTCTTCGCCCGCTTCTTCCGCCGCTACGGCCACCGCCTTTGGGCGCTGGAGGCGGCGTAGCGTTGGCCGGGAACCAGCCACCTCGTTTTCACTGAAAGCTCGGCGGGACAGCGCCCCCTCTGTCCCGCCGAGCTTGCTTGCATCAGACGCTGGCGTTCGCTTGCGACTCAAGTGGGACATTGCGATCGCCGACACCGCGCCGTATGTCTCCACGTGATGAGCGAGATCGAATTCCGTCGCGCGCAAGCGCCCGACCTGCCGGCGATCGTTGCAATGCTTGCCGACGACATCCTCGGCGCGGGCCGGGAAGACCCGTCCACGCCGCTCGCGCCTTCCTATCTCGATGCCTTCAGGGCGATCGATGCCGACCCCGACCAGTTGTTGGCCGTGGCTGTCGAGGCCGGGCAAGTGATCGGCACCCTGCAACTCAGCTTCACTCCCGGCATTTCGAGGAAAGGCGCCTGGCGCGGGCAGATCGAAGGCGTTCGCGTCGCCCGGCAATGGCGCTCCCGCGGCATCGGCAAGCTGATGGTCGAATGGGCGGTTGAAACGTGCCGCTCGCGCGACTGCAGCTTCATTCAGCTCACCACGGACAAGGAACGACGGGAGGCGCACGCATTCTACGAGCGCCTCGGTTTCACCGCCAGCCATCTCGGCTACAAGATGGCGCTGTAGGTCAGCATTTCATCGCATGCAGCGCCAACTGCTCTTCTTCGCCGGCCCACTGATGGAGCATTGACAAGCCGGCCTTCCGCCCTGCTCCATCCGCTCCATGATTTACGACCGACGCTGGCTTGAAGCAGCCTTTCGCGCAAAGCCCCGGCAGAAGTTCCTGTTCTTCTGGGGCCATGAGCCGTCCAAGGACGGCCGCATAGCCGCATCGTGCTTCAGCCAGTGGTGGCATGCGCCCTTTATCGTCGATGGCCTGAGCTATCCGACTGCGGAACATTGGATGATGGCTGAGAAGGCACGTCTGTTCGGTGATGCTCAGGCGGCAACGCAAATCCTCAAGGCGGCGAGCCCCAAGCAGGCAAAGCAGCTTGGCCGGCAGGTGAGCGGCTTCGATGGGGCCAAATGGGATGCCGACAAATACCGCATCGTCGCCGAAGGGAGCTTTCAGAAATTCCGGCAGAACGCGGCGCTGCGCGAATATCTGCTGTCGACGCATGACAAGGTGCTGGTCGAGGCAAGCCCTGTCGACCGGGTGTGGGGCATCGGCCTTGCGGCGGATGACGAGAGGGTCGCGAACCCGCTGCTGTGGCGCGGCGAGAACCTGTTGGGATTCGCGCTGATGCAGGCCAGGGATCGGCTGCGCGGCTGAACAGACTGAGCGACGCGCATGCCGCGCGTCCGCCCGGCGTCTCGGTGGGCGGTAGCCTTTGCGCTGCTTGACAATCCGCCGGCAACGTTCTCTTTATGTTCCATTCAAAACTCTAGACAATGCGGCGTTTGAACCGCCGCGGGCGAACGGGCCGGATGGAAGCCAACATCCTCCACGCGGATCTGGATGCCTTCTATGCCTCGGTCGAACAATTGCTCGACCCGGCTCTGCGCGGCAAGCCGATCGCCGTCGGCGGCGGCGTTGTGCTGGCGGCCTCCTATGAAGCCAAGGCCTTCGGCGTACGCGGCGGCATGCCGGGGCGGCGTGCGCGGGAGCTCTGCCCCGGGCTGATTTTCGTCGGCGGCCATTTCAAGGACTATCAGCGGCTGGGCGATGCGGCCATCAAGGTGCTCGGCGATTTCACGCCTGTGGTCGAGCGGATTTCCATCGACGAGGCCTTTGCCGACGTCGCCGGCTGCACCCACCTGTTCGGCTCACCGGCCGAGATCGCCGGCAAGATCCGCCGCCGCGTGCGGGCCGAGCTCGGCCTGCCGATCTCGGTCGGCGTGGCGCGCACCAAGCATCTGGCCAAGATCGCCTCACAGGTCGCCAAGCCCGACGGGCTGGTGGTGGTCGATCCGCGCGACGAGCTGGAATTCCTCCACGATCTGCCGGTCGAGCTAATGTGGGGTGTCGGTCCGGTCACCAGGGAGCGGCTGGCCGGCATCGGCGTCAACACCATCGGCGAGCTGGCGAAGACCAACGGTGGGGCGCTGGAGCGCCTGCTCGGGCCGGCGGCCGGAGAAAAACTCAACGCGCTGGCGTGGAACCGCGATCCGCGCAAGCTCGAGACGCAGCGCCGGGCGCGCTCGGCCGGCGCGCAATCGGCGCTCGGCCGAAAACCCGCCGACGAGGAAGTCTTCGTGCCGGCGCTGCTGCATCTGGCCGACAGGGTCGCCACCAGATTGCGGGCGAAATCCCGGCCCGGCCGCACCGTGACGGTTCGCGTCCGCTTTGCCGATCTGCGCTCGGTGACGCGCTCGATCACGCTCAACCAGCCGATTTCGGCAACCGCCATGCTGGCCGAGATAGCCGAGGCGCTGGTGCGCAAGGTGCTGGCCGACCATCCGCACGAAAAAACCATCTCGCTGCTGGCGATCGCCGTCTCGCACCTGGAAAAGCAGCCGGGCCTGCAGCTGGAACTGCCGCTCGGGCTGGACGACGACCGCCGCCGCCCCGGCACCAGGAAGGGCGCGGCGCGCTGGACCGCCGACCGCGCCATCGACAAGATCCGCGACCGCTTCGGCTGGGAGGCGGTCGGCTATGCCTCGGTCGCGCTCGGACTGTCACGGTCGGTTCCCGACGCCTTTCGCGAACTGGCCGAAAAGGAATTGTGAGGCGGCTTGGCCGGACCGATGCGATGCACTTTGCAACAGAAGCGATCGGTCGTCGTTCCTGCAAAAACGCGACGTTCGAGGCGGCCCTGGTCGTCAGACCAAAAGCGTTGCGCTGCCCCAGGCGATCAGGGCGATGCCGGCCGCCCGGCCAACCCACCGGCCTGCAGGAAACACCTTTTCAACCATCACCAGAATAGCGAGCCCGGCAACCCACACCAGATTCATTATGCCACCCACGAACAACAACGCCATCAGCATCCAGCAGCATCCGACGCAAAACGCCCCGTGCAGTGCGCCCAAACGCAGCGCGCCAAGTGCGTGGGGACGCCACTGGCGGGAAAGGAACGCCGTCGGTGTCCGGCAATGCGACAGGCAGGCGTTCTTGAGCGGCGAGAACTGATACAGGCCCGCGGCGATCAGGACGATGCCTGAAAGCCAGCGGCTCTGCGAACTCATCATCGTCGCGGTAACGAACGCCTCGCGTTCGAGCAGCCAATGCAACCCGGCTGCCGCGACGGAGAACCCCAGCCAGACCAGGAGGTAGCCTGCCATAAATACGCCGGTGGGCGCGAGCTTGTCCTGGATCTGATCCTGTGCGAGCGCATGGCGATGTACGCGCGCATAGAGCAGGATGGTCGGCGCGGCGCTCGGGGACATCATGGCGACCATCATGACCCACCACATGGCGATCATCAGCGCCCAGATCGCGGCCCCCCAGAGCCGCGGTTCCGTCGCCATGGCCATCGCGCTCATGTCCATGCCGGGCATGTCGGAGGTCACGTCGGCAGTTTGCTGGTGGGGGAATAGCGCGAGCCTCGACATCTCCCACGCATTCATGCCGAGGCCTGCACCGGCGACGATATAAAGCCAGGTCAGCAGGCACAGCGCCACCACTCCCGCAATCGTGAGGACGCGGTCGCGTCTGAGCAGGCGTTCAAGTGGCGACGCGCCGTCCATGCGACGCGTCAGGCTCGCACCACCCCGTGATTGTTGAGATGCAGCCGCGCGAACTGGCCGTAACTGTCCTTCGTGTTCACCTGAACCGGCCCGCTGGTTGTGCTCGAGGCACTACCGATCTCGGCGACCGCATATTCGAAGCCGTTCGGCAACACGATCTGAGCGCGCGAGTCCGCGCCCGTCACCTTGTTGCGGATCGGTTCACCTACCGTTTCGATGTAGTCCTTAACGAAGATGCGGCCCCTGCGGCCGTCGATATCGAGGTCGAGATCGATCTTCGTGAAAACCGGATCATTCATTTTCGTCACGGTTGAGGCGTAGACGGCGAACATCGTCGCGAACGGGTCGGTGTCCTGGCCGGTCATGATGCGCAGCAGCGCTTGACGCTGCCGGTCTGTTGCGTTCTCGTCGACGAAAGCGATGGCTTCGCCGTTGCCTTCGTGGATCGCGCCAGGCCATTTGAAGATCGCAGCGATCCGGAGGCCATCGAGACCGGTCTCGCCATGATGCCCCTCATCGATCTGGATGCCGGCAACGGCATGGCAATGGCCTTTGTCGGGCAGCGCATTGAATTGACAGTTGCAGCCATATTCGCAGGTGCAATTGACGAGTTCGCGTCCCTTGATTTCCCAAGATGTCATGCTGTCCTCCCTGATCTTGAAATATTAGACCATCATCATACACCTGCGCCGGCCGCACCGCCATCCTGTCGCGTCAAGAGACGGCAGGCCAACGCAGTTTCTCGCCGAAATTCGGTGAACATCCGCCCTGGAGATGGCGAGGCCGATATCGGAACGGCAGAAATTGGGTCGGAACGGGCCTTTCCGACCGCAACCCGCGAAGGTCCGGAAATGCCCCCAGAAGCGGGCGTTCGGCAGCGATCCGAGCAGCAACGATTTTGGCAGGACCGGAAATCGGCATGGAATGCTGCAATCATCATCATGTCCCGTCCAAGTTGTGGACAGTTCCTTCTCAAAGGCGCACTCTTAGCGTGCGAAACGCAAGCTAGCGTTTCGTGCAATGCTTCACATGCTTGACTTGCGTCGGTGATTGTCTGACCTATCCGGATACTTCCGGGTGGGCAGCCTCACATTGTGTCGTCTATCCGTGATCAGGCTGCGGCCTAAGGCACGTTGCAGCCCGTTCCGGATCAACTGGGAGGTAAACAACATGCCTGATTTTCAGCGCAGAGAACTTCTTGTTCAAGGAAGCGCGGCTCTTGCCGCAATTGCTGCTCTCTATACCTCGCGTCGGGCTTACGCCTTTCCAACACGGCCGAGCGAGGAAGTTATTCCGTGGCTGGATCAGCCGACCAAAAATCCCGATCCGGTGGGTATCCAGAAGCAGCTTGTCTGGGAGGATTTGGACAGCTGGATAACGCCAAACGACAAGTTCTTCAGCATCTCGCATTTCAACCGACCAACGATCGACGAGAAGACATGGTCGATGGAGATCGGAGGCTTGGTCAAGAAGCCCTTGGAGTTAACGCTCGCCGACATCAGGGCGCGACCGCGGCAGGAGGTCGTTTTCACAGTGGAATGCTCGGGCAACCACGGGTTTCCCTTTTTCACCGGCGGCATCGGCAATGCTCGCTGGGCAGGGACGCCGCTCGCCCCGATCCTCGAGGAAGCCGGTGTTCTGGAGAAGGGCATCGAGGTCGTCTTTTTCGGTACCGACACAGGCGAGGTCCCGATACGCGACGTCAAGATGCAGCAGAATTTCGCTCGTAGCATGTCGCTCGCCGACGCGATGAACCCCGACAATCTCCTCTGCTATGAAATGAATGGAGCCGCCTTGCCAGCGCCCAATGGCTTCCCGGTACGGCTCATTGCTCCAGGCTGGTACGGGATCGCCAACGTCAAGTGGCTAAAGCGCATCGAGGTTCGCGATACGCGGTTCATGAGCCTTCTGATGGCCCGTGACTATGTCACCATCCGGGAGGAGGACCACAACGGCGAGACCGTATGGGCCGAGACTTCAGTCGGGCGAGCGCTGATAAAGTCCGCGCCTGCGAAGGTTACCCGGAAAGACTCGGATTACCGCATCGTCGGGGCAGCCTGGGGGGCGCCGATCGACCGGGTCGAAGTGCAAATCGATCAGGGGCCTTGGGCACCAGCGACCATTGACCACGGTGAGGAGGCAGAACACGCCTGGAAGATTTGGTCCCTGGCTTGGGCAAATCCCTCTCCTGGAGAACACACGGTGACCTCGCGCGCGGTCAGCACCACGGGACAAATTCAACCGGCGATGGACGATCCCTTGATTGCCAAGAAACACACATACTGGGAAAGCAATGGCCAGGTGACGCGCCGCGTGCGTATCGGCTAGCGCATTTTGCAGCCAAATGGAATCATTTGGCGTCCGCATAAATGCGGCAAAACAGATAGTAGAGCGAGTTACCGGGTCCAAGAGAACCGGAACCGCTCTAAGAACTTGCTGCCATGTGGCAATTGCGTCTGGGTTACCCAGGAGGAGGCTGCCTGATCCGAAAGCTGGCGCCGCTCGCATGACGGGTGTGGGCCGTAGATCCTCTTCGCGACGATACCGCTCCCGAAATCGGAAGCGGAGCCCCTCAGCTTGGGGATCGAGGCGATGGCAGACTTGTCCGGTAGCGCAACCTTGGCTATGTCGCCTTCGCGCGTCATTTCCGCACCATTTCCAGCGCTCTCCTCACCTCTCCACGGCCCTGATTTCCGCATCGACCAGGCACCACGGTGCATAGCGGAAGTCGCGGATCTGGATGATTTCATCGCCCGCCCATTCAACCAGCACGAAGCCGCGCACGGTGCCGTCGGCCGCCTGCGGGTCGCGGATGAGGATGGCCGGCCTGCCGTCGACGAAGCCGAGCGACAATGCCCAGTCGCTGATACGATCGTAATTGCCGAAATAGGTCGACGCCTGGGCCTTGCCGCGCAGGCGGACGCGGTTGACGACATCGAGCCGGACGTCCTCTGCGATCAGTGCCCTGACCGCGTCGAAGTCGCGCGCGTTGAACAGGTCGACATAGCGCCGCAGCCGGCGCTCGTCATCGGCGTCGAGCCTCGGCGCGAGCGCCTGCTCGGGCTGCAGCGCCAGCAGCTTGAGCTGCGCCCGCCCGCGATGCAGCGCGGCCTTGGTGGCGGCGAGCGTCGCGCCGGTCACTTCGCAGGTCTCGTGCAGGCTGAGGCCGAGCACGTCGACCAGGATCACGGCACTGCGCTGCGGCACCGAAAGCTGCATGAAGGAGCGCAGGCCGGTCTGGGCGGCGAGCCGGCTGTCGGCGCTGCCGGAGGGATCCTCGATGACGCTCATGTCGGCCTCGGTCATGCGCGACCTTTCCCGATTGCGCCGCCGCAGATGATCCTGCGCGGCATTGTGGGCGATGCGAAACAGCCATTGCTCCGGCCGTTCGACCATGGCGCCGCCGTCGATCGCCTGCAGCGCCTTGATCAGCACCTCCTGGACGATATCCTCGCCGTCGATCACCGAGCCGGCCATGCGCGCGCAGTAGCGATGCAGCCTTGGCCGCAACCCGACGAGCATCGCCTCCAAAGTCGCCCTGTTCATTTTCGGCGTAGCGTCCCATTTCTGCGCGAGCGGCATGGCAGGCGCTACCCGGCTTCCTGATCCGCCAGCATACGGTAATTGCCGATGACTTTGACAGGCGATCGCATTGCCGGGGTCGAACGGCGTTCGGCGTGGTTTTCCGCAAACGCCTTGAAGGCGGCAAGCCCGGTCAGCGCCGACGAATCGCCGTCCTGGCCGACGATGTGGACGAACGAGCCGTCGTCCAGCTCGAGCACGAGATAGCGCACCGTCGGCGGTGCCGCCTCGCCCAGTGCTTCGAACACTTTTTCGACCAGCGCGCGGTTATCTTCCAGGTCGGCTTGGTTCACACCGTATCGAATGAGTGCGTAGTTCATCGTCGTCTCCTGACTGGTTGGTATGAACGAAGGACGACCGGCTGCGCTGAAAAGATTCTCATTACCGAAGAATCTTTTCGGTTGCCCGCATCGTCATTCCCGCGTGGGCGGCTGCGCGGCAGCCATCAAGCAGGAGCGACGATCATGCATATCCAGTTTGCCGAGCTTCCGGTATTCGACCAGGACCGCGCCAAGGCGTTCTACACCAGGCATCTCGCCTGTCAGGTGCTGGCCGACCAGAAGATGGGCGATGGCGGCTGGCGCTGGATCGAGCTGGCATTTCCGCATGCCGTGACGAACCTGCATTTCATCAGACGCACCGACGACGCCCCCGGCGCGGAGCCCGTATTGGTGCTGGTCGACGAAAATGTCGGAGCAATGAGCGCGGCGTTGAAGGCGGGCGGCGTCGAAATCATCACCGAACCGCATGAGGCGCCGTGGCAGCCGGGGCGCACGGTGGCAGAGTTTCGCGACAGCGAAGGCAACCGCATGGTCCTCGCCAGCCGATAAGCCACCGGAGCTCTCTGTCCGGCGGGGCGTCCTACCTAAGTCCTACCTTCGGCCGGACCATCGGCCGTGCTTCCTTCGTGTTATTATTTCGTGACCTCTGCGCGCCGGAACCTTCCCTTGCATCGGGCGTTCGGGCGCTGTATTCGCGATGCCTCATATTTAGGCAGGCGGAGGAAATGCGAATAAGGGCGGGTGGCAAAACAAACATGGGCCGGGGAGGAGCATCTTACCATGTCGAACCGTAAAATCGGAATGTCCCACAGTTTGGGGCTGCGCGTCGCTGACCTCAAATCCAGAATGCAAACTGCCCAGATTACCGAGCACGAAATCAAGACGTTTCAAAAGGTTGCCGCCATCATGGGCGGCGCCAAAGGCTCACTGCGCCTCGACGCGGACGATCTGATTGCCGCATCCTTCCTTGTCGATCCCTTGGAAGATCTCCCGCTCTCCAGTTGACGGCGTTGAACGCGGGTCGAAATCCTATCGAATTTGAACCTGCGATTGCCGCCAGCGGAGCATCCGCCAGCCCAAGCCGCATGCGAGGATGACGTTGGCCAGCGCCAGACCGGAAAGCGCGGCCAACGTCCCGTGCGGGCCGAAGCGCTCCAGCAGCAATGCGCCGGCCGAGGGTGCCGCCGCCTGGGCGATCAGGCTCGGCATGGCGAGGCGGCCCATCAGTCTCGCGTAGCCATTCGAGCCGAACAGCGCGAGCGGCAGCGTTCCCCGCGCGATGGATTCGAGGCCGATGCCCGCGCCGTAGAAGCCGAGCGCCAGCGGGATGACCGGCATGCCGGCCCAGAGCGCCGAAACGCCGATCGCCACAAACGTAACCGAGGCGAACTTGGTCAGGATCGGATGGTGGTGGCGCGCGATGGTCATCTCGATCGCGCGCGCCGCCACCTGGGACGGGCCGACCAGCGCGCCGAGCCCGACGGCCGCGGCCAGCGCCATGCCGCTGCCTTGCAGGATGGTGAGCAGATGCACCGACAGCGTCGAGGAGATCACCGCCGCAAGCGTAAGTGTGGCGGCCAACACGATCATGATCGACGGATCGGGATTGTTTTCGAGGATCGGCTTCGCCTGGTTCAATCCCGGTTTGACTGCCGGCTGCGGCGCCTCACGAGGCAGGATCACCAGATAGAGCGGAAGCGCAATCACCAGCTGAAAGACAGCGTAGGCCAGGCAGGTGCCGCGCCAGCCGACCTCCCCAAGAAGCCAGGCCGAAATCGGCCAGCAGATCGTGCTGGCAAAACCGCCGAACAGCGTCAGCGTGGTGATGGCGGAGCGCGCGCCATGGCCATAGTGACGACCAAGCGTCGCGAAAGCGGCATCGTAGAGCCCCGCCCCCATGCCCAGTCCGATGACCAGCCAGGCCGCGATATAGGCCGCAAGATTAGGGGCAAGAGCCAGCCCGATCTGGCCGAGCCCGATGCATGCGGCGCTGAACGCCAGAACGTTGCGGCCGCCATGCCGCTCGATCGACGACCCGACGCGCGGAGAGATCAATCCTGCCGTGAGCAAGCCGAGGGACAGGCCGCCGACAACCCATGCCAGCGGCCAGCCGGTATCGGAGGAGACCGCCGGCGCGATGACCGCTGGAAGATAGTAGGAAGATCCCCACGCCATGATCTGCGTCAGGCCAAGCGCGGTGATGATCGCGCCGCGGCTGCGCAGGATGGAGGGCGAAGGCGCCAGAAGGCTCATGCCGCGACGCTGCAGCCACAGCCGCCTTTGCCGGCCGCCTTCGCCTCGGCGTCGGCGACACAGCAGGCGCTCGAAGCCGCCGGCGCCGGACCGCCGCAGCAACCCTTGTCGGCAATGCCGATCCTCGGCACGGTGCAGACGCCGGTGTCCGGCAGCACGAGCTGGACATTGTCGGCCGCAACCATGTCGCCGGCGATCGCCGCGGCGACGGAGCGGACCTGCTCATAGCCGGTCAGCAGCAGGAAGGTCGGCGCACGGCCATAGCTCTTGATGCCGACCGTATAGAACCCATACTCGGGATGGCTGAGCTCGCGGTGGCCGTGCGGCGGCACGTCGCCGCAGGAATGTTCGTTGGGATCGATCAGCGGTCCCAGCGCCTTGGCGCTTTCCAGCCACGGATCGAGTTCGAGCCGAAGCTCGCGGGTCAGCGACAGATCGGGGCGCTGTCCGGTCGCGGCGATGATGCGGTCGACCGGGCCAATTCGCTGCAAGCCGTCCTTGGTCTGGCCTTCGACGACCAACCGGCCGTCGGCATCGCGGATCGAAACAGCCGCAAAGCCCGTCACCAGTCTGACGCCGCCGCTTTCCACCAGCTCCCGCACTTCGACGCCGAGTTCGCCGCGTGCCGGCAATTGGTCGGCATCGCCGCCGCCATAGATGCGCACCAGGTCGGTGCCGCGCGTTGTCCAGATGAAGACCGTGCCGGGCTCCATATCCGCCAGCCTGGCGAGATCCAGCAAGGCATTGGCGGCTGAATGGCCGGAGCCGGCGACCAGCGTCGTCTTGCCGGCATAAAGGCTGCGGTCGCGGCCGAGGATGTCGGGAATGCCGTAGGCGATGCGGTCGGCAAATTGCGCTTCGCCTACGGCACGAATTCCGCCGGCGCCGAGCGGGTTCGGCATTTGCCAGGTTCCCGACGCATCGATGACGGCGCGGGCGCTGTCGCGCCGCGTGCCACTGGCGGTTTCGACCACCAGCATGAACGGCCGGTTTTCGCGTTCCTTGCTCAGCACTTTGTCGGCGCCCCAGCGCGAAATGCCGACGACGCGGGCGCCGGTTTCGATCGACGGCGACAACTGCGGAAGCTTTGCCAGCGGCTCGAGATAGTCCGCGACGAGGTCGTTTGCGGTCGGGAATGCCTCGGGCTCCGGCATCCGCCAGCCATGCACCTCGAGCAGGTTTCTAGCCGCCTGATCGACGCAATAGCGCCAGGGCGTGAACACCCGGACATGGCCCCAATCCCTGAGGTTGGATGCAACCGCATTGCCGGCTTCGTAGACTTTGACAGGAATACCTTGCGCGATGAGGTGGACCGCTGCCGCCAGGCCGACCGGCCCGGCGCCGATCACCGCGACGGGGAGTTTTTCGATCATTTCCATACCTTCGATCCTTCCGGTAATTTCGAATTATACTGCCAAAAAAATCACGCCGGCGTCTTGGCCGTCGCTTCCGCCGATGCCGGCGCACAGGTGGCGTCGGCGCAGCATTCGTCTGCGAGGTATCCGATGAGCCCATTCATGGCGGGATAGTTGGCCCGGCAGATCAGCGTCGTCGCCTGGCGCTCCTGTGTCACCAGGCCGGTGTCGACCAGCCGCTTGAGGTGATGCGACAGCGTCGAGGCGGCGATGCCGAGCCTGTCCTGGATGCGCCCGACCGGCAGCCCCTCATCGCCCGCCCGCACCAGGGTGCGGTAGAGCTGCAACCGCGTCGGGTTGCCGAGGGCTTCAAGTTGCGCAGCTGCTTTTTCGAGTTTCATGGAAATAAGCTATTTCCAGAATCGCTGCACGTCAAGAGAATTTCGACAAAGATCGAAATAAGACGATATCTAGGCGACGCGCTTGCCGCTGGCGTCGATGACGACCTCGCCGTCCTCCTTGGTGAACGGGCCGATATCCGGATTGGGCAGGATATCGAGCACGGCTTCGGAGGGTCGGGCGAGCATGGTGCTGAGCGGCGTCACCACGATCGGCCGGTTGATCAGGATCGGATGCGCCAGCATGAAATCGAGGATCTCGTCGTCGCTCCACTTGGGGTCGCCCAGGCCGAGTTCGCCATAGGGCGTGCCCTTCTCGCGCAGCAATTGGCGCGGCGTCATGCCCATCGCCGCGATCAGCTCGACGAGTTTTTGCCGCGATGGCGGGTTCTTCAGATATTCGATCACCTCCGGCTCCTCGCCGGACTGCCTGATGATGGCCAGCGTGTTGCGCGAGGTGCCGCAATCGGGGTTGTGGTAGATGGTGATGGTCATTGCGCGGCTTTCATCTGTCCGACTGGTTTCGGTCGGGCGAGCAGCCACCCTGCCAATGCCATGGCGAGCAATGCGCCCAAAAGCTCGGCGGCGATGAAGCCCGGCAGGTCGGCGGGGCGGATCCCGGCAAAAGTGTTGGAGAACGCACGGGCGATGGCGACGGCCGGATTGGCGAAGGATGTCGATGCGGTGAACCAATAGGCGGCGGTAATATAGAGCCCGACCAGCCAAGGGATCGAATCCGGACGGGAGCGTAGGCCGGCAAGGATGGTGAAGACCAGCCCGAAGGCGGCGACCAGTTCCGCAATCCATTGCCCGCTTCCGGTCCGCACCGTCGCCGACACTTGCAGGATCGGCAATTCGAACATTGCATGCGCGAGCAACGTTCCAGCGATGCCGCCGGCAATCTGGGCGGCGACGTAAGCAAGCGCTGCGGTCGTTTCGATTTCACGTCGAAGCGCGAATACCAGCGTCACCGCCGGGTTGAAATGCGCTCCGGAGATCGGCCCGAATATGGTGATCAGCACGATCAGGATCGCCCCGGTCGGCAAGGTGTTGCCGAGCAGGGAGACGGCGACGTCATCGGTCAGCCGGTCGGCCATGATGCCGGAACCGACAACGGTGGCGACCAGCAGAGCCGTGCCGAGGGCTTCGGCAACAAGGCGGCGGGAAAGATTGGCGATGCCGGAGCTCATCTCGCTAGCAGTTGCAGGTCACGGCCTGGATCACAGGCTGGCAAAGTTCCGGTGCGCCATTGCAGCAATCCTCCATGAGGTAGGCGAGCAGATCGCGAAAGCCGGTCATATCGGCAAAGTAGCGCACGCTGCGGCCCTCCCGTTCGGTCCGTACCAGGCCGGCATGCGAGAGGATCTTGAGATGAGCCGATACCGTATTGGGAAACGCGGCGAGCCGCGAGGCGATCTCGCCCGCCGGCACACCGTCGGCTCCGGCCCGCACCAAAAGGCGAAAAACGTCCAGCCGGGTTTCCTGGCCGAGCGCGGCAAGCGCCGAAAGGGCGAGTGTCTTATCCATATTTCCAAGATTCCAGAAATGACGAAGATAGTCAACGCGCATGGTGTCGGTGACGCAATGCAATCGCTTTAGATTTGAGTTCGCCTCTTACTCCGGGCGTTTGCGCTGCCCTCACCTGCCTGGCGACATAATCAGCCAGGCACCGTGGCGGCAACGGCATCAGCGCGGCCAAGACTGGCCGCGGCTTTCCTGACCCGCTGCAGATGCGCCTGACGCTCGGCCGCCGAGACGCTGTCCATCCGGTAGAGCGCCACGAATTTGGTCCGGCACAGCGGATGGCAGACGGAGCGGAAGCCGCGCAGCAGGGTTCGCCTGCCCGGGTGTCCCATGATCCACGACATCAGCGGCGTGGCGCCGCATGTGGTCATCGCCATCACCCGGCGTATGTGCCGCAATTTGGGCCGCGGGCCGTGTCGTGCGGTCGGCATCTCGAAAGCGAAGCCCGGCACCAGCACGCGCTCCAGCCAGCCTTTCAGCATGGCCGGCAGGCCATACCACCAGGTCGGATAGATGAAGACGACCGCCTCCGCCCAGAGCAGCTCCTGCGCGTGTTCGTGCACCGGTTGCAGGTTCGCCGCCTTGTCGTGGTAACCGCGCCATTCCTCGGTGCGCATGACTGGATCGAAGCCGGTCGCATAGAGGTCGAGCAGGTGGATCTGATGGCCCCTTTCGGCAAGCGTCTCCAGCACCGTATCGCGCACGGCGCCGTTGAAGCTGTCGGTGCAGGGATGGCAATAGACGACGAGGACCTTCATCTTGCGCTCAGACCGCTCGGTCGCAAGAGGATCGCGGTGGTGCATGCAAGCGCGTCGCATGCAAACAAGCCACCCGCAGACGTAGTCGATCAGCTGTTTTCATGCGAAGCAGCCCCGCAGCCCCACATCAAGACGCAACACCTCCAGTCACGTCAAGGCCCGCTCGTTCGCTCAAGGGAAATTGCGCAGACATTGGCCGCCCGGGGCGCTGTCCCGCCCCTTCTGTCCCGCAAGCCTTCCGGTCCTTCGGTCGCCCATCAGCATTGCTTCCAGAACATCCGCACCTAGCTTCTGGACGTATCCAAAACCTCAGGAGAAAAAGATGCAGACAGGAAAACTGAGCGGCAAGATCGCCTTGGTGACTGGTGCCTCCTCAGGCATCGGCGAGGCCACCGCCTTGGCGTTAGCGGCCGAGGGCGCCACGCTGGTGATTGCCGCGCGGCGCGCCGAACGCCTGGACGACCTGGCGAGGCGAATCCGTGAGACCGGCAGCGCGGCTCTGCCGATTGTCGCCGACGTCACCGACGAAGCGCAAGCCACGGCCATGGTCGAACGGGTCCTGCAGGAGTACGGCCGGCTCGACATTCTGCTTGCGGTTGCCGGCGTCGGCGTCGCCGCGCCGTTCCGCAACACGACGCCGGAAGAGTACCGCCGGATGGTCGACGTCAACATTCTGGGCCTGCTTTATCCGATCCATGCGGCACTGCCGTCGATGCAGCGGCAAGGCGCCGGCCACATCGTCGTCGTCTCGTCCGGCACCGGCCGTTACATCCACCCTTCGGTGGTCTATTCCGGCACTAAGCACGCGGTGAGCGCAATGGCGGAATCGCTGCGCCGCGAGATCGGCAAGGACGGCATCCGCGTGACCTGCATAGAGCCGGGCGCCGTCAAGACCGAGTTCACCCAGAATATGCGCGCCGATGTGCGTCAGGCAGTCGAGCAAAGGCTGGGCGACATGGAGCAGCTGGAAAGCCAGGACATCGCCGCCGCCATCCTTTATGCGGTGACGCAGCCGCCAAGGGTCAACGTCAACATCCTGACGCTCTATCCGACCGAGCAGGCGTGAGGTTGGCCGACAAGGTGGTACCCTGCGCCGCCCCCTCTGTCCGGCAGGACAGAGGGGGCGCTGTCCCGCCAACCCTTGCCGCCCCGCAGCATCATCCCCCAGTCATCAGCGTGAACACAAGCTGCCGCAACTTGCCGCCCGGGCCGAATTCAACCCGGTCGAAGTCACGGCCCCGCCTGCCGTTGCGCCTGCGAGAGTCCAGCGAGCCGTCTCGTCACTTCGATCCTGATCTTGCTGCAGCCGCGGTCATCGGGGACGGTGAGGCCGATGGTGGCCGCCTCTATCTTGTGCACCATGTCGATGATCATGGCGCCATGTATCTTTTCGTGGGCGGCTAGGCCGGCAGCGAAAACCTCCCAGTTCTTCTGGACGACGCCCGGCAGCCGTGTGCCCGGCTTCGGCAAGGTGTAGGTGATGATCAGCTTCGGCCTTGCCGATACCAGCACGCAGGCATCGCCTTGCGGCTGGTAGTCCCTGACCCAGGTCAGCTTGAAATTGGTATGCGCGATGACGCGGCGCTCGCCGAGCAGCAGCCCGCGCCCGCCGATCGAAACGTAGAGCTCAGGGCCGGATTGCCCTGAGATGGCATAGGTCTCGACCTTCTCGACCGCCTGCCAGCCGGCATGCGCCGGCGATGTCAGCAGGGAGGCGAGCAGCAGACAAAGTCGAACGGCTGTTTTCATACCGACATCAAGACGCTGCAACACCCGCCCTTAGCAAGGCGCATGCGCAATCCCGGCGCTAGGCCAGCATTTTCGATCTTGTGATCGATCCTGGCGAGGAGGTCTTCTGTCGGGACGACTGTTATGGCAGCTCATCGGGTTTGTCTCCTGAGAGCATCGCCGCGGCGGGCCTCCCGCGTCCTGAAAGTGCTGAAATAGAATACAGCCCTGCAGTAGGCATGCGAAAAGCTCCGGGTTCTCTCAGTCTGCCACCGCCGGCTTGCGGTTTTCGGATTTGTCGACCGATAGCGACAGCAAGGTGATCGCTCCGAATATAGCCGCGGCACCGACCGCTCCGACGGGCGATAGCCGCTCGCCAAGAAATATTGCTGCGCCAATCGCTCCGAATACGCTCTCTGCGCTGACGATCACGGCAGCATGGCTGGCGGACGTGAAACGTTGAGCAAATGTCTGGATGCCGAAGGCGGCCCCGGTCGAGAAAATGCCGAGCACCGCGAGTTCCGGGCCCGCCTCGCGGACGGCCGCCAGCGACAAATTGCCTTGAAAGGCGCCGAGCGGCAGGGTGATCATCGCCGCTCCGAGAAATTGAGCGGCAGCCATGGTGATTGGCGCACCGTGGGTCTTCACATGGCGGCCAAGCTCCACCATCCAAAATGCGTAACACGCGGCCGAAGCAATCGCAGCGAGATCGCCCCGGCTGAAGCCGGCAGCCAAGCCTCCGGACAGCAGCAGGACACCGCCCAGTGTCATGGCAGCAGCAAACCCACCCGTTCCAGTCGGTCGCTCGCCGATCAGGAGCCAGGCGGCGAGCGGTGTGATTACGGTTGCCGTATTCACCAGGAAGCTCGCATTGGTGACGGAGGTGCCGAGATAGGAGGCCTGCTGGATGGCAATGGAAATTGAAAACAGCAAGCTCACCTTGATGAGGCTCACACGGTAGCTGGCTCCAAATTTCCGTCCCCGCTCAAGCAGCATCAGCGGCGCGGCCATCAGCCCCGCGATAAGGCAGCGCATGCCCACGGCGCTGAGCGGATCGAGATGATCCAGCACGGTCTTCTGCGCGACATTGCCAAAGCCCCAGAAGGCGGCGGCGAGCAGGAGCAGACAGTTGGCCTGCACCTTTGACATGTCAACGCCTCGACAGAGCTTGCGCCGGATGCATTCGGCGCACGATGAGCGATCAGGTTCGGCTGTGCCGCGGGCGATGATTTGGGCTTCCTTCGGCGTTCGGCGCGGACATCGTGCTCGAATTATCGCTCAACCTGTTCGAATGGGTGCAGTGTGGGTGCGCGCTGACCGGGACGATCTGATAACCGACGGCCACCAATTGGAGCTTCATCTCCTCGAAATGCCGCCTTGAGCCGTTGACAATGGATTCAGGCGTGTAGTTCCAGCCCTTTCGCGCGGCATTGGCCAGGATGTCGGCATAGACGCGCATGCTGGCGATTTTCACGTCCGATTCCAGCAACTGCCTGCATCCGCCTGCGAGCGACGGCGACGGGCCGGCGGAAACACTCAAAATCGCGCATGCCAGAACTGTCGAAACAGTACGCATGGAAGCCTCCCCTGATTATAGCTGTTGCTGCAGGCGACCTTGCAGTTTGTGCGTCAGCGGCGGCATCGGGCAGATGCAGTATTCGACCTCCTGCATTTGTAGTATTCTTCCACCGGGGACGGGTTCTACCATGATGCTCAGTGACGCTTCGAAAGCGCAGGCGCTCGATGCCTTGTCGGGTCGCGAGCGTGCGGTTGCGGAAAAATTCGCGTCCGGCATGACTTACCGTGAAATCGGCACGGCGCTTTTCATTGCCCCGACCACTGTTCGCACTCACCTTGCGAGCATCTACGAAAAGCTCGGCGTACGGACCAAGGTCGGGCTCGCGACGTACTTTGCCACCACCTCGGGTGCGCCGCAGGAAGCGCTTTTGCCTTTGTCCGACGCCTCTCCGGTGCTCGCCATATTCCCGATCGAATGCCTGAATTCCGAAGAGGTATGGCAACGCTTTGCCGACGGGCTGTCGTCGGACATCACTATCGACCTGGCGCGGTACGCGGGCTTGCCTGTCATCGCCTTCCACACGATGAAATCGCTAGGCACCAAACCGGCCAATTTCGCCGCGGACGGCAAGGCGCTCGGCGTCACCTATATCGTGTCGGGCAGGTTGCGCGCCGATGACCAGAGGGTTCGCCTGACGATAGAGCTTGCCGATGCCCGTAATGGCGTCAGCCTGTGGAGAGAGCGCTACGACCGCGCCGTCGAGGATATTTTCGCGTTGCAGGACAGCCTGACCGAAAGCGTCATCAATGTGTTCGCCGGCAGTTACGGAACGCTCGCCACCGTCGGCCGCAACGCGGTTCGCCGCAAGCCGCCAGCCAGCTTGCGCGCCTATGACTGTTATCTGCTTGCCGTCGAACACCACACCACGTTCAGCCGAGCCGGCAATGCGGAGGCGATCCGCCTGTTTTTACGCGCGCTGGAGCTTGACCCCACTTTCGCCAACTGCTGGGCCGAGCTCGCCTATGCCTATTCGATCGAGGCCTGCAACGGCTTTGGCGACGACGTGTTGACCGCGATCGAGAACTGGCGGACGGCGGCCGAAAACGCCTTGCGCCTCGACCCGACGGACAGCTGCGCCCACGCATGCCTTGGCAATCTAAGGGCATGCGTTGGCGACCTCGAAGGAGCTGAGCGCGCGCACCGGCGCGCTCTCGAATACGGCTTCAATCATGCCGGCATACTGCCGCTGCTTGCCGGCAGCAAGGCGCTTGTCGTTGGCGATCCGGCCGAGGCGATACCGCTCATGGAACGTGCCATGCGCCTCAATCCGCTGGCCCCGCCCTGGTATTTTGGCATGCAGGGCCGCATTCTGTTCGCCGCCGGCAGACACGGGCAAGCCATTGCGGCGCTCCGCCGGAGTTCGCCGGAATCGCCGGACGTGCTGATGTTTCTGGCGCTCGCGCATGCGGCTATGGGTGAGGCCGGCGAGGCGGCCAGGTTTGCCGCCCGTTGAAAGCTGAATTCCCCGAATTTTCGGTCGAACGCTTCATCACAGCCTATCCCGTGACTAACCCGGATGCCGTGCTGGCCATACGCGACGCCGCAAGGCTGGCAAGACTCGGCTAACAGCACCGCATGAATGGCGACGGAGCCCGTGCCGGCGTGAGCCGATGTTGCGGGAAAGGACAACCAATGCAGGCCACATCCAGTCCTTGCGTGGACACAGCCGGCAGCCGGCTATACTGGGAATGCGTAACGAGAACCAAACGCATCATGTCGCCGCGACCGAACATTGTACGGCAACGCCCTGCTCCCGGGACCCAGCCTCCCGGTGTCAGCCTCTGCCGCGCGCTGTCGAAGCTTGGCCTGTGCTCGCGCAAGCAGGCCGAGCTTCTGGTTGCCGAGGGGCGCGTGCGGGTCGCCGGCAAAATCGTGCGCAACGGCTCGATGCGCGTCGATCCCGGTCGCGACCGCATCGAGGTCGACGGTCGCCGCATCGCCGCCGAGCGCAAGGTCTATCTGATGCTCAACAAGCCGCGCGGGCTGGTCACCACCCGCGACGACCCGCAAGAACGCGGCACCGTCTATGAGTGCCTGGCAGGGCTCGACCTGCCCTTCGTCTCGCCGGTCGGCCGCCTCGACAAGGCGAGCGAAGGCCTGCTCTTGATGACCAACGACACGCGCTTCGCGCAGCGCCTGCTCGACCCCGCCTCGCATGCCGCCAAGACCTATCACGTGCAGATCGGCGCCCTGCCCGACGACGGCATGCTGGCGCGGTTGCGCGGCGGCGCCACGGTCGATGGCGAATTGCTGACGGCCCGGTCGATCGAGCTGCTGCGCGGCGGCACCAGCACCGCCTGGCTGGAGATCGTGCTCGACGAGGGCCGCAACCGCCATATCCGCCGGCTGCTCGGTGCCCATGATATCGAGGTGCTGCGCCTGGTGCGGATCGCGATCGGCCAATTGCAGCTCGGCGACCTCGCCAAGGGCAAGGCACGCCATCTTACTGCGGAAGAGCGGGCGCTGCTTCAGGCCTGAGCATCTGGCGTTGGACGCGTCTCAAGCCGACGGAGCAATTGACATTAACATCTCTGTTTCATATTTTCCGTTCGTGAAACTGAAATGCGATGGTGCAGTCGAAGTGCCAGTCTGACGCGCATAGGCGAAGCTGGCTTGGAGCCGGAGAGAAAAACATGAGTACGGCGTTGCGCGCGGTTCCCAGATTCCTGGACGAATTGAGCACGTTTGGCGGTCTCAAGGGGACCGATATTGCAAACATCACCGACGTGTCCAAGGCCACGGTTTCGAGATGGAAGGCCGGCGACATCAAGCCCCAGCCGCGCAGCGAACTCATTTTGTCGGACCTGCATTATATCGTCGGCCGCCTGCAGGAGTTCTACGAGCCAAGTGATATTCGCACCTGGCTTTACGCTCGACACCCGCAATTGAATGGCGAAAGAGCAATCGATCTCATTCACGACGACCGTGCTCTCGACGTCCTCAAAGTCATCGATCGGCTGGAGAACGAGGTCTTTCTCTAATTGGCGATCACCGGGCGGAAACGACGCGACAGCCGACTCATCGACGCTATCGAAGCAATAGCTCCGGTCGAATACTCAGGAACGGTTTGGCGAGTGGTGCGCCAGGGCCGCAGCCCGATCCAGTGCTCAAGCTCCGGTGGCCGTTGGGGCGATGAAACATTCGATGTGCTCTACGCCTCACAGGCGCGGGAAGGTGCTTTGAGCGAGATGAGGTTTCACCTGACGCGGGGGCAACCAGTGGCCCCTTCGCGTGTCAGATACAATCTTTTCGAGATCGATCTTGCTTTGGAGCGGGCGCTCAGGCTGCTGGACCTGGCTGCCTTGCAGTCCCTCGGTCTGGACACGCCGCGTTATGGGCAGCTTTCGTATCAGGAAAAGCATGCCGAATATCCCAGGTCGCAAGACATCGGCGAGGCCGCGCATTTCCTCGACTATGACGGTCTGATCGTGCCCAGCGCGCGATACGACTGCCTGAACGTCGTCGCGTTTTGTGATCGGCTGCCGGCTGGGGCGATCACGACCAGAACCGATCATGGGGACATCGACTGGACTTAGCGGCGGCCCCGCTGCTGTCCATCCCCCGCGCGGGCGATGCGGCCAGGGGAAGTGGCGCGCTAGCATTGCCGCCAATTGCCGAGACTCCAACGCGCGAAGGAGGATCCATGCGTCTGGTCCGAGTGATACCGACCCTGCTGGCGTTCCTGGCAGTCATGCCGCTGAATGGCGAAGCGGCTGGCAAGAAGTACCCCAAAGGCCACGGCACGAACTGCGCCGAGAAGGACCGGGAGTGCCAGAACCAATGCCAGGCTCAGCCGATCGACTACAACAGCGTCCGGTCGATCAATGCGCGCAACGAATGCCTGAACAATTGCACCATCGGCTACGATCTGTGTCTCGGGGCACCCGCCCGAATCCAGGACCAGACAATCCAGGAGGACGCCGCGCAATAGAACCCGCTAGAGTGGGCTCCAATGCGCAAGAGATGGGTGTGATCGAAATGACAGCGACAGCCGCCCGTCACCGTCAGGTGCGGCTGCCGACCTCGTCGATATGGCGCAGCATGTCGTCGGGATCTTCGTAGACGCGGAACGCGCCCGATTGCCGAAGCTCCTCGGTGCCGTAGCCGCCGCTGAGCAGGCCGACGCCCAGCGCCCGGCAGCGAACCGCCGCCAGCATGTCCCAGACGCTGTCGCCAACGACCACCGTTGCCTCGATCGGCACGTTCAGCCTTTCGGCTGCGGCGATGAACAGGTCCGGATCGGGCTTGGCGTATTTGACCAGGTCGCGCGTCACCACCGGCGTCCGCTCCGGATCGACGCCGAGCGCGGCGAGGTTGACCGACGCCGTCTCCATGCGCCCGCTGGTGGCGATCGCCCACGGTATGCCCGCCTCCGTCAGCCACGCCAGCAATTCGCGCGCACCGGGGAGCGGCCGGATGCGGCTCGCCTGGCGCTGATAGGCTGCGGCATGGCGCCGCCGCAGCCGGTCGACGCGCTCGGTGCTGATCTCAATGTTGGTTTCGCGCAGCAGCTGGTTGGTGAACAGCCCGCCGCTCATGCCGATCTTGCGGTGGATGCGCCAGACCGACAGCTCGATATCCTCCTCGTCGAGCGCCTCCTTCCAGGCCAGCACATGCTGGTAGACGCTGTCGACCAACGTGCCGTCGAGATCGAACAGGAAAGCGGGTTGCAGACGCATTGTTTTTCTCCTGGGTGCTTTTCGATTGATCGGATGTAGCGCGGGCTGGCGGCAAGCACAGGCCGGCCAGTGCCGTCACCGCCCCGGGGATCGATCCATGATCGCTGCGCCTTCAAGCTCGGCCGAGCCCCGTCATGGATTTCGGCAAAATCGAGCCCATATCTTGTATGTGGAGCTTTGAGCGTGAAACTCTGGCGTGTGGCCCTTCTCGCCGCGACTTTCGTCGCCGCTGTGATCGTTTGTTCCTTTTCCACAACCGGAGAGGCCGGCGACCGCGAGAGGGTTGCGTTGCGCGTCGAGATAAACGGCGCCATTGGTCCGGCGAGCGCCGGCCAGTTCAAGGAAGCACTGTCGGTCGCCGCGGAGCGAAACGCCGAGGTCCTCATCCTGCAGATCGACACGCCCGGCGGGCTGGTCACCAGCATGCGCGAGATCATCGCCGGCATCCTCGCCTCGCCGGTTCCCGTCATCGGCTATGTCGCGCCCGCTGGTGGGCATGCGGCGAGCGCCGGAACCTACATCCTCTACGCGACCCATGTCGCGGCGATGGCGCCCGGCACCAATCTTGGTGCTGCAACGCCCATCGAGCTTGGCGGGCCGCTGCCATCCTTTCCCGGCGGCGGCGACAAGAACGACGACGCGAGCAAGGACCAGAAGAACGCCGCCGGGCCGCCGGCAGGCGATGCGATGATGGCCAAGGTGACCAATGACGCGGTCGCCTTGATCCGCAGCCTGGCTGAACTGCGCGGACGCAATGCCGATTGGGGTGAAAAGGCCGTGCGCGAGGCGGCCAGCCTGTCGGCCAACGCGGCGCTGCAGGAGCATGTCGTCGACTTCGTCGCCCGCGACACGACCGAACTGCTGCAACTGGCCGATGGCCGGACGGTCGAGGTGGCCGGCGGGAAAGAAGTGTTGGCGACGAAAGGGCTGCCGGTTGAAACGCTGGAGCCTGGCTGGCTCATCAGGCTTCTCGCCGTCATCACCGATCCGAACATCGCCGTCATCCTGATGCTGGTCGGCGTCTATGGCCTCGTCTTCGAGTTCACCAGCCCGGGCGCAGTGGCGCCCGGCGTGATCGGCACGATCTGCCTGCTGCTTGGCCTCTATGCGCTCAATCTCCTGCCGATCAACTATACCGGCCTTACCTTGATGCTGCTTGGCATCGCCTTCCTCGTCGTCGAGGCTTTCAATCCCACCGTGGTGCTTGGATTGGGAGGCGTGGCAGCCTTTCTGCTGGGTGCTGCCATGCTGCTCAGGATCGAGGGGCCCGGCTTCGAGATGTCGTGGGCCGTCATCGGCACTGCCGCCACCTTGACGCTTGGCCTGGCATTCCTGACCGGCAGCTATGTCTGGACCGCGCGCAAGAGGCCTGCGCGGGTCGGCGCGCAGGCCATGCGCGGACTGCCGGCTGAAATCCTCGACTGGAAGGGCGGCGAGGGCCACGTGCTTGCCCGGGGCGAGCGCTGGCGGGCGAAGGCCGACGAACCACTGGCACCAGGCGACAATGTCGAGGTGGCGGGCGTCAAGGGTCTCGTGCTCACGGTACGGCGCCGTGATGGAGCAAGGCAATGATCATCGGTTATGTCGTCTATCTGGTACTCGCTCTTATCGTGCTGATGTTCCTGTCCGCGGCCATTCGCATCCTGAGGGAATATGAGCGTGGCGTGGTCTTTACGCTGGGCCGCTTCACTGGGGTGAAGGGACCCGGTCTCATTCTCCTCGTCCCCTTCGTCCAGCAGATGGTGCGGGTCGATCTGCGCGTGGTGGTCCAGGACGTGCCGCCGCAGGACGTGATCTCGCGCGACAATGTCTCGGTGAAGGTGAATGCCGTGCTGTATTTTCGAATCGTCGACCCCGAGCGGGCGATCATCCAGGTCGAGGACTTCATGGCCGCGACCAACCAGCTGGCGCAAACCACGTTGCGCTCGGTGCTTGGCAAGCATGAGCTCGATGAAATGCTGTCCGAACGTGACCGGCTCAACAGCGATATCCAGGAGATTCTCGATCAGCGGACCGATGCCTGGGGCATCAAGGTATCCGATGTCGAGATCAAGCATGTCGACCTTAACGAGAGCATGATCCGCGCCATCGCCAAGCAGGCCGAGGCCGAACGGCTGCGGCGTGCGAAGGTGATCAATGCCGATGGTGAGCAACAGGCGGCGGCAAAGCTCGTCGAGGCCGGCAAGATGCTGGCTCAGGAACCGCAGGCCATGCAGCTGCGCTATTTCGAGGCCCTGCATGACATCGCTGGCGAGCGCTCGTCGACGGTCGTGTTTCCGCTGCCGATGGATCTGCTCTCTCATTTCATCAAGCAGCCCGGTGAGAAGAAGTGAGTTGAAACGTGCGAGGTTAGCGAAAGCCGAGATGACGGCCGATCTTCCCCTTGCGGGGGAAGATCGGCAGCTTCACCACCCCCTCACCTCCGCCACGGCGGGACGGGCGCAAAGCGTTTGCCGATCCAGTCGGCGAAGGCGCGAGTCTTGGCGGCTTGCCCCTTGGCCGAAGGCATGACGACATAGACGGCGCCCTCGTCGGCAAGCGTCCAGTCCTCCAGCACCGGCACCAGCCGGCCGTCGGCGAGTTCGCGTCCGACCAACCAATCCGTGCTCATCATCAGTCCGACGCCCTGTACGGCGGCTTCGACCAGCACCTCGGCGTCGTCGGTGACCAGCGGCCCGGAAACTTCGATACTGACGCGCCGGCCCGTGCTGTCGGTCATCTCCCAGGCCGGAAAGGTCTGGAAGCCCGAGAAGCCGAGGCAGCTGTGTTCCAGCAGCGCTTCCGGCGTAGCCGGCGTGCCCCGGCGGGCAAGGTAGGACGGTGCGGCGCACAGCAGCCGCCGCCGTGTCGCGACCTTGCGCGCCACTAGCCGCGAATCCTCCAGCGCGCCGAGGCGGACGGCGACATCGAAATTCTCGGCGACGAGGTCGACGAACCGGTTGGAGAACTCGGCCTCGATACGAACGTCGGGAAATTCGGCGAGAAATTGCGGCAGCAGCGGGCCGATCCACATGCGCCCGAACGAGCCGGGCAGCGCCAGTCGCAGCACGCCGCGCGGCCCGCCGCCGGCATGCGCCGACGCTGCAGCCTCGGCCTCGTCGACCGCGGCCAGGATGGCGCGGACGCGGACGAGAAATTCCGAACCCGCCTCGGTCAGCGACACGCTGCGCGTCGTCCGGTGCAGCAGGCGCACGTCCAGCCGCTCCTCCAGCGAGGCAAGGCGCCGCGACAGGATGGTCGCGTCGCGGCCGATGCGTGCCGCCGCCCTGGTGAAGGAGCGTGCTTCGGCGATTGCCGCGAAGGCGGCCATTTCGGCCAATGCTGCCGGTTCGTGCGATTGCTGCATCAGGCGCAGAACTCAAATGTGAAAAGCAAGGATTATATACCAATAGCGCAGCAGCTAGCTTCACTCAATCCCGGCCCGTCAATCGGCCCATCAACCGGAGTGAGACATGAAAGCGATCGAACTGACTGCCCCGAGACTGGACGCGTTTCGCGCGGCCACCGTTCCCACGCCTGAACCGCAGCGCGGCGAAGTGCTGATCCGCCTGCGCGCCGCAAGCCTGAATTTCGTCGACATCGCGGTGGCGAGCGGCAACTACCCAGGTCCGAGCTTTCCGCTCATTCCCGTCGTCGACGGCGCCGGCGAGATCGTCGGCATTGGCGAGGGCGTGTCGAGGCTCGCCGTCAACGATCGCGTCATCGCCCATGCAAAACCGCGTTGGATCGGCGGCCGCCCGCGGCCCTATGAGACCACCGAGATGCGTGGCCTGACGCTGCCCGGCTCGCTCGCCGAATATGTGGCGCTGCCGGCCAATGCCGTCGTGCCGATGCCGGCGCATTTGTCCTTCGAAGCGGCGGCGACGCTGCCGATCGCCGGAACCACCGCATGGAATGCGATCCGCGTCGCCGATGCCGGGCCGGGATCGGTCGTCGTCCTGCTCGGCACCGGCGGTGTCTCGATACTGACCCTGCAGCTGGCCAAGGCAGCCGGTGCCACGGTCATCATCACCTCGTCGTCGGACGAAAAGCTGGCGCGCGCCAAGGCGCTCGGCGCCGATCACCTGATCAACTACCGCATGACACCGGACTGGGACGCCAAGGTGCTCGAGTTGACCAACGGCCTCGGCGCCGACCTGATCGTCGAAACCGGCGGCTCCGCCACTTTCGCCCGCTCCATCAATGCCGCGGCGCCGGGCGGCACGGTGTTCGTCATCGGCTTCGTCACCGGCACGGAGGCCACCGCAAACCTGCTGCCGATTATCATCAAGGCGCTCAAGGTGGTGGGCAACAACACCGGATCGGTATCCGACCTGCGCAATGCCGCGCGCGCTATCGGCGCCGCCCGTATCGATCCGGTCATCGACACGGTCTACAGCCAAGACCAGGCAACCGAGGCCTACGCGCATATGGCAGCCGGCGGCCGGCATTTCGGCAAGCTTGCATTTGCGCTGTCGTGGTGAGCCTGGAAAGGCAGAGCGCTGTCCGCAAAGCTGCCAATCTCCCCCCTCGTGGGGGAGTTGTCCGGCAGGACAGAGGAGGGGCGCTGTCCCGCCGACCTATCAACCGATCGTAGTTCGCATACCCGCGCAAAGCTCTCGGCTGACCACAAGTTGAACTGAACGCTGGCGATCCTTCACGCCCCCCCTCTGCCCTGCCGGGCATCTCCCCCACGAGGGGGGAGATTGGCAGCCTCACGGTCTGCCCCTAAATCAGCTTCTCCAGCGTGATCGGCAAATCTCGCACCCTTTTCCCAGTAGCGTGGAACACTGCGTTGGCGATCGCCGGCGCAACGCCGACGATGCCCAGTTCGCCGACCCCCTTGCCGCCAAGAACCGAGGAATGCGGGTCGGGAATACCGACCGAGATCACCTCGATGTCTGGAATGTCGGCATTGGTGGCGATGAGATAGTCGGCGAGGTTGTTGTTGACGATGCGGCCATGCCGGCGGTCGACCATGCCTTCCTCGAGCAGCGCCTGGCCGATGCCCATGATGATGCCGCCCTTCCACTGGCTTTCGGCGAGCTTGGGATTGTAGAGCCGGCCCGAATCCAGCGCCGACACCACGCGCGATACCCGAACCGTGCCGAAATCTTCGTCGACGCGCACCTCGATGAAATGCGCGCACCAGCTGTGGCGCGAATAGTCGCCTTCGGTATGCGGCAGCGCCATGGCAATGGTGGTGTAGTTCTTGTAGCGGTCCTCGACCGTCGAATTGGCCGGCATGGTGTCGCCCTTCGCCTCGATATGCTCGCGTCCGATGCTCCTGAGCAGTTCCGCGATGGAAACTTCAGGGCCGTCGCCGCGCGGTGAGGAAATGCGGCCGCCGGCGACGACAAGCGTGTTGGCCTGCAGCGCCTGGAACGGCGAATTTGGATCGCTGATGGCGAGCCCAACAAGCTGGTCGAGCGCGGCAGTCGCCGCCTTGTGCACGGCGCCGGTCATCACCCCGGCCAGCCGCGAACCGCCGGTGACGCCGGCGCGGGCATAGCGGGAGTCACCCAGCTTGACGACGACATTGTCCGCCGGCACGCCCAGCACTTCGGCGGCGGTCTGCGCCAGGATCGTATAGGTGCCCTGCCCCATGTCGATCGACGAGCTTTCGACCTCGACCGAGCCGTCGGCCAGGATGCGCACGACCGCTTCGCCATAGGCGCGCCGCACCGGATAGGTGCCAGCGGCAACGCCCCAGCCGATCAGCTGGTTGCCGTCGCGCATCGAGCGCGGCTCAGGGGTGCGCTTCGACCAACCGAAGGCTTCCGCACCGGCCGCGAAGGCCTCGCGCAGCTGCCGTGTCGACCACGGCTTCTTCGCCTCCGGATCCTGCTCGGCATAGTTCCTGAGCCGGATTTCCAGTGGATCGATGCCGACCTCGTAGGCGAGCTCGTCGATCGCGCTTTCGATGCCGAAGGCGCTCGGGTTCTCGCCCGGCGCGCGCAACGCCCCCGGCACCACCGTGTTGACCCGCACGACGTTCTGCCGCGACGAGAAATTCGGCGTCGCGTACATGACCGAGGTGACCGAGCCGAGCGGCTCGACCCACATGCCGTCGACCGAGGTCTCGTTGACACCGCGATGCACGATCGACTGGATCTGACCGTCTGCGTTGGCGCCGAGCGCCACCGTCTGGCGCGTCGCCGCCCGTCCGCCATAGGCGGTGAAGGTCTGCGGTCTGCTGACCGCCAGCTTCACCGGCTGTCCCAGCATTTTCGCGGCCACCGCCGCTACCGCGCCGTAGCCGTAGGCGAACGCCTTGGAGCCGAAGCCGCCGCCAATATAGGGCGAGACCAGGCGCACATTCTCGAACGGCACGCCAAACCATTCGGCATACGTCCGCGCCATGCCGTCGAGCCATTGGCTCGGCTCCCAGACCGTGAGTTGGTCGCCCTGCCACTTTGCGATCAGGCCATGCGGCTCCATCGGCGCCTGGTATTCGCGCGGCGTGTTGTAGGCATTGCAGATCCTGACCGGAGCCGCGGCGAACGCTGTCTCCGCCTCGCCCCATTCCTTGGTCATCGCATCGACCGGGATGCCGTCGCCGGCTTTCGGATCGCTGAGGTCGACGATCGCCGGCGCCTCGTCATAGGCGATCTTGACCAGCGCCGCGGCGGCGACCGCCTGCTCAAAACTCTCGGCGATGACCGCCGCGACATGCTGGCCGCTGAAGGTGACGTCGCGCGCCAGCGGGCAGTAGGTAACGTCCGGCGGCGGCGTGCCCAACCAGTCCGTTGCGGTTTTCAGCGGCAGGAAATTGTCGGGCGTCAGCACCAGAAGCACGCCGGGCGCCGCCTCGGCCGCTGCCGTGTCGATCGACCGCACCCGGCCGGCGGCAATCGTGCTCTGGACCAGCACCGCGTGGGTCAGCCCCTCGAGCTGCTGCTCGACGGCGTATTTGGCGGCACCGGTGATCTTGGCCGGTCCGTCGATGCGCGACAGCCGGCCGCCGACCTGATCCGCGAGGACGGCGCCGTCCGAAGCGTCGCCGCGTTTGGACTCACCGGGCCTTGTTCTCAACTCGTGAACGGTCATGCCGTTTCTCCCATTTTGAGGATGGCGCGTGCGACGACGCGCGGCGCCAGTTCGATCTTGTAGTGGTTGGCGCCATGGTCGACGGCGCCCTCGACGGCGAGCAGGCTGGCTTGCCTGACGACCTCCGGCTCGAGCACCTTGCCTTTCAGCGCCTCTTCGACGGCGCGGGCGCGCCATGGCTTGGTGGCGACGCCGCCGAGTGCGACGCGCAGACCACGGATCGTCCTTCCGTCGGCCTCGAATTCGATACCAACGGCAGCACTTGCCGCGGCGAATTCATAGGACTGGCGGTCGCGGACCTTGAGATAGGTCGAACGGCGGGCGGCGGCCGAAGCGGGAATGCTGATCGCGGTGATCATCTCGCCGGGCTCGATCGCATGTTCCCTTTCGGGCGTGCTGCCCGGCAGGAGGAAAAAATCATCGACGGCGACCTGGCGGTCGCCGAGATGGACGATTGCGTCGAAGGCGACGAGTGCAACGGCCAGGTCGCCGGGATAGGTGGCGATGCAGGCCTCGCTGGTGCCGAGCACGGCATGGCTGCGGGTGACGCCGCCGATCGCCGAGCAGCCGCTGCCGGGCGAGCGCTTGTTGCAGGCCGGGAAATTCGAGGGATCGCGGAAATAGGGGCAGCGTGTACGCTGCATCAAATTGCCGCCGATCGTCGCCATGTTGCGCAGCTGCGCTGATGCGGCCTGCCACAAAGCTTCCGAGACTGCGGGGAACCGGCTCTTGATATCGGCATGGTCGGCGACGCGGCTCATCCTGGCCAGCGCGCCGATCGTGGCGCCCCGGTCATCGACGGCAATCGTATCCAGTCCCTTGAGATGGGTGATGTCGACCACAGTGTCGGGTTCGATGACGCCGCATTTGGCGAGATCGATCAGCGTGGTGCCGCCGGCCAGGAGCATGGCGCCCGGAAGTGCTGCTGCCTGACGGGCCGCGTCGACGGATCCGGCCCGGAGATACGAAAAGTCCCTCATGATGCGGCCTCCACGGCCGCCTGGCGCACGGCGGCGACGATGTGCGGATAGGCGCCGCAGCGGCAGAGATTGCCGGCCATGTATTCGCGGATCTCCTCGTCGGAGCCGGCATGGCCTTCGCGGATGCAGGCGACCGCCGACATGATCTGGCCCGGCGTGCAATAGCCGCACTGGAATGCATCCTGTTCGAGGAAGGCGGCCTGCACCGCATTCAGCATGCCATCCTCCCCGGCAAGCCCTTCGATTGTGGTCACCGCCCTGCCTTCGACCTGCGCGGCAAGCGTCAGGCAGGCGAGCACCCGCTGGCCGTCGACATGCAGGGTGCAGGCGCCGCATTGGCCCTGGTCGCAGCCCTTCTTGGTGCCGGTCAGGCCGAGATGATCGCGCAAGGCGTCGAGCAGCGTCACGCGTGGCTCGACCTCCAGTTCATGTCGATGTCCGTTGATTTGAAGTTGGATTGGAGTTCGGGTTTTGCTTGTCATGGGGCGTCTGGCTCCAGTTGCTTGACGCGGGAGGGGATGATCCGGTGCCCGGCCGGCGAGCGGCAAGGTCAGCTTATGGCTAAGTGTGAACGGGCGAAGGCGGGGGTGACGGCCAATCTCCCTCCCTTGCGGGCCTCGCTAATCTCGGGATGCGGCTTGCGGAGTCGAAAGACGTGACATACCGGTTCCCCCGATTATATGATGAAGGCGCTCCACAAATCGGAGGCACCTCCGTTTGTTAGCTAGGAGCCTGCCCTGCCCTGTTCAAGCCCCGGATCGAAATTGATCGATGTTGGAGAAAAAGTGGCAGGGCAGCCAGCCGCGATGCTTGGAGACAAGGCGGAAGCCGCCGCGGCAACCGCTTGCGCGCCGACAGCGACTTCGAATTCAGCCGCGCCATTCAAACCAGAACGTCGGCGGTGCCGAGCAGAGCAACGAGCGGACCATTGGGGCGCCGAAGGGGCTGGCAAAGCACCACCGGCCGAAGCCGGTGGTGCTCCTGGACTGTCTGTAGGGGCAGGACAGTCCAATGATCCTGAGGGGATCGTGCTCAATGTCGGCTCATTTTTGCTTGGAGGCATCGGCCGAACAGATGAGGAGTGCCGGCCGCGAGGACATATTCTCCGTCGTCCTCCACCGGTCGTCCACCGGAGACGGGCAAGATACCTCGCTTGCCGGAACGCCGGCCCAGACTCGATTCTGTGACTATATTTACTTGTGATTATATTTGTCGGAGACGTAACGAAGGTGGAGGCGTCTCCGTTGTTGAAACGGGGCCTGCCCTGTTTCGCCTCGGATCAACACTGGAGAAAAAATTGGCCGCAGAGCCGCCCGTCGCACCTGGAGACAAGGCCGAAGCCGCCGCTGCAAAACCGCTGCGCGCCGACGCGCAGCGCAACCGCGACGCGCTGGTCGAGGTCGCCGCGAAGGCCTTTGCCGCACATGGCGTTGACGCCTCGCTGGAGGAGATTGCGCGTCAGGCCGGCGTCGGCATCGGCACGCTCTACCGGCATTTCCCAACCCGCGAGCATCTGGTCGAGGTGGTTTATCGGCGCGAAGTGGAAGGGCTGTGCCAGGCGGCCGACGAGTTCGCCCTCGATCATCCGCCCGACGTGGCGCTCGAACAATGGATGCAGCGCTTCGTCGACTACATCGCCACCAAGCGCGGGCTGTCGACAAGCCTGCGCATCCTGCTCACGACCAACTCCACCCTGTTCTCCGACGTTTCGGGCAGGGTGACGCTCGCCTTGCGGCGGCTGATCGATGCCGCGGTCGCCCACGGCTCGATCCGCAGCGACGTCGATGCCTCCGACGTGCTGCATGCGCTGGGCGGCATCTATTCGGCCCCCGACACCAAGGACTGGCGCGACCGCTCGCGTCGGCTGGTATCGCTGCTGATGGATGGGCTGCGGTTTGGGGCGGCGAAGGGTGATGGGTGAAGGCGATCAGCTTTGCCGCCTCCTGAAAGCGGACATTGTATGCGCGCCACAAACTGGATGGGACCGTGGATGCTGCGAGCGTTGCTCGGATACGCCAGGGTCAAAATGTCCGAGAAAAGCTTCCATGAGGCCGGCATAACGAAAGCCGGTGACAGGGTCGCGCCTGTATCCCTGGCCCCGGTAAAGCAGGGCGCTCGACTCTGCGGTCGAACGGCACTCCCTTACTTCACCGTGATGCTCATACCACTGAGATCGGCGTTGATTTGCAGGCCTACCTGCCTGCCTGTGAGTTCAAGCTGGGCACCCTTGTCATTGGTCATGACGATCACCTGAGCCCCTTTGCCGAGCGCGCCGCCACCGCCCGCTGCACCGTACACCCCCGTCACATCCCGGGCGCGGCGTATGTGGCGCACCGTACCTTTGAAATAGGTCTTGGAGGCACCGAAGGCGAGGCCGCCCGAGATGCCACCGACCGAGATGGGATATCGGTGACCATGGAAGGTCAGCGTGCCCTCGCCTCCGGCGCCACCGATGAAGAAGGCCGCCTTGTAGATGGCGAAGCGGATCGTACCGCTGTCAGCATGTGCGACGCTGGCAAAGCTAACTCCCGCGGCGGCGATGACGGCAACCGCGACTGAACGAAATCTGGACGAAATCTTCATGGTGAGAGACTCCTTAAGATCGCCGCATGCCCAGCTGGCCGGGCACGTCAGCGTCGTATCAAAGTCATAGCTGAACAGTCTCGCCCGTCATTGGTTCCAAACACGCGGCCTGAATCCGGCTGCGAGAAGACCGCCACGCAACGAGGCGGATGGCGAGCATAGTCTTGGCTGTGAGAACAGTGGCCGAATAGTGGGGACCTGTCGCCGCCGTTCCTACGAAAACGTAGGTGTTGAAGAGGAATGGTATTAGTCTGCGCTGTCTGGGGTTTTGGGAGCGCGGCAAAAGAATGGATTTGAGCTCGGGCCATGGCTACCTCCTCATCGGCGGCCTGATCCTGGTCGGTGCGGGGCTCCTGGTCCTTTCGCTGATCGTCAATCTTCGCGTGGCGCACAGTGTGCGCGACGACGTGCGCCATCGTGAAAAGCTGCTGGAATATTATCGCAACATCTTTTCGCAGCTTGGCGTGATCATGATCGGGATTGGCGTGTCCCTGTTCATCTTCTTTTTCCAGCAGAATTATCAGGACCAGCGCAAACGCGAAACGGAACTCCAGCAGGTTCTCGCCAAACTGGCGGCGCGTATTGCCCGCGGCAGCGCCGTCGTGGAGGCCCTCGGCGAATTCGATGCGCTGCTGGATGATGGCGGCGCCTATGTCAGTCCGGAACTCGGCGGCAACAATGCCGCCGTCAGCGCCCACGGTACAGAGGTCGCCAAGCAGGTCGCCCAGATCCTTCTGGTCGAGCGCGACGTCGATGTTCAGGGGTTCGATATCCTGAATTTGTCACGCGATTTCGAAGCATCGTTCGTCGTCAACGAGATCAACACCACGCTATGGTTCAACATCGTCCGGGACGAGAGCGACATCAAATATGCCACCACTCAGATCGCTCTGGACTACAAGGACCTGCAGGATGCGATCGGCGGCGAGCCGATCGAGGTTGCGATCGCCAATCCCGAAAAGGAGCGGAAGATCAAGCAGGAGGTGCTCGACATCTTTTATGATGCCGACCTCCTGCGCCAGCGCAGCAGGCGGTTTCTCGGCCGCGCGTGCTGGCTTTTCAGCAAGGGGCGCGGCTTCGTCAAGCTTGCACCGGCCAATGAGATCGAAGCCGACGCCAGGTCGCACCAGGAGTGGATCGATCGGTCAAAACCCCTGCTGACGCAGGCGACCTCGGGCAGCGGCGATTGCTTCAAATTGGTCCAGTTCGGCCCGGCGTCCTGAACAGGCAAAGGCCCCGCCCGCCGGTGGCTAGTCTCCCACGCGCTGCAGCGTGCCGAGATGATTGTCGTCGAGAAAGTCGATGGTCATGGTTGACGCCTCGCCGTCTGGGCCGACTGCAAAGCTTACGGCCGAGGGCCTGTCCGGCGTCTCGGCATCAGGGAAAGTCACGAAGAGGTCGCGGTCGAAATGCTTCAATGAATAGGACCGCGCACCGGCGGGCCCGACCTTAAGGACAAGAGCGTCTCCTTCGCCCGACACAACCGCATCGCCGATGAAGTCGTTGAAGTAACGGCCTGCATAGGCACTGGCCGGCCCGGCCGGACTTGCCGGAGAGGGCGGACTTGCCGGAGAGGGCGGCGCGGCATAGGTGGCCTTGGCCGCCGCAACCACCGGGCCGAACATGCCTGCATAGATATCATTCCATGCCTTTACCTTATCCTTGCCCAGCGTTCCGTCGAAGACGAGATCGGCGAAGCTGTCGGACAGCCCCTCCGGCACGCCTGTCGGAAAGGCGTTGGCGATGACGACGATGCCAAGCTTCTCCTCGGGGAAGAGCATCACCAGGCTGCGTGCGCCGGCGCTGAAGGCGCCCGCATGACCCCAGATCAGCCCGTGCCGGCCGAATTCGACATTCCAGCCGAGGCCGTAGAAGGCCTCGCCTCGGGAGACGGGGTTCTTGCCGCGAGCCGTCAGAGGAACATGCATCTGGTCCAGCGCATCGGCCTTAATGAGCGTCTGGCCGGCGTAGATGCCGTTGCCGAGCACAAGGCGCATCCATTGCGAGAGATCGCGTGCGGTGGAGCTGACGCCGCCTGCTGGCGCCTGCGCATCCGGATAGCGCTGGACCTTCGCTGCCCAGGCGCCATCGATTTTGGCGTGGAGCTCGGCGCGATTCGCGTGCTTGATGAAGTCCGAATGACGCGAGCTGGTCGAGGCCATTCCAAGCGGACGGTAGAGCTTCTCTTCGGCGACCTCTTCCCACGGCTTGCCCGTCGGCTTCGCGGCAGCGACTGCACCCTCGGTCAGTCCGAAATTACTGTAGGAATAGCCGGCACGAAAGCTCGATGACGGCGGCACGAACCGCAGGCGACGCAGGATCTCCGCACGATCATAGCCAATGTCCTCGAGGTCGTCGCCCGCGGTGCCGGGAAGTCCGCTGCGGTGCGCGAACAGATCGCGGACGGTGAGTTCGCTGGTCGGATAGGGCGCGGCGAGCCTGAAGGCCGGATCGAGGTCGGCGATCTTCGAATCCCACGAAGCAATTCCCTCGCTGACCAGCGCCGCCACGACGGTGGCGGAGACCGGTTTGGAGAGGGAGGCGATCTGGAACACCGTGTCGGCATCGACGGCCCCCGGCTTGCCGGCCTCGCGATGCCCGAACCCCTTGAGGAAGATCACCTCATCGCCATGCACGACCCCGATGGCGAGACCGGGTACGGCACCATCCGCGACGGCGCCTTCGGCGAGTAATTCGAGCTTCGCAAGGGCCGCGGCGATCCTGTCGGGTGGGATGGTATCGGCCGACGCCGCTTTCGGCGAAAGCACCATGACGATGATGAAGGCCAACATCCTCCAACGATGCAGATTCCGATCCAGCCGCATGCTCCAGCCTCCTCCATGTCGCCCGCATACACTATTGCAGCCTGACGCAGGGGAGGCCAGCCCTCACGAACGATCCGCCTCCATCAATGAATGTCCGATTCACACCAGTCGAAATTTAAACGGCCGCGCCTGAGCTACGATGCAGCGCGCAGGCGAAGGCGCCGCCTGCTGGCGCGGGCCTTCTCCGCCACCGTAGCGGTGATCTCGACCACGCCGTCTTCACGCGGTCTGGCGTTGGTGACCTTGTGGAGCCGCTCATAGGGCAACAGTTCCTTGACCCGGGCTTGAAGGGACGCGACTTCGGCTCGCAGATCCTCGCATTCCTGCCGCTGGACGTCGAACTGTATCTGTTCGGATGCCTGCTGCAGGGAAAGCTGCGAAAAATTCGCGCTGACCGCGGAAAGGTTCATCTTGTCGTGTTCGCTCTCCTTCATGAGAGCAGACAATTTTTCCTCGGCAATTTGCTTTTCGGCTACCGCGTCGCTCGCTTGAGCCTTGAGCCTGGCGATCTCGGTGACGGCTTCGCTGTTGTGGTTCGAGGCAAGCTCCAGTCGCGATCGAAGATCCTCGATTTCAGAACGCAAGCCGGTCATCTCCGCGACACCGCGTGCAAGCTCGGCTTCCCTGTCACCGTCCCTGATGCGGGCCGCTTCCGTCATTTCCGACAGCTTCGTCTGCGCCATATCGAGCGATTTCTGCAGCCGCATTTCCTCTTTCTCGCTCTTGCCAAGCGCGGCCAGCAGTTCCGAGACTTGCGCGGCGTCATTGGCATGGACAGTCGAGAGTTCGTCCAGCCTGTGCCGCGCCTCAGCCTCCCGTTTTTGCGCCTTGTCGAGGTCGATCGACAGGCTGACATGTTTCTCCCGCAGCGTCTCGTTCTCGCGCGAGCGTCTGTTGGCCTCGACCGCTCTGGCCGAGAGCGTTTTGACAAGCTCGCCGAACTCGGCTTCGCGTTTTGCGCTCGCATTGCCTGCCACGACGAGTTCCAGCCTGGCTGCAGCCAGCGCACCGCGAAGTGCTTCCTTGTCCTCGACCAGGCTCGCCTCGTGCTGCTGCAGGGCCTCGATAGCGCTGTCGCGCTCGCGTTGCTTTCTGGTTGCGTCGTGGAGCTGTTCGGACAGCACTCTTTGTTGCGCGGTCAGGCTGGTATTTGCCAGCTCCATTTCGTTGGCGCGAAGAATGTCGCCGTGGAGGAGCTTCAGGAATTCGCCTGTCAGATGATGCGAGGTCGCGATCTCCGACAGTTTCGCATTGATTTCCCCCAGATATTCCTGCGCGTCGTGAAAGAGCCCATCGACCGCACTTAGTGCAGCCAGCCGGGTTTGCGTATGGGGAGTCAACCGTCGCGCGGTCTCGAAAGCGTCCGCATTGTCCTCGAGTTGCGAGCTGTCATCCATTGCCGCGAGATTCTCATCCGACACAGTGAGGTTGTTCAACGGCGACTGATCGTCCACGTTGAGACATTCGCTAAACGCATCCGCCAAATCGGTTTCGAGCTCCTTGAACGCTCTCTCCACAGTCTCGGCACGCTTGATCAAACCTTTGAAATTCATGACCGAATATCCCTCTCGTGCAGCGCCGTTAGTGAGCGAACTTTCAACACTTGATCCTCGCCTCCCCCGAATACGGGTTTATCCCCCTGCCCGTGCGCGCTGGCCGCGTGAAATGACGGACTGTTGGCCCCGCTGCCGTGGTCCGGTCTCCTGCGCGCAGGAGGCCGACGCCACGCTAGGGAGAGGCTTGGCTACTGTCCTCGTGTGTTTGAATGACGCAAGGCCGTGTTCTGCCGCGCTCCGCACCTGAACCGTTGGCACCGCTGGCAAAATGCTAACCTCCGTTTCACCCGAAACGGCGCGAAACGGATATGAAGCAGCGCAAGCCTGACGAATGCCTGGCGATTGCCTGGCGATGGTTGTAACGACGCACCGGCAGCCTCGGTCGTCCGCGGCAGCTACCAAGTCACGGCCTCATACGACGCGTGTCACTGCCGGAAAGCCTGATCCAATAAATGATTGTGTTGAATACGTTTCACTGATTAGCTGCTCTGCATAAACCAGGGACAAAATCGACAAATGTTGTCCCGGGAGGACCGCGATGCCGGTGCTTGAGGTTCGCAACGTTTCCAAGAATTTCGGAGCTATCCAGGCCCTGACCGACGTCAGCTTCCAGGTGGAGCGAGGCGAAGTCGTGGGTCTGATGGGGGATAACGGCGCCGGCAAGTCGACGATAGTCAAGACCGTGGCCGGGAATTTTCCGCCGAGCGACGGCGAAATTGTCGTGGACGGCGAGGTTTGCCACTTCCACCAACCCGTCCAGGCCCGCGCCAAGGGGATCGAAGTCGTTTATCAGGACCTGGCGCTCGCCGATAATTTGACGGCCGCGCAGAACGTCTTTCTGGGCCGCGAGATCAAGAAAGGCTTCTGGCCGATCAGGATTCTTGACAAGCAGGCAATGATCGACCGCTCGGCAGCGCTGTTCAAGGAACTCAAGTCAGAAACCCGGCCGCGCGACCTTGTCAGGAAGATGTCGGGTGGGCAGCGCCAAGCGGTCGCCATCGCGCGGACCCGGCTTTCGAACGCCAAGCTGGTGTTGATGGATGAACCGACGGCTGCCATTTCCGTACGCCAGGTGGCGGAAGTACTCGAATTGATCCGACGCCTCAAGGCGCAAGGAGTTGGCGTCATGTTGATCAGCCACCGAATGCCTGACGTTTTCGCCGTCGCAGATCGTATCATCGTGCTCAGGCGAGGCTCGAAGGTGGCTGACAAGGACGCCGGCAACACCTCGCCCGAGGAAATCACCGGACTGATAACGGGGGCTATCCGTGGCGAATAGTGCTCGGGAGTCAGTTAGTGTTAGGGAGTCAGTCGGGGAAACCGGCCGGCCGGCCATGTCGGACTTCGTCTCGACCAAGGAACAGACGGCTCTCCAACGTGTGTTTTCGAGTCAGCCCTTCTGGGTGACGATCGCGCTCATCGCTCTCGTCATTTTGATGACAGCCATGGAACCGAGCTTCGGCACCTCCGAAAACGTCGCCAATGTGACGCGCAACTTCGCACCTTTCGGCATCATGGCCCTCGGCATGACGATCGTGATCATCACCGGTGGCATCGATCTGTCGGTCGGCTCGATCATGGGCCTGGTGGTCATCGTCGCCGGTCTGTTCCTCACTTGGCATTATCCCTGGTACGTCGCCTTCGCCATGGGCCTTTTCTCCGGTCTGGCCTGCGGCGCGGTCAACGGATTCTTTGTCGCCTATGTCGGAATGCCGTCCTTTGTGGTCACCCTCGGAATGCTGTCCGTCGCGCGCTCGCTGGCGGTGGTATTCTCGGCCAACCAGATGCTCTACCAGTTCGGGCCCGATGCTCCAATCGTGAAGGCGATCGGTCAGGCGAAATGGCCGCGGCATGGACCCGAGGATTGGGCACCGCACTGGATACCAGAACTGTCATCGCAGTTCTGGACCATGGTGATCCTGGCCCTGATTGTCGGCTTCGTGTTCAATTTTACTGCCTGGGCTCGGCATCTCTTCGCCATCGGCGGAAATGAGGAGGCGGCACGGCTCACCGGCGTTCCGGTCAATTGGATTAAATTCCAGGCCTATCTCTTCTCGGCTTTCACTGCCTCGCTCGCCTCGCTCCTGCTCCTCGGCTACAACGGCTCGGCCATCAATGCCATGGGCCAAGGCTATGAGCTGCGCGTGATCGCCGCGACAGTCATTGGCGGCGCCAGCCTCATGGGCGGCGCCGGCACGGCCTTCGGTGCGATCATCGGTTCGGCGTTCCTCGAGGTGATCAGGAATGCGCTGCTGATGGCCGGCATCGATTCAAATTGGCAGGGTGCCTTTGTCGGCGCCTTCATCGTTCTTGCGGTTCTTTTGGGCATGCAAACCGGCGGCAAATCGATTCTCGCCGCGTCGCTGGCAGTCTTGATGCCCAAAAAACGCCGCTAGAAACCCGCCGGCGGGAGGCCGGCGGGATCACACTCAGGAGGAGAACGTCACATGAAAAAACATCTGCTGACGGCCGCCGTGGCGCTTGGCGCAATGGTGCTCGCCGTTTCCGGCGCCCAGGCGAAATACACCTTCGCCCTGGTGCCGAAGAACATGAACAATCCTTTCTTCGACCAGGCACGCGATGGCTGCAAGAAGGCCGAAGCCGAATCCAATGGCGCCGTGGAGTGCATGTATATTGGCCCCGGCGAGCATGGCGGCGGCGACGAGCAGGTACAGATCGTGCAGGATCTCGTGGCCAAGAAGGTGGACGGCATCGCCGTATCGCCATCGAACGCCGCGGCGATGGCGGTTGCGCTGCAGGCCGCCAAGGAAGCCGGCATCCCGGTCCTCACCTGGGATTCCGATCTCCTTCCCGAGAACAAAGATCTTCGCGTCGCCTATATCGGCACGCACAATTATGAGATCGGCGTGAACCTTGCCAAGCTTGCCATGCAGATCAAGCCCAAAGGCGGCACGATCTGCATCCAGTCGGGCGGCGCGGCGGCGGCCAACCACAATGAACGCATGCAGGGCATTCGCGATACGCTTTCGGGCACCAAATCGGCAGCCTCGCCCGGGGACCGACTGACGGGCCAGAACGGTTGGACTGAAATCGAAGGCTGTCCGCTCTACACCAACGATGATTTTCCGCTTTCGGTGCAGCAGTTCGAGGACATCATGGCGAAAAACCCGAACCTCGACGCGTTCATCCCGACCGGCGGCTTCCCGCAATTCATCCCCGATGCCAACCGCGCCGCGGTCGGACCGTACAAGGACAAGATCGCCTCGAAAGCCCTCGCCCTCGTCGTCGCCGACACGCTTCCCGTTCAGATCGACCAGATGAAGGAAGGTTTCTCCCTTGGCCAGGTCGGCCAGCGGCCGTTCGAGATGGGCTATAAGACGATGATGGCGCTAAAGGACATGAAGGACGGCAAGGCTCCACCGGCCGACCCGACCTACACGGGCCTCGACGTTTGCACTCCGGAGACAGCGGATACCTGCGTCGCCAAATAGTGCTTTCGGGCGGGAGGAAACTCCCGCCCTTTTCACAAGAGTATCTCAATGTCGGAATTGTTCTCGCTCAAGGGCCGTGTCGCATTGGTCACGGGTGCTTCGCGTGGTCTCGGCTTCGCCATGGCCAAGGCACTTGCGGAAAACGGCGCGACGGTGATCGTCAATGCCCGCGACATGGGCGCCCTCTCCGCAGCGGCCGAAAGCATAGGTGCCGAAGCGCTGCCGTTCGATGTCACAGACGCTGCGATCTCAAGAGCGTCGCTCGAAGGAATCGTCGAACGCCACGGCCGCCTCGATATTCTGGTCAACAACGCTGGCATCCAGCATCGGAGACAGTTGACCGAATGGGAGGACGAGGATTTCGACCGTGTGATTGCCGTCAATCTTTCGGCATGCTTCCGCATGATGCGCGACGCGGTGCGGCTAATGCTGCCAAACAAATTCGGGCGTATAATAAACACCGGATCGGTTGCAGCGATCCTTGGCCGTCCCACCATTCACGCCTATGTGGCGGCAAAGGCGGGCCTGCATGGACTGACACGCTCCACTGCCGCTGAGATGGGCCGTCACGGCATCACCATCAACGCGATCGCCCCCGGCTATTTCGCTACCGAGCTCAATACCGCACTTACAAACGACGAGGCCTTTACCAAATGGGTAGAGGCACGAACCCCCGCAGGCCGCTGGGCCCAGCCTGAGGAACTCGGCGGGGCCGTGGTGTTTCTCGCCTCCGACGCTGCCGCCTACGTCAACGGACATGTGCTGGCCGTTGACGGTGGGCTATCGGTTTCCTTGTGACCGGCGAACCGCCTTTCAGGAAATTTCAACCGGGCGACAACTGTGCAGGCAGGGCGTGCCTGCTGGCCGCGTGAAACGACGAGCTGCTGAATCTGCTGCCGTGGCCCAGTCCCCTGCGTGCATGAGGCCGGCGCCACGCGTTTGAACGAGCGCCGTTCGACAGCCACCGACGGTTCGATTCGCAGCGCGCTATTTCGAAGTTTGACCGCATGGATGCTTGATGCCGCCAATATTTCATTCCACACACCGGTTACGATGAAGGACGACATATGGGATCAGCGCCGGGTATTCAGGTGGGCCTTGCCTGCCTCCCTTGTCCTGCATTTGCTCGCCGCCGCGCTTCTTTTATCCGCACTGCCGGTATCGCCCTCGCAGCCGCAGAAGGAGCAGGCCATCGGGGTGGATCTGGTGCCGCCACCCAAACCATCGGAGAAGGCCAAGGTCGAACCTCCGCCCCTCGCGGAACCGCCCAAGCCCGAAAAGCCGCGGGAAGCAAAGACGCCGGCGCCGACGAGCAAAGATGCTGCCCGGAATGCACCTCAGAGGCCTGTCTTCCAATTCCGCGAGAAGGACGCCGGTCCTCGCAAGTCTCTGGACGGCAACAGTGCGGAGGATGGTTCGCAACAACCGACGGCGCCGCAAGATCCCAATAAACAGGACCTTGCACAGGCGCCGGACGTGACCGCGGTCGACGATAAAGACCCGGCTCCGTCGCCTGGCGCATCCGCGCCGGCTAAGCCGAAGCCAGCGGACGTCACCAAAGGGCAAAAGCTCTTGAAGCTTCAGCAAGCCAAGACGTTGTTCTCGGAAGCAGCAACCGGTGATCCGATAGCGACAATCGCAATGGCTGCTTTGCCGCGCGGCGAACGGGTCGGGCAGCTCTGCGCCACGGAACTCGGCGGGCAGTTGCTCCACGCCTCGCCCCCCTATTTTTTTGACAGCATTCCCAAGTATCGGTTGAAGGAGGGCACGGTCCTTAACGTCGCCAGTGCACCCTTTCCCGTCAACGGGCAGTGGTACGACCTGAGCTTTCGTTGCGAGGTCGATCCGGACGCGACGAAAGTCATTTCCTTCGGCTTCCGTGTCGGAGATCCGGTGCCGCGCAGCGAATTGAAACGTCGCGGGCTGCCGGCCGAATAACTAGCTGAGGCTAATCGAGGCCGACGCGGGGACATCAATCCGCGAAGCAACCCGGCATCCGTAAGTTAGCTTTCGCCAACGGCCGCCCCAAGGTGGGACGAATGCTCGCCCGCCTTGGCAATCGCTGTGTCGAGGTTTAGCTTATGCTAAGGGAGGGTTCGATGACTTCAAGTTTCAATGTTCACCATGCTGCCGGCTATGAGCAGCTCATGGGCCGCTGGAGCCAAAGACTCGCGCCGCTGTTCATCGACTTCGTGGGGCTTGCCGACGGCGAAAGATCCTCGACGTCGGATGCGGCACCGGCAGTCTGACCTTCGCGCTCGTCAAGGCCGCTGACCTCGGTGAGGTCGCGGCGATCGACTTTTCGGCCGTTTTCGTCGAGGAGGCAATCCGGCGCAACACCGATCCGCGGATAAAAATCCGTCAGGCGGATGCCTGCGCCCTGCACTTTGAGGATGGCGCGTTCGACCGTGCCCTAGCCTGAATATCTCAAGGTAAGGGGTGCATCGGCCCCAAGAATCTGAGAAACTTCTTTTGTGACAAAGAGTTACCAGATTCAGGAACGGGGTCCGATGCAC